>NZ_JAUTWQ010000010.1:0-255263 GCF_046719735.1 Halobacillus rhizosphaerae
GACGTACTGGTTGGTTCGTTCAGTTTTCAAAGATCAAGTGCTGCCCTCATCGACAGTAAATAAATTCTATCATAATTCGATAGATTGTGTCAATACAAAACATTAAATCAAAATTAAAACTTTACTTTGACTTAATAAAACTGTTTACTGCTTAAATAAGCAACGTTAATAATAATACATCCTTCAAAATCATAAGTCAATATCATTTTAAATTTTTTTAGATTCATAGATTAGGGGAGTCCCCCTTCTCCTCCAGCTGTATCCTTCAAAACCGTCAGAACTCAAAAGAATGCCTCTCCTCCTTTAGGTCTCCAGGTACACCTGACTAGCACAAGAAGATCGGCGGAATGGAAGTCTCATTATCCACGCAGGCGATCAACTTATGATTCGAGGGTCTGACCGATGAATGGAGCTTCAAACCGCAAAAGGCATCCACACTCAATGCCTATTCTAAATTACTAGAAAATAAAAAAGCCGAACCACTGTTAAACATTGGTCCGGATAATTATTTAATTATTTAGTCCCGCTTTTTTAAGAAGCAGGTTTAATATAATAGATGGAAGCTGTCCGTTTCTTATGAATTAATTTAGCAGCTAACTTTGCTCCGCGTTTATCATCTGTAATTAACAAAATTTGTTTGGTGCATTCAAAACGTTTATTAAGCTGCCTTGGCAAATAGCTTAGTGGGATATTTTCAGCACCTGGATAAGGGGAGCGATGTGATGCAATGTAATCTCTAATATCGATAACACAATAATCATCTGAGCTGAACTCTTTATCTTTCATAGGTTTAATTGAAAGTCCAAGAACTAATCGTTTAACTAGGAAAGTTACAGTAATTGCTGTAATAATCAGAATCAACCATTCCATTTTCAACCTCTCCTAGTAAAACACTAGCTCCCCGTTCCAATCCAGCATTCCACCCTCTAGATTATGGACTTTACGGAAGCCTTGAGCTTTTAGATATTCGGAAGCATTCATACTTCGTTTACCAGAACGGCAAACCATTACATATTCTTGTTCTTTATCGAGGCTGTCAGCCGACTCTGGAATTGTTCCTAAAGCGATATGTTTAGCAGTGGGGATCATTCCCTGGGCTACTTCCTCGTCTTCCCTTACATCTATAACATTAATTTTCGCATTATTTTCTAAGAGCTTTTCTAGTTGCTCAGGTTTCATTTGATTAATTTCACTCACGAGATTCCCCTCCTTATTTAATCTAACATGACCTATTTTATTGATTTATTTATCCAAGTCAAGAAAATGGCTCATACTAAAAATGAACAGTGACAAAAGAATTTAACTCATAAGCAAACCCGGACCATTTCTTCTCATTGGTCCGGGTTTGCTTGATTCAGAAATACAGGATGTTACGGCTTCTAATGATGGCTCGTGAATATCCTATCCTTGAATTCAAACTTCCTATTCACCGATCAAGTTACTGAAGACTTATTCGTTCTACCTTTAATTCGCGACTATATTGACAAGTTTTCCAGGTACAACGATGACTTTACGAACTGTTTTTCCTTCCAGCCATTCCTGTACTTGGTTATTCTCAAGTGCTGTTTTCTCTAAGTCTTCTTTGGACGCTTCTTGACTAACTTTAAGTTTAGCTCTAACTTTTCCCATAACTTGAACAACAATTTCCACTTCATCCTCCACAAGTTTAGAGGCATCATAGTCTGGCCATGGTTCATAACTAATAGTTTCTTCATGACCTAATTTGTTCCAAAGTTCTTCAGCAATGTGCGGTGCAATCGGTGAAAGCAGTTTTACGAAACCTTCCGCGAATTCTTTTGGAATCTCTTCTGCCTTATAGCCTTCATTGACAAAAACCATCATTTGCGAAATCCCTGTATTGAACCGCAGAGCTTCAAAATTATCTGTAACTTTCTGGACTGTTTCATGATATACCCTTTCAAGAGTATCGTCTTCACTATTAGAATGAATCTTTGCTGACAGTTCACCCTCTTCAGTAAACAAACGCCAAACACGGTCTAGGAAGCGTCTTGCTCCATCAAGGCCATTCGTTGACCAGGCAATCGAAGCATCCAGCGGACCCATAAACATTTCATATAATCTAAGCGTATCCGCTCCATGAGTGGCGACGATATCATCCGGGTTAACTACATTCCCTTTGGATTTGCTCATTTTTTCATTTCCTTCACCCAGGATCATACCCTGATTGAATAGTTTTTGGAACGGTTCTTTTGTAGGGACGACGCCTGCATCATAAAGCACTTTATGCCAAAATCTTGCATATAGCAGATGCAGTACCGCATGCTCGGCACCCCCGATATACACATCTACGGGCAGCCATTTTTTTAGCTTGTCATAATCGGCAAAGACTTCATCATTATCCGCATCAATGTACCGTAGATAATACCAGCAGCTGCCTGCCCATTGCGGCATAGTATTCGTTTCCCTACGCCCTTTCATTCCGGTCTCAGAATCCACTACGTTCACCCAATCGTCGATATTCGCAAGCGGAGATTCTCCAGTGCCTGAAGGTTTAATTTCAGTCGTTTTCGGAAGCTCGACTGGAAGCTCAGATTCATCCACAGGCGAAATAGATCCATCTTCCCAATGAATAATAGGAATAGGTTCACCCCAGTAACGCTGGCGGCTGAATAACCAATCTCGCAGGCGATAAGTCGTTTTATTCGTTCCTTTTTGATTTGTTTCCAGCCATTCAATTGCTTTTTCTATGGCTTCTTCCTTTTCAAGACCGTTTAGGAAATCAGAGTTTACGTGTTTCCCGTCCCCTGTATAAGCTTCTTCTGCAGTATTACCACCTTCCACTACTTCTGTAATGGCAAGGTCATATTTCTGAGCGAATTCATAGTCCCGCTCATCATGAGCAGGAACAGCCATAATCGCTCCACTTCCATAACTCATCAATACATAATCAGCTACCCAGATAGGTAACTTACTGCCATTAATAGGATTGACTGCATAAGCCCCTGTGAAAACACCAGTTTTATCTTTCGCTAAATCCGTACGTTCAAGATCGCTCTTATTTTGAGCTTTCTCAAGATAAGCTGCTACAGCAATTTTCTGGTCTTCAGTGACAATATCTTTCACTAGCGGGTGTTCCGGAGCAAGCACTGCATAAGTGGCTCCAAACAACGTATCCGGTCTAGTTGTAAACACATCAAAAGAAAGTGAATGACTTTCAATGTCGAAAGTGACTTCAGCTCCTTCTGACTTACCAATCCAGTTACGCTGCATATCTTTAATGCTTTCCGGCCAATCAAGTTCTTCTAAATCATCAAGTAAGCGATCAGCATAGGCCGTGATCTTTAACATCCACTGTTTCATCGGACGGCGCTCAACTGGATGCCCGCCTCGCTCACTTTTTCCATCAATAACTTCCTCGTTGGCAAGTACTGTTCCAAGAGCAGGGCACCAGTTCACAGCTACTTCATCAATATAGGCAAGACCTTTTTCGTAAAGTTTAAGAAAGATCCATTGAGTCCATTTATAATAATTAGGATCAGTCGTATTTACTTCACGCTCCCAATCGTAGGAAAAACCCAGCTCCTGAATTTGTCTGCGAAAGGTTTGAATATTCTGCTCGGTAAATTCTTCAGGATCATTCCCTGTGTCCAGAGCGTATTGCTCTGCAGGCAAACCAAATGCATCCCACCCAATTGGATGCAGCACCTCAAACCCCTGCATACGTTTCATTCTAGAAAGAATGTCCGTTGCTGTATATCCTTCTGGGTGGCCAACGTGCAGGCCGGCACCAGAAGGGTAAGGGAACATATCAAGGGCATAGAATTTCTCTTTATTTGACTGACTATCCGTCTGAAAGGTCTTATTAGAAAGCCAGTAATTCTGCCATTTCTTTTCAATTGTCTTATGATCGAAAGCCATGTTCTTTCCTCCTGTTCACTCTTAAATATAAAAAAAGCCTCTCATCCCAAAAATGGGACGAGAAGCTTTATTCCCGCGGTACCACCCAAATTAACGTGACCATTCACGTTCACTTGAAATCGATAACGGTGATTGAAACCGGCAAAAGCTACCATTTGAGTTCACTTCTGCGACATCCAAGGCGAGTTCATAAAGTTCAAGGTCAGCTTTCACCAGCCGCTGACTCTCTAGGACTTAAAGCTTTACTACTACTCCTTTTCCACGTCTTTGCATGTATAACCGTATATTAATGAAAGAACCCCTCTTTGTCAAGCTGAGGACGATTCTATAACCATAAGGAACTCTGATTCCTTTAAGCTAAAGGTCGTGTGATCGCAGCAGGCAGATGTTAGAATTAAGGTGCATCCCTTGCTCAACTTCCACCACTTTCATCTACAAAATTGAGAAAGGGAAATTTATTCAAACAAAGGAACTTAGACTAATGACCTTAAAAAAAGTATTACCATATGCTCATGAGCTAATGAAAGAAGTTCTAAAAGAAGGAGACACAGCTATCGATGGGACATGCGGAAACGGACATGATACGGTATTTCTTGCAAATCTGGTAGGGGAAACCGGCCGCGTATATGGGTTTGATATTCAAGCACAGGCCATTGATTCAACAAGCGATCGCTTGAGAGAGGATGGAATGGAAGATCGAGTCGAGCTGATTCAAGATAGTCATGGAAGCTGTATGAACTACATTTCTACCGCTCATTTATCTTCTTTACAGGGAGCGATTTTCAACTTGGGCTATCTGCCAGGCGGTGATAAGTCAATTGTTACTACACCGACGGAGACCATCGCATCGCTAGAACACTTATTCGCGAATTTAAATAAGGATGGCCTCATCGTACTTGTTATTTACCACGGACATCCTGGAGGACAAGAAGAAAAAAATGCCATTCTCGACTTTGTAAGTCAACTGGACCAAAACTCTTTCCAAGTGCTGCAATACAATTTTCTAAACCAAAGAAATAATCCGCCTTTTGTAGTTGCTATAGAAAAATTAAAGCCTGAGAACCTAAACAGGTCGCTCCGGCTTTAATTTATGGTACATTTTCGTATTAAGATAAAAGAAGGTGGCTTTCTTTCCGCTTACTTTCAGCAGATCCTTAACAAAGCTCTTCGCATTGGATAGCCTGCCGACTTTACGATCAGCTAAATACATACCAACCAGACCTGTATGGATCATGTGGTGGAACTTCGCATCTGGAAGTTTCTGAACTTCTTGATGTGTCTGCTCCACAAAAAACTTAAAGCGGTTCTTCATTTCTTCTTCGTGAGCATAATAAGAGCAAAAGTTTAAATCACCTTCTTCAAGGTCTTCCTGCTGATCTATATAATAATCAAGTAGAATGTGAAGGCCCTGCATAAAAGGAAAGTAACTCTTTTCTATTTGTACAGCAAGTGGCTTATCCATCGCTCCTCCCAAAGTATAAGAAACGAGACAGAATATACCTAATGTAGATCCCGTGCAAGCAGAAAACTCGTACCACTCCAGGTTAGGCCAGCTTGCCTGATGGTTTTCAAACCATTCTTTTAATCGAGGTATCCGTTCTTCTTCAATTACATGTTTATGTACTTGAAGATCATTATACAATCCCCCCAGCTTAACTGTATGGTCTGATACAAATGAATAGGTGTCTGAGCTTTTCAGCACCGTTTGACAAGTGCTTACCAGCGCATGTAAATAACCGCCATCATCTTTATCAGCACGATAATAATAATAGTCTTTCAGCTCATTTCCAGGTGTTAAGGCATCCGTCATCGCCTGGTGCAGCATACGAAAGTCTTTGGGATCCATGGAAGTACTGCGGTCGCACAGGTTATCCAAATAGTCGCTGATAGTCTGATAAGCGACGATAAAGCGGATAGCTTCCGCCCACTTTTCACCAGCTAATAATGCGTAAATAGAACCTCCTTCACAATGAAAGGTTTTCTCTTTAATGCTGGCCAGCGCCTGGCTTCGTAATTCCTGATTCGGGATGGCCTGTGCTTTATTTATCCACTGATCTAATTCTTGATGGACGCGAGGGAATATCGTTCGATAAACTCGAACCATCAACTTAACTGAATTGTGCGGAACTTGTCCAGACAAGATAGATCCTCCTATCTATGATTTAATTAATTGTTGTTGTAAGAACTGCAGAGTGTATTGGTAAACTATTTCACTATCCGGCTCATTAAAAAGTTCGTGATAAAAACCTTCCCATTCTTTATAGGTCTTTTCTTTAACAGCTGTTTTATGAAACCACTCTAATGTTTTACTTTGATCGACAATATAATCCTCTCCCGCCTGCATAACTAACAGCGGAACATCCGGAAACTGATCAATATAATCAAAAGACTCTTGAATAGCCTTGCGAAATTCACGATACCACCTTACTGATACACGATCAAGAATAAACGCATCTTCCTGATCCCTGGTGCTCACTGTCTCGTTCCTTGTTACTAAGTGAGGATTTAAAGGAGATTTCACTCGTAATGATGGCCAGATTGCATTTAAAATATGCGAAATAACTTCCATAGGTTTGGAGGGTCCATTCATTATTCCCGCTGCAGGAGAGGAGAGAATGACTCCGGAGACAGAGGGTTTCAATTCTTCCATGGCTCGTATCACAGCAGTCCCTCCCATACTATGCCCCAATAGGAATAAGGGAACTTGGTCATCCGCTTCAAAAATCCACCCTTTAATGGTTTGTATGTAACTATCAAAACGTTTAATATGACCTTTTAACCCCGGAGTATCACCTTGCCCAGGAAGATCACCATAAATAACGTTAAAGCCATCCTCATGAAATCGCTTGGCAAGCTCATGGTAGCGCCCTGCATGTTCAAATGCACCATGGACAATAATAATAGTACCCAAAGGGTTATTGCACTTTACTATTTTTTTCATGACTTCTTCCCCTTAAAACGAAACTATATTTGCTATACTGTACATAGTCATATTATAAGGGGGTTTATAATGATTTGCGAATATAAAGGAAAGATGCCTCAAATTGATCCCACTGCCTTTACTGCTGAAGATGCGGTCATCACTGGGGACGTAGTTATTGGAAAGGATTCAAGCATCTGGTTTAAAACAGTCATCCGAGGGGATGTAGCTCCCGTCAAAATAGGCGAACAAGTCAATGTTCAAGATTTAAGCATGCTTCATCAAAGTCCAGGCCAGCCATTAACGATTGAAGACGGGGTAACTGTTGGACACCAAGTTACTCTTCATTCCGCCAGTATTAAGAAAAACGCCTTAATTGGTATGGGGTCCATCATTTTGGATGGTGCAGAAATTGGAGAAAATGCTTTTATCGGTGCCGGCAGCCTTGTGCCTCCAGGGAAAGTAATTCCAGCTAATACCCTTGCATTCGGCAGACCGGCAAAAGTGATCCGAGAATTAAATGAAGAAGATTATAAAGAACTTGACCGTATCCGGCAAAGTTATGTTGAAAAAGGGCGCTACTATAAAGAAATATTAGACAGGTGATCTACTTCTATGAGCACTTTTTTATTACTATTCAGTTTAACCGCCGCGATCTATTTATCTGTGCATTCCCGAAAGCTTGTGCCCTCCCTTAAAAGGAAAGCCTTGCTTTATAGCCGGTTATTTTTCTTAGTAAGCGTGTGTATTCTTCTCTATTTCTCCTTTGAATACCATTGGGCAGCTAAAAGTAAAGCCTTCTATTCTGCCTATATCGCTGGTCAAGAAACTGAAGCATTGTCCAGGGAAGGGAATAAGAACCTGCAAAGAGCTGAAGGCGACTCACTCTCTCCCTCTATCAAATTGAATGTCCCCCTTGTAGAGCAGTTCCCTGAATTGCCACGAGGCTGTGAGGTCACCAGTTTAACTATGCTCTTTAAGTTTAATGGTGTCGATATGGATAAGCTTACTCTAGCAGATGAAGTTAAGAAAAACCCTGCAAAATTGCATATTTCAAAAGGAAAAGTGTACTATGGTGACCCAAACGACGGGTTTGTGGGAGATATGTACACGTTGAAAAATCCAGGACTGGGAGTATATCACAAACCTATTTTGGAGCTCGCGCAGAGCTATTTTGATGAACGAGCCATTGATTTTACCGGCCAGGACTTTTCTCAGCTATTAGAGTACTTAAACCAAGGACAGCCGGTTTGGGTGATTATTAACTCAGATTATAAGAAGCTGAATAAATCCTATTTCAAAACCTGGATCACTCCAAATGGAAAGCGGCAGATCACAAGAAAAGAACATTCCGTTGTGGTTACTGGATACGATAAGAATTACATCTACTTTAATGATCCATTAAATCGAACAAAAAAAGCACCCATTAAAAGCTTCAAAGAAGCATGGGTGCAAATGGGGAAGCAAGCAATTACGATCTCGAAGCCGTAAGCTTGCTTCTTGTTTTATCTTCTTCCATTAAATGTTCTAACGGAATTTTTCTTTCGATATAAATTTGGTGCCACAGCATAAACATTAGGACGGTCCAAATCTTGCGGCTATAGTCACCTTTCCCCTGACAATGAGCTTCCAATAGATTCAGAATGTATGGCTTGTCAATAAGATAACTCGTTTCGCTTTCATGAATTAACGTTCTCGCCCACTCATTCAATTCATCTTTTAGCCAGTGACGAATAGGAACAGGGAAGCCAAGTTTTTTACGGTCGAGTACATGATCAGGAATAATCCCTCTGGATGCTTGCCTTAAAATGCTCTTCGTTGTTCCATCAGCAATTTTCAGATCTACCGGAATTTCTCTAGCGGCTTTAAACACTTCTTTATCTAGAAAAGGAACACGCAGCTCAAGTGAATGCGCCATCGTCATTTTATCAGCTTTCAGAAGGATATCTCCGCGCATCCAAGTGTGGATATCTATATACTGCATTTGGTTAACCAGATCATATGAACCTGCATTTTGATAAAGAGATTCAGTCACCTTTTGATAAGGCAGTTCATGACGGTAGTCTTTGAGGAGCGCTTGTTTCTCTGCTTCTTCAAACATTTTAGCGTTTCCGATATAACGATCTTTAAGTGGTGTGGTTCCTCTTTGTAAGAAACTCTTACCTCTTACTCCTTCCGGAAGCACATCCGCTACTTTTCCGATCATCTTCTGAAGGGTGCTGGGAATATGCTGAAATGCTTTCAGTGACTCCGGCTCCCGGTAAATATTATATCCACCAAACAATTCATCACTGCCTTCGCCGGAAAGCACGACAGTGACGTGCTTACGTGCCTCACGAGCAACAAAATAAAGCGGCACACAGGCAGGATCAGCTAATGGATCATCCATATGATACATAATCTTAGGAAGCTTCTGCACATATTCTTCTGGTGTAATCATATAAGAAATATTCTCTACTCCTAATTTTTCAGCAGTTTCTTTCGCAACATCTACTTCAGAGTAGCCTTCTCGTTCAAACCCTACAGAGAAAGTTTTAATATTAGGGTTAAATTGCTTCGCCATAGCGACAATAATAGTAGAGTCAATGCCCCCAGACAGAAAAGAACCTACAGGAACGTCACTTCGCATATGTTTATTTACCGAATCAAACATCACATCTTGGATCTTGCTGATCCAATCAGTCTTGCTCATTAATTTAGGCTGAAAGGTTGCGTGGAAATAGCGATGAAACTCGATAGATTCCCCCGGCTTCTTAACGAAATAATGACCTGGTTCAACTTTATGAATACCTTCTGTTAAGGTCATTGGTTCTGGTGCAAATTGATAACTTAAGTAATGCTGAAGCGCATCCGTGTTCACTACTTCATTTTGTTTAGCCACGGTCAGGCTTTTTTTCTCAGAAGCAAAGTACATCCCATCCTCTTCGGAAGCATAAAAAAGAGGTTTGATACCAAAAGGGTCTCTTGAACCATAAAGAGTTTGTTCCTGCTTGTCCCAAATAAGGATAGCAAACATACCACGCAATTCTTGAAAGGCACGTTCTCTTTTTTGATGAAACAGAGCTGCAATCACTTCTGTATCCGATTCAGTTGCAAATGTAGCACCCTGCTCTTTTAACTCTTCTCGCAGTTCTACATAATTATAAATTTCCCCGTTAAAAACCATCCAATAACGGTCATTTTCATAGCTCAGCGGCTGGTGACCACTTTCAATATCAATAATGCTTAATCTTCGAAACCCAAAGGATATATAATCATCGTGAAAGAAACCTTCATCATCAGGTCCACGATGAGTAATTAAATCATTGCGATATTTGAACGTCGCTTGTTGTTCGTCATCAGGGAGGGAAGGAAGATCTCTAATCATTCCAATAAATCCACACATAGACGTTCCTCACTTTCTTTTTTGCTGTCTAAACTTACGAGTCAAAATTATACCATAAATCAATGACCTCTTCGAGAGCCTATATTGGTCATTTTATGTAATATTCCCTAAAAAAAACATCGTTCTTGAAATTTACCCAAGAACGATGCGCGTATTTATTGGTTTAGATAACTGTTCAGCTCTTCTGCTTTATCTGTTTTCTCCCACGGAAACTCAACATCGGTTCGGCCAAAGTGCCCGTAAGCAGCTGTTTGACGATAGATTGGACGTCTGAGATCAAGCATTTTGATAATTCCGGCAGGGCGGAGATCAAATAAATGACGCACCGCTTCGACAAGTGCCTCTTCAGAAACTTTTCCTGAACCATTAGTATTGATGGAAATTGAAACTGGCTGAGCTACTCCGATCGCATAGGCAAGCTGAACTTCACATGAATCTGCAAGCCCCGCAGCTACAATGTTCTTGGCTACATACCTTGCCGCATACGCTGCGGAACGGTCTACTTTAGTCGCGTCTTTCCCGCTGAACGCTCCCCCGCCGTGACGAGCGTATCCTCCATAAGTATCCACGATAATCTTTCGACCTGTAAGGCCCGCATCACCCTGCGGCCCCCCGATGACAAAGCGCCCTGTAGGATTAATAAAGTACTTTGTTTCCTTGTCAATCAATTTCTCTGGGACCACTGGCTCGATTACATGTTTTTTCAAATCGGATTGAATCTGCTCGAGCGTAATTTCTTCTGCGTGCTGTGTAGAAATAACGATCGTATCTACCCTTTTCGGCAGATCATTTTCATCATACTCGATGGTCACCTGCGTTTTACCATCCGGCCGCAAATAATCAAGCGTTCCATCATTGCGGACATCAGATAACCGTTTAGACAATTGGTGAGCAAGCGAAATGGGGAGCGGCATAAGCTCTTTTGTTTCATTATTTGCATAACCAAACATCAGTCCTTGATCCCCAGCGCCAATTGAGTCAATTTCTTGATCGCTCATTTGACCTTCTCTAGCTTCATACGCTACATCTACGCCGCCGGCAATGTCCGGGGATTGCTCGTCAATAGCGGTCAAAACTGCACAGGTGTCCGCATCAAATCCATATTTAGCCCGGGTGTAGCCAATATCTTTGATGGTCTTACGAACAATTGCAGGAATATCTACATAAGTATTTGTGCTAATTTCACCAGATACGAGCACAAGGCCCGTGGTTACCGTGGTTTCACAAGCCACTCTTGCATTTGGATCGTTCTTTAAAATTTCGTCTAAGATGGCATCAGAGATCTGATCACAAATCTTATCAGGATGACCTTCTGTTACGGATTCTGATGTAAATAACCGACGATTGGCTGACATTCTCTAAAACTCCTCCTTCAACATGACACGAATAGTAGACGGAACTCTTTACCAGTATGTGTGTAGAAACTAATAAGTCTTCATTTATATGTGGAACATACGTCCATGTCACCACCTATTAGTCAAACCATAGGTGTAGCTGTCTTACACAGCCGTGACGAATATTTCCCTTAAAAAAAGAAAAAACCCTTCCTTACTAGAGGAAAGGGGCTGCATCCTTTCGCTCTTATCGTCCAAGTAACTGGTTACCAGTACTTGCTTCAGGTTAGCACCGTGCCATTAACAAATGACGGGTTGCCGGGTTTCAAAGGGCCTGTCCCTCCACCAACTCTGGATAAGAGAGTTTCCGTTCGAAATTATCGTATCGAAATACCCTGTTAATGTCAATAAAACCGCAATGAACGTTGTTAAATATGGTTTTAAAAATTTTTTACCCCCATTATCCCTGAGGCAATAATGATCTTTTCCTATAAGGAAAGAAAGGTGCAGGAAGTAACTGACATACAACAGGGTTAAGAGTATAATGAGGATACAGTGTCATCATTTCAAAGAAAATCAAGTTTTTGATTATTAGTATGGATTATTAAAAGCAATGTGTTATACTAATGGTCAGAAAAAACTCAATGCTTTATTTAAATTTTTTTATAAAGGCGGGAAGACACATATGAGTGCCATTAACCAAATGTCTGAATTGAACCAACTATTAGCAGAAGAGCATGTACAGCACCAATTATCAGTACCACAACTGGTAAAAAAGATTCTTTCCCGTAATGAGGGTACCTTAACTGATCAAGGCGCTATTCAAGCCACTACTGGTGCTTATACTGGAAGATCACCAAAAGACAAATTTATTGTTAAAGATGAAGACTCCGAGTCAAAAGTAGACTGGGGAAATATCAACCAGTCTATTGATGAAGATACTTTTGTTAACCTGTATCATAAAGTCCTAGAATACTTAAAAGACAGAAACGAATTATTTGTTTTCAAAGGATATGCCGGCGCTGATAAGAAGTACCGCCTTCCTATTCAAGTAATCAATGAATTCGCGTGGCACAACTTGTTTTCACGACAAATGTTTATTCCTTTAGATGAGGAAGATAAGCAGGAACATGAAGCTGAGTTTACTGTAGTGTCGGCCCCTACATTTAAAGCCGAACCCGAAATTGACGGCACTAACTCCGAAGCTTTCATTATGGTCTCTTTCAAGCACCGCATTGTTTTAATTGGCGGTACGGAATATGCAGGCGAAATTAAGAAATCTATTTTCTCCGTGATGAACTATTTACTGCCTCAGAAGAACATACTCCCTATGCATTGTTCAGCAAACGTGGGGCCAGAAGGAGACGTGGCCTTGTTTTTCGGTCTGTCCGGCACAGGAAAAACTACACTGTCTGCAGATCCCGGACGTCGCTTAATCGGGGACGATGAACATGCTTGGTCCAACCACGGCGTTTTTAATATTGAAGGCGGCTGCTATGCAAAATGCATCAACCTTTCAAAGGAAAAAGAGCCGCAGATTTTTGATGCGATTCACTTCGGTTCTGTACTTGAAAATGTAGTACTGGATGAGTCTTCTCATGTTCCTGACTATAATGATACTTCGTTGACTGAGAATACGAGAGCCGCTTATCCACTAGAGCATATTCAAAACATTGTCCAGCCAAGTATTGCTGGTCATCCGAATACGATTATCTTTCTAACTGCTGATGCTACAGGAGTGCTGCCTCCGATTAGTAAACTTACTAAAGAACAAGCTATGTACCATTTTTTAAGCGGTTACACAAGTAAACTTGCAGGAACGGAACGTGGAGTTACTTCTCCTCAAGCAACGTTCTCAGCATGCTTCGGTTCCCCATTCCTTCCGCTTGCACCTTCTGCTTACGCTGAAATGCTTGGGGAGAAAATTGATCAGTTTAACTCTGAAGTTTATCTCGTTAATACAGGCTGGACAGGAGGAGCTTACGGCGAAGGTGAACGAATGAATCTCTCTTATACTAGAGCCATGATTCACGCGGCACTTGAAGGCGAATTAAATTCAGTAGAAACGTATCAGGACCCAGTGTTTGGATTGAATATTCCAGCCCACTGCCCAGGAGTTCCAAGCGAAGTGTTAATTCCGAGAAAGACATGGAAAGATCCTGAACAATATGATTTAAAGGCTAAAGAATTAGCTGAGAAGTTTCATAGCAACTTTAAGAAATTTACTAAGGCAAGTTCTGAAATTAAGCAAGCAGGACCTGTTTATCAAGGATAAAAAATTTATGATTTAATCTCTTCACATTATAAAATTAGAAGGCAGGCAATCTCATGATTGCCTGCCTTCTTTGGTCAGAGTTCATTTTCAATTTTCGTTTGGATGTACTCCATACATTGGGGAAGAACTTCATCCTTCATCATGAAACTAAAACGATCATTAGAAGCCATGGTTTCCGGCAGCCTTTCAAATAAAACGGGACCAAGCGTTTCAAAGTAATGCTCCTGTACCACTAATTCTGAAATCGTAGCGAAATATACATTCTTAATAATCGTCCCGCCTTTGCCAGCTACATGATATTGACCAATGTAGTTCAAATCAAGAACTTCTGCCCCTGTTTCTTCTTTTACTTCTCTAATGGCCGCTTGTTCTGGTGTCTCTCCTTCTTCAACTTTACCACCAGGAAATTCAATCCCACGATCCTTATGCTTTGTTAGTAACCAGCGGTTCTTATACCGGCAAATGACCCACACATGTTTCGGACAACTCGAAAATGGATGATCTTCAAATGATAGCGTAACTTGATTTCGGTAAAAATCGTAAAATGTTTTCATGTTTGATCAACTGCCTTTTATTCCTGATTAGCTGCAATAGACCTTTTCATTAGCAACTACTTTCGTAAGTACTGAAACGTCTTTATAAAGCGTACCATAAGCAGATCTAAATACAAACCTGGAATTCCTTTTTGGGTTACTTTGCTGATACTGATATTATTCCTGTAATCGAATTAGAGTAAACCCTAAAGGTGATTATTGTATATAATGAAACTTTTTTCCTTTTCACTCGTATATGTTACTAGAGACTATATTTAAAGGAGGATTCGATGAAACATAAATTAATGCTGCTTATGTCACTCTTATTAGTGATTGGATTAATGGGCGCCTGCTCCAGTACGGAAGGGTCAAAAATTGCAGATATTTATTCAAAATCAACTGCGGCAAGTAAAGATCTTAACAGCTTTTCCATGAAAGCAGATTCGGTTCAATGGGTCCGAATGGGAGATATGGAAAGCAAAAAGACTGCAAACGGAAAAGAAATACCCGGCGGCATACCTATGCAAACCACCATTGATGCCGATATCCAGATTGACCCCGCCGCTTTTCACCAACATGTAACATCGATGGGCCAGACCACAGAGCAATATTATACTAAGGATGGCTTTTACATGTCCTCACCTGGCAGTGAAAAGTGGATGAAAGCTCCCAAAGAATATTTGGATCAGTTAAATCAATTAGCAGCGGCTCAGAAGACACCCGCTCAACAATTAGAGAAGCTGCAAGATTATGTAGACGAGTTTGATTTAGATCAAAAGGATGGTCAATACATTCTTTCCTTTCATTCAGAAGGGGAAAATGTGAAAGACCTCCTTAAAGATACAATGAAAGAAACATTCCCAGAAGGAAAACTTCCGGAGGACTTGTTGGATAAAGTAACCATTAAAAATGTAGATTATACATTTAAGATAGATAAAGAGTCCTACTATCCCACAGCGATTGATATGGAAATGAATTTCACTATCGATGATCAAGGCAAGAAAACTCACATAAAGCAAACCTTAAATGGAGTATATAGCGACTATAATCAAATTGGAGAAATAAGTGTTCCAGCTAAAATCCAAAAATCTGCCAAAGAACTCTCCGACATGCAATCCCTGCTAGACCAGTAACGTTTGCTTGGTAGTAACAAATCATGCTTGTAGAGAAGTTATTCTTTCTCTACAAGCTTTTTTGTGATTGCCTTGGATGAACTGCCAGCTCATTCAAGAATCGCACGCAGGGAATCGTATAGTTTCCGAGTAACTGCGTGTAATAAGAATTTCAAGATATTTTCGTGCCTCTACTTTCATTTTACCTTTCATTCTTATTCCGACAGATCCTCCAAAACACCCATCTCTTCAATTTGCTGTCTCGATTCTTCATTTCCCAGGTTATAAATCATTCGAAATGCAGTCTTCATTCCTTCATCATATTCATCATTAGCTTCATCCAGGTGATAAGGTAAAGCGGTAACATGAGCTCTGAAAAAAGATCGCACATCTGAATTATAAATTTCTTCAAACACTTCACGCAGCGCCATTACTTCTTCATTACTAGCTTCGATAATGAAATCATCATTATTCGCATCATGGTTAATCGAAATTTCCCTTGTGCCGATGTTTACGTAATATTCCTTTTTATTCATAATTCAGCCCTCCTGCTCTTTATTGTGAGCATTTGGCGTCATCCTTATTACAGAATCAAGGAATTAATCTTAACCATACATTAGCTTTCGATCTACAGGCTTCAACCTTTGATAAAAGCAAAACAAACATATCAGCTAGATGAGAGCAAGAATAACTTCTATTGATAGGACTTCACATAGTTGCTTGTACTTAAAGATCGAAGAAATTCTTCATTCACTTCCACTCCAATCCCAGGTCCTGACGGAACATCAATTTCTCCATTTTCTACTTGGATCGAAGGGGTAACTATATCCTTATAGAAGTACCGGCATGAACTTGAGAGATCACCTGGAATCGAAAAATTTTCTAAGGAAGAGAGCGCTAAGTTATGGGCTTTAGAAATACCACTTTCGACCATTCCACCGCACCAGACAGGGATTCCAGATTCCCTACTTAAATCATGAATAGCTAAAGCTGCAGTTAATCCCCCAACACGACTGATTTTTATATTTAGAACCCGGCAGCTACCCAATTCGATCGCCTGCTTAGCGTCGTGGAAAGACGCTATCGATTCGTCCATACAAAGAGGTGTTGTTAGTTGTGATTGCAATTTCCTGTGCAAATAAAAATCTCCTGCTTGAAAAGGTTGTTCAATCATTAACAACCCCAATGTATCCAGTGATTTTAAATAAGGAATATCTTTTTCAGAGTAGGCGCCATTAGCATCGATCATTAGCGGGAGACCAGGATCGATCTCCTGAACTCTTTTTACCAACTCTTTCTCTTTTCCTCTTTCTACTTTAAGTTTATATCTTTGATAACCGCTGCTTTTTAAATAGGAAATATCTTCTGCCAAATGGTCTGATAAACTGAGAACTGCCCCTGCTTTTACGCTATTTCTCACTCCGCCAATGAGTTCCTTAAGACTTTTGCCTTGCTGTTTACCGTATAAATCCCACACTGCCCCTTCTAAGCCTGCCTTTGCCATTGGGTGGCCCTTGACATAGGAAAACTTGTCCACAAGTTCTCGAGGGTGCGTAAGATCCTTAAATTTTAAATTAGGAAGCAGGATATCCACAATCACGTGCCAAGCTGTCTTTACCGTTTCAGAAGTATAAAAAGGAGTCGAGAAGGCGCTCACTTCCCCCCATCCCTTACGACCTTGCTCATCTTCCGCTTCAATAATTATTAATTCTCGATTAGTAATTGTACCCTGATGCGTTACAAATGACGTCCGCATTGGAAGCTCTGCGAGGTGCAGAGTAACCTGTTTAACATTCATTGATCATTCTCCATCCTTGAGAGTGTCCGTCAATTTTCTTCGAAGAATTTTATTAGAAGCATTGCGAGGCAATTCTTTAACGACGTGAAATGAATGAGGAATTTTGAATTTTGCCAAGTGAAGGGTGCAATACTCATACATCTCTTTCACATCTGCTTCTGCCTCTGGTTCCATGACTAGAAAAGCTGCCGGCACCTCGCCCCATTGATTATCCTGCACACCGGCGACTCCTGCCTCTTTAACACCGCGTATCCCTGTCAGAACACTTTCAATTTCCGCCGG
The DNA here is from genome assembly GCF_046719735.1 of Halobacillus rhizosphaerae. Taxonomy (NCBI): domain Bacteria; kingdom Bacillati; phylum Bacillota; class Bacilli; order Caryophanales; family Bacillaceae; genus Halobacillus; species Halobacillus rhizosphaerae. Next base: position 17,519 of record NZ_JAUTWQ010000010.1, read on the forward strand.
ATAAACGTTCTCTCCTCCTGATATAATAACGTCCTTCACGCGGTCTACAATATATAAGAATCCTTCTTCGTCCAAGTAACCTAGGTCCCCGGTTCTTAACCATGGGCTTTTCCGCTCTTGATGTTTATAATACCCATCTGATACCATAGGTCCGCATACTAAGATTTCCCCCACTTCTCCCGGCTTTTCTGCCTCTACAATTAAATCAGCAGTATGAAGAGCTTTACCAGAAGAGCCCACTTTTCTAAATGCGTCTCCAGGGCTCAAAGTTGAAATTTGCGAGCTCGTTTCAGTCATGCCGTATGTTTGGAAAACCGGAATGGATTTGTCATGTGCTTCTTCTAGCAAAGGCTTTGGTGCAGGACCACCACCCAAGAGCATGCAGCGAAAAGCAGACGGGTAAAACCGCTCCTCTAAATTATCCAGTAAGCGTTGCAGCATTACAGTTACCACAGAAACAATCGTCACTTGATTATGGAGAATCTGCTGATTAACCTTGTCTTCATCAAAGGAGGCAAACAGACTGATCGGCATACCATAAATAACATTTTTCATAAGTATAGAAAAACCGCCTACATGAAAAACCGGCAGACACAACAACCATTTATCATGAGATGATAACCCTAAATTTAACGCAGAGGAAATTGCACTGAACCAATGGTTTCCATAAGAATGAACCACTGCCTTTGGCTGACCGGTTGTTCCTGAGGTGTACATCATAGTAAATGGGTCCTCTAAATGCAGAGTCGATTTCAATTCACTTTCCTCACTCAACCTCGGACAATCCTCCAGAGTATGAAAATCCTTCTGTGTTAAAGATGTGGTCTGAATAGCTTCCTTTCCTTGTTGATAGAGGCTTTCTTCCGCAAACAAAGATGTCACTTCGGCATCTTCCAATTGGAAAGCAAGCTCCGTGGGGGTTAAACGAGTATTCAGCATAACCCCTACAGCCCCTATGTAGCTAAAAGCGTGAATAAAGATGGGCGCTTGACGAGAGTTCGTTACCAAAAGGGCAATATGGTCACCCGCCTTCACTCCTAGCTCCTTCATTCCTGCAGCTGCCTGCCGGCTTTCCTTTCTTAATTCTGAGAATGTGAGGACTTCTCCATTCTCAAATTCTATTGCGGGACGATTCGGATTCAATTCAAACTGTTTTTCGAGCCAATGAGGAATGGTTTGATTCATTCAAATAACCTGCCTTCTTTTATTCTTAAATAAAAGGGCTTACCCGAGTTGGGCAGCCCTTGGAAAATCAGTATTATATTAAGGGAAACGCGGAAACTTATCAAATTCAGGTTTGCGTTTTTCCTTAAAGGCATCGCGGCCTTCTTTCGCTTCATCAGTAGTGTAATACAATAGAGTCGCGTCTCCGCCCATTTGCTGGAGCCCTGCTAATCCGTCTGTATCGGCATTAAAGGAAGCTTTAAGGAAACGAAGGGCAGTAGGAGATTTATCAAGCATTTCCTTACACCACTGTACAGTTTCCTCTTCAAGTTTGTCTGTAGGAACCACAGTATTAACTAATCCCATGTCTTCTGCTTCTTTGGCACTGTATTGACGGCAAAGGAACCAAATTTCACGGGCTTTCTTATGACCTACGATTCTGGCAAGCAGTCCTGCACCATATCCTGCATCAAAGCTGCCCACTTTCGGGCCTGTCTGGCCAAAAATAGCATTGTCAGCAGCAATAGTTAAGTCACAGATAATATGTAAGACATGACCACCGCCGATAGCATATCCTGAAACCATAGCAACGACAGGTTTAGGAATTACCCGAATTAAGCGTTGAAGATCAAGTACGTTCAAACGCGGAATGTGGTCGTCTCCAACGTAACCGCCATGACCTCTTACTTTTTGATCTCCTCCTGCACAGAAAGCCTCATCTCCTGCACCCGCAAGCACAATAACACCAATGTTGGAGTCATCACGTGCGTAAGCAAATGCGTCGATCAATTCATGCACCGTATGAGGACGGAAAGCATTTCTAACCTCAGGACGATTAATCGTGATTTTAGCAATTCCTTCAAACGTATCGTATAAAATATCATCGTATTCGCGTTCGCGAACCCATTCAAAAGACACTATAAATTCCTCCTTACTTTCTAACAATCGTTTAATTAAACCGGACTTCGCCGGTACTCCTTTATTGTAACACGAAGTCATTTACAATTTTAGCGAAAAACTCTGGATCCTCAAGATGGACGGCATGGCCGGCACCTTGGACTTTTACTACTTTCGAATCAGGCAGCAGTTGCTGCATTTCCTTGTTGATCCTGACAAATTTCTGGTCTTCAGTTCCAGTGACAAGAACCACTCTTATGGACACATCCTTAAGATAGGCCCACATAGATGCTTGCTTTCCTGTTCCCATGGAAATAAGAGACTGAATCAGCCCCTCCTTTTGATGCTGTAACCGTTCTGTTCGAAGCTGGTACTTTCTATTCACAGACAGGTTTCTCTGTGTCACGAACAGGGGGATATTTTCCCAAAAAGAGACAAATGCTTCCAACCCTTCTTCTGAAATCATTTTGGCTAGATCTCTGTCTTTCGCCTCCCTGTCAGCCTGCTCTTCACTGGACTTCAAGCCCGGAGAAGCACTCTCTAATAAGAGTCCCTTCACTCTTTCAGGATAGAGCACAGTAAAGGTTAATGCGGCTCTTCCTCCCATAGAATACCCCAGTAAGTGCACCTTAGGAATCAATAACTGCTCAAGTAAGGTATTTACATCGTGACAGAATTGTTCCATTGTTACCTCACCGATCACACCGGTTTTTGCATGGCCAGGCATATCAACCCGGATGGTCCTTACCTGATCAGGAAGTCTTTCCAGCAAATCGTCAAAAGTATGAAGACTGCCGGTAAATCCATGAAAAAGCAATAAAACCGGACCGTCTCCTTCATCCTCAATCCAGTACGTGTGGTGATTAACCGTTACATACATTGGTTAAATCCCGCCCCATTGCTCTATTTCTTCTTTAATACTACCCCATTTGGCTTTATGGAAACCTACATGGTCATCACGGCTGGTGATCACTTCAACCACGGAAAGTCCCTGCTCTAGATAACTGTCTTCTAATGCTCTTTTATAATCGTTCCAGCTAGTTACCTGATGATGGATGCCACCATACATCTCCACTGCCGGCTTCAGATTAATTCCAAGTGGAGTGCCAAATACTTCTTCAAAATGATCTTTATGATTCACTTGAGGCAAGTAGGAGAATATTCCTCCACCATCGTTATTAATTACTACAATCGTTATCGATAAATTCTTCTGTTTGGCAAGCAGTAAACCATTCATATCATGAAAAAAGGAAACATCACCTAAAAGCAATGTGACCTGCTTCCCAGAAGAAGCCGCGCCAAGGGCAGACGAAATAACCCCATCAATGCCATTTGCTCCTCGGTTTGCCATAATTTTAACTTGTTTTGGAGTTGACATAAAAAAACTGTCCACATCGCGAATCGGCATGCTATTGCCGACAAAAAGGATAGAACCATCCGGAACAGCTTCTGATAAGTACACCACAGCATGTCCTTCGTTAAGATCATTGTCCGGTTCCAGCAGCATCTGATTTTTGGCAATGACATTCATTTCTTTCCATTCCGTAAGCCAGTTAGACGTCACGCTTCCTTGACGATAATATTCTGCCAGGCTTCGACAAAAGTATTTAGGCTCTGACCAAATAAACTGCGCTGTTATGCCTGCAGGCTCACGGAAGCTTGAGTACTCATCTACAATGAAATGATCAATGGCATGATCATATTGGCGGATCCACTGTAAATACGCCTTCGAAACTGGCATAGCTCCAAATCGAATTATATAATCTGGCTGCCATCGATCTTTAACTTCCTGTGACTTAAGTAAAGAATCATAGTTCTCTATAATATTGCGCTTATCATGCTTTCCCGTTCTCAACTGTGACAAAGGATCAGCAAAAACCGGAACTCCAAGCCTATTGGCTAATTCCGTAATAGGCTCCGCCAGCTCTTCATCTGTCTGGGGTCCACAAACAATTAATCCCTTCCGATCCGTCCCTAGTTCGCTGTAAAGGTCTTGAATCTGGGATCTGTCTGCACAAACAGTTCCTCTCCATGCTCTCGGAATCGGCTTTTCCTCTTTCCGCCATAAGCCTTCAAGGTTAAAATCAGGGATCAAGGGCTCTCGAAATGGGAAATTCACATGTACCGGCCCCGCATGTCTGCCCAGACTTTCATCAACTGCGCGGGCTGCCTGCCGTCTGGAATAGCCTGTCTGGGAAAGTTCCGGCAGAGCCATATCATGATGCCATTTCACATACTTCCCATACATATGCGATTGATCTATAGCTTGAGGTGCACCTACCTCCCTTAATTCATGCGGGCGGTCTGCCGTAAGAACAATTAATGGAATTCTGCTGTAATACGCCTCCACAATTGCTGGATAATAATTAGCAGCCGCTGTGCCTGACGTGCAAACTAAAGCTACAGGCGCTTGCTGCTCCTTCGCCATTCCTAAAGCAAAGAAAGCAGCAGAACGCTCATCAAGATTCATCCAATGCTTAATATTTTGATGTTCCGCAAAAGTCATTGCCAATGGAGTAGAGCGTGACCCTGGTGAAATTACTACATTCTCCACTCCTGAATAGACTAGTTGGTCGACAAAATGTGTCACAAACTTTGACAGTGCCTGGATATGATCCTCCATTACAATCCTCCTAAAACAGACAGCATGGGTTTTAATTTAACCGCCGTTTCCTCGTATTCGGCTTCAGGGTCAGAATCTTCTACTACTCCACAGCCAGCAAACAGCGAAGCTTCTTTTCCTTGAATAAGTGCCGAGCGTATCGCAACCGCAAATTCGCCGTTATTCGACCGGTCGAACCAGCCGATAGGTCCTGCATACCAGCCGCGATTTAAATATTCATTCTCTCGAATATAAGTAACGGAAGCTTTCTGCGGCATCCCCCCAAGGGCAGGAGTAGGATGTAATCTCTCCACCACATCAAGAAGCGTATAGCCATTTTCTAATGTTGCCCTTACAGGGGTATAAAGGTGCTGTAAATTACTCAGCGGATACAACACGGGAGCTTTTGGAATCTCAACATTATAACAGCAAGCTTCCACAGCCTCCCTGATCATACGCACGACAAATTCATGCTCCTGTCTATTCTTAGGATCATGATAGAGCTGCTGACCTAAAGCATGATCTTCTTCCGCATCTTTCCCACGAGGTGTAGTACCGGCTAAACAAGTTGAAACGAGCTGCTGGTCTTCTACTTTCACGAGGCGTTCAGGCGTAGCGCCGATGAAATAATCGCCTCCGCTTTCTACTGCAAAAATATAACTGTTCTCCTGGGTATTTACTAATTCCCTGAGTACAGCCGCAATTTGGACAGGATCTTTAAAAGTCACTCTTAATTCACGGGCAAGCACTACTTTATCGAGAATACCCTGCTTAATATCATCGGTAGCACGTTTCACAGAGGCTTTCCAATCTTCTGGATTTAGTTCTGTAGCATGTAACCGTTCAGGAAGGTCAGGCACATCACGGCTCTCTTTAAGCAGCAGTGCTCTCTGCTCGAGAATTTGATGAACGATTTGCTGTTCATGATCTTCCGGATAAATAAGCACCGTTGTTGTAAAATAAGATTCACCGTTCCTGTTAGTTAACAAAAATGCCGGAATCGTCATTTGACTGTCCGGGAAAGATTCCCAGGGGGTCTTTTCCTCTTCAGCCGAATCAAAACTAAATCCGCCCAAAGCTACGACACCTGTACCTTTCTGCTCAAAGGGATCGTAAACAATCGCTTTAGCTCGTAAATCATTCCAAGCCTTCTGAAGCTCATGAAAACGATTTTGGCTCGCAGTAAACATTTGGCTCGCACAACCGGAGCCTGCCATCACAAAATCCTCTTCGGCACTGCGCCAGAACACGCGATGCTGATCTACTTGTGCAGCATTTTGAAAAAATATAAAAGGGTCTGTCAGATCAATACGATCCACTACACTCACTAACTGCGGCTGCCCTTCGCGGACCGCATTTGCTAAAGCGTCCTCAATAATCTCTTCTATTTGAGGGACTTTTGTATGAAGCATATTCATTCCTCCCAATTCATAAGGGACGTATTCCAGAAAATCCTTTATAATGAAACTATCATCTAATTTTGTTTTTCTTGAATCCCGTATATCTTTCTCTATTTTATTCTCTTTTTTCGCTTGACTCAAGAAATCACACCTGTTTCTTATATATTCTTCATGGATTGACACTCCAAGTCAGTTTCCCTAAACTTAAGTTGATATAATATTACTAGTCTTTACAAGGGAGAGAAACACCCATGAGCTCTTTGCCAAACCAAAATATGAAAGCTTCCTTGAATGAACGCGAAGGATTGCAAGTATGGTGGAGGCTTTTGCGCCCACACACATTAACCGCAGCATTTGTACCCGTTTTTGTCGGAACGATGCTCGCTGCAATTGATCAGTCAATTAATTTCTGGTTATTTACAGCAATGCTGCTCGCCTCGATCCTCATTCAAGCAGCTACGAATATGTTTAATGAATATTACGATTTCGTCCGGGGGCTGGATAATGAAAACTCCGTAGGGATAGGCGGTACGATCGTTCGGGATGGAATTCGTCCACGTACGGTATTATGGCTTGCCCTCAGCTTTTTTATGATTGCTGCCTTACTTGGCTTTTATATCTGCGCCGTTTCCAGCTGGTGGATAGCTCTAATCGGAATTGTTTCGATGTTATTTGGTTACCTTTATACTGGCGGCCCTTATCCAATTGCTTATACTCCTTTTGGAGAAGTCACAGCAGGTTTCTTCATGGGAACCATCATAATCGGAATAAGCTATTACATCCAGACCCTGACAATAAATAGCGAAGTGGTAATCGTCTCCATCCCTGTGGCTATTTTTGTAGGTTCCATTCTATTAGCCAACAACATTAGAGACAGGGTCGGCGATGAAGAAAACGGCAGACGTACCCTTGCCATTCTTTTCGGGCATAATGGTGCCGTTACTCTGCTCGGAACATTGTTCACACTTGCTTATGTACTAACGCTTGTCTTTATCTTGACTAATATGCTCCCTATCTGGTCTCTCATTACTTTACTGAGTTTAGTAAAAGGTGTGAAAGCTGTAAAAGGTTTCACCGGCAAGTCGGCGCCGCTTGAAATGCTTCCTGCCATGGTTTCCACTGCCAAAACAAACACTATCTACGGATTTCTTTTAGGGATATCGTTACTTTTGCAACTCTATCTGCCAATAGGATAATATTTCAGAAAAGAGGATGGTGAGAAACCATCCTCTTTTTATACAGGTTTTATAAAATGATCTCAGGGAAATAATAAAAAAGGAATGATTAAATGGATATTTCAATGAGGAATACTTTAATGGAAACGCTGGGAATGGAAGTGGTTAAAGCAACACCAGAAGAAGTTCAAATCCGGATGCCGGTGGACCAGAGAACACATCAGCCTATGGGCTTTCTTCATGGAGGTGCAAGTGTAGCATTGGCAGAATCTGCGGCAAGCATCGGTGCCTATTTGAATGTAGATCCTTCTGTCCAGCAAGTCTTCGGAATGGAGATTAACGCCAATCATTTAAGGAGTGCCCGGTCAGGAAATGTAACCGGCGTGGCCGTTCCCTTACATATCGGAAAGAACACGATGGTTTGGGAAACGAAAATAACAAATGACAACGACCAGATGATTTCCATATCCCGGTGCACCATAGGGGTTGTTCCTCTTAAGAACTCCTGACATAAAGAAAGGGGAAAAAAATATGCTTTCAGAAAAACAAATTAAGGAATTTAAACAACAGTTAGAAGAAATGAAAAGAGACACGGAAGAGGAATTAAAGGATTACCGAAAAGAACAAAAAGAAAGTGATTATCAGAAGGATAATACCGGAGAGATTTCCAGTGTAGCTGATCATCCCGGCAACCTTGGGACAGATCAATTTGAACAGGAAAAAGAGTTAACTTTTTATGAACAGGCCCGCGAGCGATTAATGGAAGTTAATGACGCTCTAAAAAGAATTGAAGAAGGCCGTTTCGGCGTAAGTGAAAAGAGCGGAGAACCTATTCCCGTTGAGCGGCTGGAAGCCATCCCGACGGCAAGGTTTAAAGTAGATGAGGTGGAGGAAGGACAGTCATAAGCCGTTCTTTTCTTCTGTTATGAGACTTCTAAAGTTATTGCTCGTATTTATTTTCATTTACGCCGCTTTCGCTCTGGCGGGATTTTTGTTCCCCATTGATCAGTCTTGGTATGATTCGCTTGATAAACCTGCTTTAGCACCGACAGGCACCTTTATTGGAATGGTCTGGGGCATTTTATTTGGTCTAATTGCTCTTGCTTATACTTGGGCTTTCCATAGAAGAGGTTCCTTCCGTATGCCTGCCGGACTATGGATACTTATTATCTTGAATTATATCTTTAATCAAATGTTCAGCTACTTTCAGTTTTCTCAAAAAGACTTACTATTTGCAGCTATCGATTGTGGATTTACGGCTTTAACTACTATTTCTTTAGTCCTTGTGTTTGGAAAAATCAGCAAACTGAGTACACTGCTGTTACTCCCTTACATGTTTTGGACTTTATTCGCCACCTACTTGGCATTCAAATTCTATATGCTAAATCCAAATATGACTATGTTCCAATAAAAAAAGCGCCGGATTCGGCGCTTTTTTTCAGGCAGCAGAGGATGACCGGGTCACTCTCTGCTCTACCCATGGTTTTATCTTTATATACAGCGGGGTAAACAGCACAGCTATGATAACACCCTTCAGTGCGTTAAATGGAAGAATGGCAGCTGTAATCGTTGCCCACTTCACTTTAGCACTCATTTCCTCCATGCCCATAAACCAGCTGTATGCCGGTAAAATAAGCAGGTAATTTAATATGCTCATACTTACTGCTGTAATAACAATACTGGTGATTAATCCCAGCATCAAACTTTTCGTCGTTTTAAATTTATGGTAAATCACGGCAGCAGGTACTATGAAAAGAATTCCCGCAGTAACATTCGCCATCACCCCTACAGGATCAGAAGCTCCGGTGTAAATGAAAAATAAGAAATTTTTCAATAGTTCCACAGCAATTCCGGCAAGCGGTGTAAATAAAACAGCCGCTATTAAAGCCGGGATTTCACTAAAATCCACCTTTAAATAAGGCGGCAGCATAGGCAGCGGAAAGTTTATCAGCATTAGAACCATAGATATACTTCCTAAAAGTGCGATAAGAATTAATTTAAATAATTTTGATGATTGTCCATAGCGGTTCACCATCAATCTCCTCCTTCATCCTTCCATCGATTCACATCCCAGATGAAGGTGAGCTTACCTACGGCATATAAAAAAACCCTAAAGCACAATCAGGGGCTTTAGGGTTGGTCATTAACATCCATAGGAAAACAAAGGCAGAAATTTCACATACTCTACCTGTTTCGCTCGACATCTTCTCCCATCCAGACTTTCACTGTCGGTCCCGGATTCTCACCAGGTCCACCGATTGGCTGAGGCCAAGCGGGTCACGGACTTAGAGTGCAGCACTCCTCACCGTCGGTCGGGAATTTCACCCTGCCCCGAAGACGGAATCGATATAATATTGTACTTTTATTTTATAGGCAGGATGGAAAAACTGCAACTCATTTGTTCCAAAAGCACTAGTCTAGTCTTCTAAAGGGTTTAAACTTTCGTTTCCGGTCATGTTCGCAATCATTTCTGTAAGCAGTTCAATCTCCTCGTCCATATCCTTGATACTCGCCGTTTCCACTGGAGAATGCATATAGCGCAGCGGAAGAGATACAAGACTGACGGGCACCCCTTTTCCTGTTAAACGCATACGATCTGCATCGGTGCCTGTGGCTCTCGGGGTCAATTCATATTGTACTTTCATAGAAAGTGATGTTGCTGTTTTCTCAAGCAGTTGATTAATTTTTCTATTTATCGGTGCGCCTTTGGCAAGTACAGGTCCGCCTTCTAACCGAATATCGCCGTGCTTATTTTGATTAACTCCTGGGTAATCGGTAGCAAAGGTTACATCACACGCCAGCGCTAAGTCAGGCTCTATGGCTGCCGCTGCAAAATAAGCACCGCCCATATTCGTTTCTTCATTCACAGTACTGACTGCATAAACACCGACCTTAAGATTCTTTTCGGCTAATTTACGCACTACTTCCCCGACGATAAATTGACCGGTGCGGTTATCCAGTCCTCTTCCTGATACATAACGGTCCATGAGTACTTCTGGGGAACGTTTATATACAGCGAGATCCCCAATCTGAACGAGCCCCTCCATCTCTTCTTTAGATTGTGCGCCGCAATCAATAAACAATTCTTCTAGGTCAAAATCACCCTTCAGACCTCCGTGATGCTGGGCATTCACACCAATTACTCCAGTAATTGCTTTTTTGTATCCCAGGACGGTCACTTTCATGCCTACCGCTGCCTTTGGATTAATTCCGCCCATCTTATCAAAATGCAGGTATCCGCGTTCATCAATTCGATTGATAACCAGTGCAATTTCATCACAATGCCCGGCCAGCATGATTTTAAAATCCGCCTCCGGATTCAGGACTGCCATTGCATTACCAGCATGATCAGTTCTAATTTCATCGGCTACTGGCTTCATTTCCTCTATCCATCGCTTTTGAATGGCCATCTCCATACTAGACGGGGATGGTGTCTTCAGCAGCTCCATTAAAAAATTCAAACGTGATTGATCCATATGTAAGCCCTCCTTTAGATTCATTTTTAATAATACCAAATCCAGCTTTATTCTGCAGTTTTTTTAAAAAGTGCATATTCTCTCCTGACTTCGGGAACAAGATCAAGTATGCAGGTTTTAGGAGGGATTATTAATGAATTTGGAAGATTGGTTTCTCAAAGGAATGACAGCACAAGCATACGTAGATTCTATGGATCATCACAAAGAAGATCTGATCTATATATATGAGAATTTTGATGTTTCTGCGAAGGATCATCCATTCTTTGAACAGCTGCAGAAAAGAAACTTACGCGCTCTGATTTTAACGGAAGACTGGTGCGGAGATGCGATGATGAATATTCCTATCTTTCTAAGATTAGCGGAAGCAAGCCACATTCATACTCATTTCTTGCTTAGAGATGAAAATCCGGATTTAATGGATCAGTATTTAACAAATGGCACCTCCCGTTCCATTCCAAAGATTATTGTAATCAATTCGAAAGGGGAGGAAATTTGCAATTGGGGACCCAGAGCACCGGAACTTCAGCAATTTATAGATGAATCCTCAGCAAGTCTACCCCAAAAAGATGATCAAGAATTTAAAGCAAAGCAAAAGGAAATGCTCCGCTTTGTAATAAAAGCTTACCGGGGCAATCAGGATCTGTGGAATTATGTATATGAAGATCTTAAGAAAACGCTAAAATATTAAAAAACCTAAACTTGCCTGTAATTGCCGGGCGAGTTTTTTTTATGTTTGAAACCTTTTTTTATTGCCATAATGAATAGAAAAAGGGAGTGAGTATGAATGCAGAGTCTCATTCGAGTTTATTTCCGTATGCCTTTATTTTTAAGACTGCTGGGAACTGTTTTATTATTAATGATTCTCTTTGGGTTTATTATTCATACCCTCGAACCCGATAGTTTCCCAACAATTTTTGATGGAATATGGTGGGCCTTTGTTACGGGATCCACTGTGGGGTATGGGGATTACGTTCCGCTTAGCACAGGCGGCAAATTGACAGGAATCATTTTAATTCTTATGGGGGGTGGTCTGGTCACTTTCTATATGGCTACTTTGTCCGCTTCCACTGTAAAGCACGGACAGGCACTCAGTCGCGGGGAAATAGCGTTTAGAGGTACGGACCACGTTATCCTCGTGGGCTGGAATGAACGGACCAGACAATTGATTGACATGATCCTTCATCAAAAGGATCAGGAAAAGATTGTCCTAATCGATAGCACAATGAATGAAATGTATGAGCGGCTTTCTCTAGTTCATTTTGTTAAAGGGGATGCGTCGAATGAGGAAACATTGGAGATGGCGAATGCGAAGCATGCTCGCTTAGCAGTTATTACTGCAGACCCTTCTAAGAAAGAGCAGCAATCAGATCAATCCGTAATTCATCAAATTGTTGCTCTTAAGGGCCATCATCCTCAGCTCTTTATCATTGCTGAAATACTTACCGAGCGTCAAAAAATAAATGCACAACGTGCAGGGGCCGATACAGTCATCCGTTCTAATGATTTTATGAGCAGCTTATTTTACCATGAGTTGTATCGTAACGATCCTGTCCAGCCATTTCAGCTGCTTTTAGATTTGTTAATTTCACGGCAATTCCATGAAGAAGTGATCGACCATGCTTTAATAGGAAAACCATTCATTACCGTACTTGCTGATTACCTTAAAGATGGCTCTTTGATCATTGGCCTTCGCAATGAACAGGACGTTACATTTAAACTCGATCAGGATACCACCTTAAAAGAAGGCGATCGCTTAATCTTCCTTTCCCAGCTTAGAACTTAGTTTGTGTTCTACTTGGGAAAGGAGTTCACGCCCCATTTGAACATATTGCTCAGGAACTTTTCCATCCTTGTCTTTAGGTTCTTGGAATTGGTCAAAAACGGCACGGAAGTTACCTTCTTTAACTTGATCATCTAAACCATCCTGATAAATATGGGAAAGTACAAATGGCTCGCTTATTCGGATTAAAGAATTATCATCTGGGCTGTCTAATGTACCCGTCTTTACAGTAAAGGGAATACGCAGAAAATGATACCCCTCATCATCCGCTAATAAGTAGTCATAGTATCCATGTTCATAATCCCAATTATCAGATAGATGAAAGCCAAAAGTTTTTAGTTCTTCATCTAATTCACTCATTGAAATAACAGAATCAGTAAGTGACGAATTTAATAAAATCACGGAAATCTCTCCTTTTAGCTATATCTTGCCCAAAAGAAAAAACCTCAGGCTGTCCATTTTATGGATGTGCCTGAGGCGAAACTTTTAATATTAATTACAGTCGTTTTTCCAGCTTTTGTTTTTCATCTTCGAATCCTGGTTTACCCAGTAAAGCGAACATGTTCTTCTTGTATGCTTCTACACCTGGCTGATCAAATGGATTTACTCCAAGAATATAGCCGCTGACTGCACATGCTTTCTCAAAAAAGTAAGCTAGGTAGCCGAATGTAAAGGAATCCCGCTTAGGAACATGGACAATAAGATTCGGAACTTGTCCATCTGTATGTGCCAGCATCGTTCCCTGATAGGCTTTTTCGTTTACCTGATCAACTGTTTTTCCTGCAAGATAATTTAAACCATCAAGGTTTTGAGCATCCTCTTCAATCGTAATATCTGAAGTTGGTGATTCTACATGAAGGACAGTTTCGAATAGATCCTTCCGTCCATCCTGGATGTATTGACCTAAAGAATGCAAGTCTGTAGAAAAGTTTGCTGAAGCAGGAAAGATCCCTTTTTGGTCTTTTCCTTCACTTTCCCCAAACAACTGTTTCCACCACTCAGAAAAGTATTGTAAGGATGGTTCATAGTTGACCATCATTTCAATCGTCTTCCCTTTGTTGTAAAGTACATTTCGAACCGCTGCATATTGATAAGCAGGGTTTTCGGAGGTCTGATCCGAGCTTAATTCTTTGCGGCTCAAGTCAGCTCCTTTCATCATCTCTTCAATATCAATTCCGCTCGCTGCTATGGGTAGTAAACCCACTGCGGTCAGAACGGAATAGCGCCCGCCCACATCATCAGGAACTACAAAAGTTTCGTAACCTTGTTCAGATGCTAAGGTTTTTAGAGCACCTTTTTCTTTATCCGTCGTCGCATAAATTCTTTTTTGCGCTTCTTCTTGACCGTATTTCTCTTCTAAGAATTTACGGAAAATCCGAAAAGCTATTGCGGGCTCTGTGGTAGTGCCGCTTTTTGAAATAACGTTAACCGAAACGTCTTTATCCTTTAAAACATCAAACAACTCATTGATATAAGGTGCACTCACGCTGTTCCCTACAAAGAAAACCTGCGGAGTATCACGCTGTTCAGAAGGTAATTCATTATAGAAGCTGTGATTAAGCATCTCAATCGCCGCACGAGCTCCGAGATAAGAACCGCCGATTCCAATGACTAACAAAACATCAGAATCCGACTTTATCTTTTCTGCAGATTTTTTAATGCGGGAAAACTCTTCTCTATCATAGTTTTCCGGCAAGTCCAGCCAGCCTAAGAAATCACTGCCTGCCCCAGTTCCTTCGTGCAATGCCTCATGAGCTAAAGAAACAGCCCCTTGCATATACTCCAGCTCATGTTCCCCAAAAAACGGAAGCGCTTTTTCATAATCAAAACGAAGATGTGTCATGGATTCTCCTCCAATATTTTTTATTAAAATAAGTAAGCCAATTTCACTTTATCGAAACCTGACTAGCAAATCAAGGAAACTCATTATTGTAAGCGGATACACTTACGGAAGAACCATAAGATGGTACTGAGCTCATGATGATTTCACCCAAAGTAGACAGAGAAATGACTTCAGTCTAAAAAAAGAAGTGCAGGAACCTCCTGCACCACTTTTTCAAGCATTATTTAGACATGACTAAGATTTTTTCTACATCTTTACCTTCCAGCTTACTAAAGTTTCCGAATGCTCCGCGATTCATTGCTCGATCCACAATCACATCAAACTTGTCATCCTGGATATCATAATCAGCAAGTGTTTCAGGTGCTCCTAAAGAGGACCAGAAAGAGCGAAGAGCTTCAATGCCTTCAAGGGCAACTTCACGATCCGTCTTCCCTTCTGTATCCACGTTAAATACTTTAGTAGCCATGCGGACAAATCGCTTCTCATTTACTTCAACATTGTGTTTCATCCAGTTCGGGAACAAGATTGCAAGTCCTCCGGCATGTGGAATATCATAAACTGCTGAAACCGCATGTTCAATATTATGGCTTCCCCAATCTCCGCTATATCCCATCTGAAGCATGCCATTTAACGCGATGGTTCCTGCATAAAGAATCGTCTCACGGTGCTGGTAGGACTCCAGATTATCAAGCAATTTAGGTGCTGTATCAATAACGGTACGCAATACACCTTCTACCATTTCATCCTGGACGGGAGATTGTGTTTCATTGTGGAAATATTGTTCAAATAAATGACTCATCATATCCACAATGCCATAAATTGTTTGATCACGAGGAACGCTCATTGTATTTTGCGGATCAAGAATTGAAAAGGTTGGGAATGTGTAAGGAGGGAATCCCCATCCGTACTTTTCATTTGTTTCCCAATTGGTAATGACTGCACCAGCATTCATTTCGGATCCAGTTGCAGCAAGGGTAAGAACTGTACCAAAAGGCAACGCTCCTTTTGGAGAAGCTTGTTTAGTAACAAGTTCCCAAGCATCACCATCATACTTTGCACCTGCTGCGATCGTTTTTGTGCAGTCGATTACACTTCCACCGCCAACAGCTAGGATGAAGTCCACATTCTCCTGTTTACAGAGGTCTACCCCTTTTCTAACCGTACTTAACCGTGGATTTGGTTCTACACCAGAAAGCTCAACAACTTCCACCTCAGCTTGGTCCAACTGAGCAATAACCTGTTCATAAATCCCGTTCTTTTTAATACTTCCTCCTCCGTAGACTAGAAGGACTTTTTTTGTATGTGCTGGAAGCTGATCTTTCAATGCTTCCACTTGGTTTTTACCGAAAATTAACTTTGTAGGATTGTGAAAAGTAAATGCATCCATGTTTTAAATTCTCCTCTCGATTTCCTGCTATTCGTTTTATATTATCCATAATTTCTCCTTTATTCTCAAAAGAAACGGCTTATGTATATTTTTATTAATATAGCTTAAGCTAGGACTGTTCATTACAAATTATAGGAGGGCAAACAATGAACTGGATTCAACGTACAGCACTTTTGCTAATTATTATTGGAGCAATCAATTGGGGTTTAATTGGTTTATTCCAATATGACCTAGTAGCCGGCCTATTTGGCGGCGGAGAACAAAGTGGATCGTTCGCACGTGTTATTTACACACTCGTAGGGATCAGTGGACTTATTGCAATCTCCCTTTACTTCTCCCCTGCCGCGGACTACGACGAAGCACCTTCAGCAGAAACTACAGAGTAAGATAAAATTCTGCATAAAAAAACCCGGCCATTCAGCCGGGTTTTTCACTATTACTTACGAAATTTTTCGCGGTCGTCTGATTGTTTAATCCAGTCTTCCAGCTTATCTTTCAAGGAGTTAAAACCAGCAGAAGAATCTTCTTGCTGTTTCACTGCCGCTTGTTTCCTAGGACGACGCTCCTCTTTCTTAGGGGCTTCCTGAGTAGCACGAATAGAAAGAGAATATTTATTGCTTTTCTCATCGATGTTCAGAATTTTAACTTGTACTTCGTCACCTTCATTTAAGTGCTCATTAATGTCCTTAACAAAACCATGAGTCACCTCTGAAATGTGAACGAGACCTTGTACTTGATCATCTAATGCAACAAATGCACCATATGGCTGGATACCTGTAACTTTACCTTCTAAAACTTGACCTTCTTGAAACTTCTCTGACATGCTATACAACTCCTGATATATATATTATTCGTTTCTTTTCACGCAATAAATGATTTTATCACAGATTCTCTAATTTAGCAAAGGAATCTAGAAATTACACGTGATCTAATATTAATTTCACCCTGCCTCCCTTCTGCTATTACTAAAAGGAATTTTTCAATGCGATTATAAACACGTAAAAAATTCTTAAACCCAATTGAAAAAAAGCCCTTTGATGAAGAACAGTACGAACCACGTCGCTTCTGGCAATAAAAACTTGCAGAAGAAGTTTAATATTCACCGTTGTCCAATAAGCATAATTGCATGTCGCGAATCTACTTTCATGAATATTATTCTAAAAAAATTAAAATAATAGGTTTAAACTCTATTATTTATGGTAATACCTATAAATGTAAGACTTTCTCGTATTCCCCCTGTGTGAGCAAAGCGTAGCGATCGCTTTGCTTTTTTTTTGCCAAAAATACCAGAGGGGAAACAGCTTATTGGGCAGATTTTTTAAGATTCGATATGATAGACACAAGTCTTGGAATAATTGGAGGGATCATATTGAGTAGATTTACAGAAGTTACACCTAGAAAAGGGACCAGGTCTGTCAAATGGGATATGGCAGAAGACCTTTACCAAGATAAAGACATTCTTCCCATGTGGGTTGCCGACATGGATTTCCGCATTCCAGATGCTGTGATTCAAGCTTTAGAAGAAAGGGTAGCTCATGGAATTTTTGGATATACCCTGCCAGACAACCAATTAAAGGAGGAGGTTACCGGTTGGCTTCAGCACCGGCATCAATGGGAAATTCAACCCGAATGGATTACATACAGTCCAGGTGTGATCCCCAGTCTCCATATGATTATACAATCACTGACGGAGGAAAGTGACCATGTCTTAATTCAAACGCCAGTCTATCCCCCCTTTTACAGTGTGGTAGAGCAGCATAATCGAAATTTGGTTAAAAACCCTTTAGTTTTGGAAAACAACCAATACACAATAGACTTTAAAGACTTTGAAGATAAAATAATCGATAATCATGTGCAATTGTTTATTCTTTGCAACCCCCATAATCCGGTCGGACGAGTATGGTCAAAAGAAGAGCTGACTAAAATGAGCGAAATCTGCCTTAAACACAACGTAAAAATTGTGGCCGATGAAATTCATGCAGACTTAATCTTTAGTGAAGCAAAGCACATTCCGATTGCATCTCTTTCCAACGACATTAGCGATCAAACAGTTACCTGCTTATCTCCAACTAAAACCTTTAACTTAGCTGGATTACAGGTTTCTTATTTAGTGACCGCAAATCAGGAGTTAAGGGAAAAAGTAGAGAAACAATTTAAACAGCAGGGCATGGGGATGTTAAATACACTTGGTATCACTGCATTAGAGGCAGCTTACTCGAAAGGTGAAGAGTGGCTCAGTGAGCTGCTTGAGACCCTGGAAAATCATAGAGATTACGTGGCACAACGCTTCCACGATGAAACCAATGCTATTCAAGTTATTCCAGCCGAAGGAACCTATCTATTATGGCTGGACTGCCGTAACCTGGGCTTGACGCATACAGAACTTAAATCATTTATGCAGAAAGAGGCAAGAATAGGATTGAATGATGGTGCTTCTTTCGGAGAAGAAGGCGAAGGGTTCATGCGCTTAAATATTGCTGCGCCAAAAAAAATAATAGAAGAAGGCGTAAATCGGATTATTAAAGCAGTTGAAAATCACTCTTAACAAGGAACTTTAAACTAGATATTAAAAAACCCGGACTCACAAAACGTGAATGGTCCGGGTTTTCTATTGAACATATATTGAAATCAGTTACATTTTTTTCTAAGATCAGTAAATCATTATACCATCACTTACTACTTTTCTTTTGTTTTTCCATTGGTTCTGTTGGATCACTGGTTTCATTCTTGTCCGCATCTAAAGTGATCTTAGCACATGCAAATCGTTCACCCGAGTCACCGGCCGGCTGCGTCATTCCATCATCCACTCCACTATGAATAACAAGGGAGGTACCTTCCTTACGAAGAAGAGACTTCTGCCCATCTTTTAAAGTAGCATCTGGAAGCATTAATTCCGCATTCACCATACCAGCTGAGTCCGCTTCAATATTAGGCAGATCCCCAGCATGAGCGCCTTCTGCATTCATCAGTCCATGAAGCTTAGACATTGGATTGAAATGATTCCCCGCACTTTTAAAGTCTGGTGCTTTACATTTAGGGAATTCATGAACATGGATGGCATGGGGGCCAGGCTCTAACCCTTCTACCTTCACTTTCACTTGAACGCCATCTGACATTTCTTTCAAAGTAGCCGTTCCTATCTTGTCTCCCTGTCCGTTATAGAACGAAGTATTTAATGGTGACCGTTTATCTGCACTACAGGCGGAAAGAAAGAGGCAGATGATAAATCCAATTGGTATAACTCTGTTCATGGAGCACCTCCGTGTCTGACTGAGTCCTTAAAGCTAGTGTCTCCATAAAACAGGAAAAATATAAATTTTAAAAGCAAACAAAAAGGCCGCGCTGTTCCCGGTAGCGCAGCCAATTCAATGTTCGTGGTGCTGTTCAGCAGCAGACGTGTAATTCTCTTCTGATTTCTTTTCTTCTTTCCTTGATGCGCGGATAATGAGATACATAGTGAGTACGGCACCTGCCATGAAGATGAGCAATGAAATAACGGCTGGGATATATTCCGATTTGTCTTCTGGAAAATACAAAAATTCCATCATAACACGATCACTTCCTTCCCTATTTCTTCATTATATCAAATCTTCCATTTAGAAATCACTTCTTCACGATATCTTCACACTTAATATCTTTGTTACAATAAGAAAAAAGGAGGTTCGGTGCATGCCAGAGCATAACATTGGAGACATCGTCAAAGCTCATTATAAATCTGGAATTTATATAGGAGAAGTAGCAGAAGACAGAAACCGTTTTTATTTGGTTAAGGTTTTAGCCGTTGACAAGCATCCGATGCAAGGGGATTTACATAATCCTGGTAAAACGGAAGAGGTGTTCTTTCACCAGCGCAAAGCGCTCAGCTTCCAGGAGAAAGCGAATGTCCAGAAGGAAGCTGTTCATTCCTATGAAGGAGAGGTTCCAGAGTATGAAGCTTCATTAAGGGACTCTATGGAGCAATTAAAGGCAAAGCTGACGAGAAGAGAGACCGAATTTAATAAGTTGGCTGTACAGCGTCTCGCTGAGCTTGAACACCAGTATTTTGGTTAACTATCACAGGTATAATAACTTTACTTTTTCATCAAGAGAGACAGGCAGCTGAAATTTATTCACCATAAACCCCCGAACGTAATAGTTCGGGGGTTTATGAATTTAACGAGGTATTCAGCGGAACCTGTCCAACTAAGTCAATTTCCACGGGCACACGCTCCGTCTCGTTTGATGTATGGGTCGTACTTATAAGCTTCAAGCACCTATTTTATCGAGGTACTTTTAAATTCTTCTTCTTTTTCACTGGTTTTCCATATAGTTTATTAGTAATCTTAGATGCCTGTTCAAACAGAAGCATTCCGGTAAAGGCAGCTGCCACTATATATATTCCGCTGAAAACTTTAAGCATACCTGCAGCAGCCCCGGCAATCACTACTGAAAACTCTCCACGAGCACACAAAGATAATCCAGCTCTGAGAGAAGCCCGCTTTGATATTCCATACATTGGTCCGCCTAAAACACCGACCAAAACTTTGGACAAAACAGACCAGACCACAAGTGTGAGTAAAAGGCCGGCCATTGGAATCCCATTTCCTAATTCAATAGTTGTCCCAAAATACACAAAAAAAGCCGGCAGAAGTAGATCTCGCACAGGATAAACGGTTTGTTCTACTTTTTCGACCTTTCCAATCTCAGCCAGCATCATCCCAGCTAAAAATGCACCCAGGACCTCGGATAGACCCAAGTAAAGTGCAAACCCTCCATATCCTAAAGCAATGCCGATTAATAGAGCGATTTTGAAATCTTCATCATCAATCCGGTCCAAGAAAGCTTCAAAACGCTTAAATAATGTTTTACCAAGCAAGATTGCTAATAAAGCAAGTCCTGCAATCTTTCCAGCTAAGAGCAAAAAGGTGACCACAGTTAAATCTTCGCCTGAGTGGATGCCAAAGAGAACTGCCACAATAATGGGCGCTGCTAAGTCTTCAAAGATGAGAAGAGCGAGCATGAATTCCGTTTCCGTGTTTGCCATTCTCCCCCGGTCATCCAGCAGTTTAGCGGTAATCGAAGAGCTAGTAGCGTAGCATAAACCCCCGATTAAAAAACTTGAAAATAAATCAAGCTGAAATAATAAGGCAATTCCGGTCGTGACTCCTAAACTTAATCCGATGTCTAATAGTCCAGTTGGCCAAATCCGTCTAGCAATGCCACCTAGTCGATTAATATTAAATTCCAGACCCAGCAAAAAGAAGAGGAGAACGATGCCAATTTCACTGGCGAAGTGCAGCAGTTCACTATCCGCTACCAAATCCGACAGGAAAATTCCAAGCAGGATATACATGACGACGTTGGGGAACTTGATTTTAATACTTAAAAAACCTAAGTAGAAGATAAATAGCAAAATCAATCCTGCGCCAAGCAGGGCTGGAAATTCAGTGGGCACTAATGATCATTCCTCTCCTTTACACAAAGCAGACAGGCTGTCAATTTGGTCTTGCTTTCCAATGGTCATGATGACGTCGCCGGGCTGAAGTCGGGTATCCGCTTCAGGAATGGCAATCGTTTCGTCTCCTTTAACGATACCAATAATTGTTGCTCCCGTTTTATTTCGGATCTCCGATTCTTCAATCGTTTGAAAAGCAATCGATGATTTTTCTTTGAGCTCCACCCAATCTATAACAATTTGGTTCTTAAAGATTTTCAATTTGTCGGCATCTACAGGCTGATAAGTAGCACCAAGCAATTGAGCCCCTAGCTCCCGAGTTTCATCTGAAGTTAAATCCATAGCAAAATCTGCTTCTTCACTGTCCGCCTCATCAAAAAAGTATAATTCTCGCTTTCCAGTGTGATGGACAATTAAAACAAGCATACTGTCATCGCCGGTTATAAGGGAAATCTTTTGACCGATCCCCGGCAATTTCGAAATCGATATATTCATTTTTTCAGCTCCTTTTATTAGCAGGTGTACGGTCCAAGGCTTCTTTTTATTATGAAACGTTTACTATGAAAATAAACCGCAAAGCTTTGTATCGCCCCCACGGTCTTTATTTCAATGAATGGAACACGAGTTCTTTTACATCGATCTGATGCCTATCTTCCTTTATTCTTTATTTTACCAGTACGGTTTACTAATACAAACCTTTATATAATGATGATTTGTTTTCTTTATTTTGGTGTGGTAATTTTAAATAGCTTAACTAATACAAGGGGGTTATCTAATGAGTACACACATTGGTGCGAATCCTGGAGATATTGCTGAAAAAATTCTATTGCCGGGTGACCCGCTCCGTGCAAAGTATATTGCTGAAAATTTTTTAGAAAATCCAAAATGCTATAATGAAGTCCGCGGCATGTATGGCTATACCGGAACTTATAAAGGTGAACGTATCTCTGTACAGGGAACCGGAATGGGAGTTCCTTCGATTTCCATTTATATAAATGAACTAATGGAAAGCTATGATGTTCAAAAACTAATCCGTGTCGGTACATGCGGAGCCCTGCAAAAAGACGTGAAAGTGCGTGACGTCATTCTCGCCTCTACCTCCACTACCGATTCTCAAATGAATCGTATGGTCTTTGGCGGTATTGATTTTGCTCCGACCGCAGACTTTGGGTTATTAAAAAATGCTTACGATGCTGGAAAGAATAAAGGGCTTAAACTTAAAGTGGGTAATGTGTTTACCAGCGATAGTTTCTACCGTGACCAGGCAATGGACTTATTCAACCTTCTCGCTCAATATAATGTACTGGCCGTAGAAATGGAAACGACCGCTCTTTATACACTAGCTGCGAAATATAACCGGCAGGCATTATCGGTCTTAACCGTCAGCGACCACATTCTTACTGGAGAAGAAACTTCTTCGGAAGAAAGGCAGACCACGTTTAACGAAATGATTGAAGTTGCTTTAGAAGCAGCGATTCAAGACTAGCACGATTCACCCGTTCTCTATGAGATAACGGGTGTTTTTCATTTTTGATTTATTTTTTCAATTTCATCTAAAGGGATAAAGAGAACTGAATCTCCGACTAAGACCTCTGCGTAGCAGGATTTTACCTTCTCAAGCTGTCCCCGAAAACAATACTTTTTCGTTTGAATGAGTAAGTGTTTTCCCATGCACAGCTTCATGGTGCTTAGGAGCCAGGTTTCAATACTTCTGCTTGTTGAAGGCGATGTTCCTTCGGGCGGAACTGCATATTCTGGATAAGACATGGAAAGTCCTCCCCCAAACATAATCTTATTTATCCTATACATTAGTATTGAGTTTGTTTGGGCTTTTCAACCATAGACAATACTAGGGAAGTGCATGCTGCTTTTCCTCTGGTGAATGCTTAATGGCTAGAAGAAGTGGTCTGCACGTTAACCATAACTGCGGCCATGGAAATCGAAGCAGACAAATATAGAAAATAAAAACCCGGACCTCTGAAAATATGGTCCGGGAAATTTTTTGTATAAAATTAGGATGGTGCAGAACTTTGGAAGCTTACCTAGCTAAGAATATAACCAGCTAATGTTTTTGCCATCACGCCTGTTGGTCCCTTTGGCCCAAGTTCATGAGAAGCTTCTGCCACAGAAGTTCCTGCAATGTCTAAGTGAACCCACGGAGTATTTTCAGCAAATTCTCCTACGAAAGCTCCCCCCATTATCGGATGGGCCTTTCTCGTAGGTGAATTATTTAAATCGGCAATATCGCTATTTCGAACTTGGGCTTGATAATCCTCATTATAAGGAAGCTGCCAAATAGGTTCTCCCATGGATTCCCCAATAGACTCAAGCTCTTTATAAAGGTTGATATTGTTAGTCATAGCTCCAGTCATCCAGGAGCCCAAAGCGGTAACTACTCCGCCCGTAAGAGTGGCGACGTTTATCACGCGGTCAGCTTTGTTCTGTTTGGCATACGTCACGCCATCCGCTAGCGCAAGCCTGCCTTCCGCATCTGTATTCAGCACTTCGATGGTTTTCCCACTTAATGAAGTAATGACATCATCTGGCTTGAAAGCGGAGCCAGAAATCATATTATCTGAGGAAGGAATAACAGCTAATACATTTTTGCTCGGCTTAAGCCTGCCAATCGTATCCATGGCACCAAGGACTGCAGCTGCACCTCCCATGTCCCCTTTCATACCAGGCATACCGGTTTTAGATTTAATCGAATAACCGCCTGTATCGTACGTAATCCCTTTTCCTACTAAAGCGGTAACATCCTCCCAGTTTTCTAAGCCCTGATATTTTAATACGATCATTTTCGGAGGCTCAGTGGAACCCTGATTTACAGCTAACAGAGCTCCCATCCCCAGTTCCTCCATATCTTCTTTCTCTAAAATTTCTGCCTCAAACCCATAATTGTCTGCCATGTGAAGCGCATACTTCGCCATATCTGTCGCAGTCAGAAGGTTGGCAGGCAGATGGACAAGGTCTCTTGCTGTATTTACCCCTTTACCAAACGCAAATCCAGTCGCTGCGGAACGAAGTAACACGCGTTCATCGTCACTGCTTATGAAAGTAACGTGCTCGATCGCAAGGGAGCCTTCCGACTTTCGGGTTTTATAATGTTTGAGTACACAAGTAGATGTAATCATCGCTTCTGCAATTATCTCCGCACACTCTTCAATGCGAAGCTGATCAGGTTTTAAACTATCCATTGCTAGAGCTGCTTGAGTAATTCCATCCTGCTGCAGCTGTTTAAATAACCGGCCTAGAGCTTTACGATAAGTAGAGCGAGTCAGTTGATCACTATTACCTAAGCCTATAAAGTAGACGCGTTTTGCCGAAAGGATTCCTGCGGGCATTAATTTAGACACTTTCTGTCTTTTACTTGAAAGATCACCTTCCTGTATGTAGCTGTCCAGCTGACCATTAAATTTCTCATTGACCTGATGATAGGAATTCATCTTCTTATCATCCTGAAATAAACCGACGATTAAAGCCTGGTCTTCCTCGAATAATGTTTTTCTAGTTGAAAACATGTGAACACCTCCAGTTCAAAGTATACTAGAAACCTTAATTTTTTTCTTACTTTAACTTTTAGGAACAACATTTCTAGGGACGTTCATTATTTGAATGTGATATGATATACATAGAATTTTTCATACTCACCTCTTATGAACACGGATGAATTTCTATTTTATTTTGGGCTGGAAAGGATGTCACCATGCTGAGTTTATTGCATAATTTCCCCTTGTGGGCATCGATCGCTGCTATTTTCTTTGCACAGCTTGTAAAGATTCCCATCCATTTTTTCGCATCAAGAGAGTTTACTCCTGGCCTTGCTTTTAGTACAGGCGGTATGCCAAGCAGTCATTCAGCTGCTGTCACGGCTCTTGCCACCGGAGTCGGCATACAAGAAGGTTTCGATTCTGCCATCTTTGCTGTGGCCTGCGTGTTTACGATCATTGTGATGTTCGATTCCACAGGTGTACGACGACAAACCGGCGAACAGGCGATCATGCTGAATATCTTACTAAAAGATTTCCAAAGGTTTGTAGATGAAGCTAAAGATTGGGGAAATAAAGAACAGTTTCAACGTAAAGCGGAATTGAAAGAACTTCTCGGACACCAGCCTATCGAAGTTTTTTTTGGAGGAGTCACCGGAATTTTACTTGCTTTTATCCTGCATTCAATGATTTATTAGCAGGTCAGAAGAAACATCTCTGACTGAACAGAAAAGCGTGACATCAAGCTGAAGCTCTTGATGTCACGCTTTCTTTGGGTGAGTGAAGAAAGACCGTTGTCATCTTCAGACTCTTCTATCATTCTTTAAGGATTTCATTACGAAACACCTGTAAAGCCTGATTTTCATTCAAGTGATTAAGGTCTTCAGCAGTTAATTTCCCTGTTCCCCTTTTAATCACATAGACTTCAAGTGTTTTCTTTCCCCAATTATCATATACAGCATCCACTGAGGGGTAATAAAGATCAATTTTGTTGCCTTGTATGGCGGAACCGGTATCTGCCACCACCCCATACCCATAATCGGGAATAAACAATACTGTACCAATCGGAAACACTCTAATATCTGCTGCAATTGTTGAATATAAATCACGCTGTACAGGAACTCCTGAAAAAGTAATCCCATACTCTGGGTGCTCAGGCGTCTTTCCTGTAGATTCAAAACCTGCTGTATACCCTGTGGCCGTCACGGTCTTCTTGGGATAATTGGATAAAGTCAAAGTATCCTTTAGTGAACTGTATCCTGCGGCAGAAGCAGCAGAACTTTGTTCCTCCTCAACTGCAGAGTCATTCGTTTGCTCCTTCTCTTGGGCGGTCCTTACAGCTGTTTGAATCGAAACAGTTTGGTTATTACTAGCCAGCCAATCATCCAAATCAGTCACTGATAAATTTGAAAGATTAGCAATTGTATTGTATAGAGTAGCTGTTAATAACCCAGCTATCATCATATGGTAAGTGCGCCTTTTCATGATCATCACCTCTCGATGTAATCATGTCCAACCACTTACCTAATTATACAAAAAAAGTCCGATCCTCAGATCTGAGATGAGAGGATCGAACAGTGAAATGAATTAAAACATTTGATACCCGCTTTTTCTAAGAAAACGAATAACCCATCCTGCTCCAATCGTTCCTAAAAAGCCACTGAGCAGGATTAATATATCCACGACTTTCAAATGAATTAAATGGTCAAACACGGTTGGAAAAGCGTATCCAGGATAGGCAAAATACTTGCTGAACGCAAAGTCGTCAATGATTAACAGGACAATAATTGGATATACATAAGCCATTAACCAAGAAGAACGCAAAATCATGTTAATAAGAAAGGAAATCCCAAAAAAAAGCACAAAAAAGAGCAATATAGAAACGAAAAACTGTACGATGTTCAAAAACGTTTCCCCCTGTAAATTTTATCTATGTACCCCTCATCCACCCTATATTTTATAGTTCATCTATAAAAAAAGCAAAGGCAGAATGATCTGCCTTTGCTTCGTTCACCGATGGCCTATAAATTTAAAAAGTTTAATTTGCCTTTTTTCAATACTAGACCGATCCCGCCTAATTTAAGAAGATAGCGATTATCGATCACCTTTTTCATCGCTGATGCGGACCAGCCAAAGAGTTTCTTGTCACCAAAGACTACCCCAATAGCATCCTTGCTGCCAAGAGAAGCTACAGTTCCTTTAAGATCCGGAGTAAAGGGTTCTAAATGGGTCTGTCCCTGAACTAACCGTTTAAGGTTAGCTGCTGTATTCTCTGCCTGCTGGATAGCAATTTGAGCAGTTGGGGGATACGGGCGATTTGTTTCTTCATTAATAATCAGTGCACAATCCCCTACGATAAATACATCATCATATTCAGAAGGACGGAGATCTTCTCTTACCTTCACTCGCCCGCGATTAGCTTCTATCCCAGCTTCTTCTACCAGTGGATTCCCGCGTACCCCGGCTGCCCATACCACAGTATTTGTAGGAATTTCTTCGCGCTGATCGTCCTTTTCGTAAATTAATTTATCTGCTGTTACTTCTTTGATCATGGCTCCGATCCTGAATTCTACCCCTTTCGCTTCAAGCCTGTTCATAGCATATTCCACGAGCTCAGGGTCAAATCCAGGCAATGCAGTTGGAGCCGCTTCTACGGTAATAATACGAACCTTCTCCCGGGGGATATCATATTCCTTGCAAAGCTCGGGCACACGATTAGCAAGTTCGCCTGCAAACTCGATTCCTGTAAAGCCTGCCCCGCCGACCACTAGATTTAGCCGCTCCTGCTTTTTCTCTTTTTCATTGTTGTATTTAGCAAAGTTGTATTCAATATGCTGACGGATCAGGCGGGCACTGTTAATGCTGCCAATCGTAAATGCATGCTCTTTCAATCCAGAAATCCCGAAAGTTTCCGCCTCAAACCCTAATCCAATAACTAAATAATCATAGTCTAGTTCGCCGTTTTCTAACGTGACTTTCTTGTTCTCAGGATGAATAGCAGTTACGGTATCCTGTATTAAATTAATCTTGCCTGGATCTACCACATCTTTAATTTGAATACGGGTACGATCATGGTGAAGCGTTCCTGCAGCATTTTCATGAAGCCAAGTGGTTTGATAGTGATAACTATGCTTGTTCACCAGCGTCACATTGGCTTCGTTGATTCCTAAACTCTTTTGAAGTTTGACTGCAGTAATCATTCCTCCATAACCTGCACCTAGAATGACAATAGTAGGTTTCTTCAACATCATCACTTCCATCTCTTAGTATTTAATCACTAAACAGGCTTCAGGTTAGCTTTCTTGGGTATTGTGACTATATTCACACAGTATTTTATAAAAAAAAGCCAATCTGTTCCTATAAGAACGGTACTGCCACCTATGTTTTTTTGTCTTTTCTTATTCCTTGTTTTCGGCATTTTCAACTTATTCCATAAATAAAGTACTACTACTGACCATTACCCGAAAGTGCTTACACAATAACATTGTTCCCTTGGATATGGATTTTATGATAGAATGAAAAAATGTAATCATAACGAACAGGGGGGAGAACTATGAATGATAAAGTTTATGATATAACTGTCATCGGTGGTGGTCCCGTAGGTTTATTTACCGCTTTTTACGGCGGAATGCGGCAAGCCAGCGTTAAGATCATAGAGAGCCTGCCACATCTTGGAGGCCAATTAACTGCATTATATCCAGAAAAACATATATTTGATGTCGCAGGATTTCCTCGGGTACGTGCCCAGGAGCTTGTCGATAACCTTAAAGAACAAGCAATGGCGTTCGACCCAGCTATTGCACTGGAGGAAGCCGTCGAATCCATAGAACGCATGGAGGATCAATCCTTTAAATTAACGACTAACCAAGGTGTTCACTACACTAAAACAATTATCATCACTGCCGGAAATGGTGCTTTCCAGCCTCGTAAATTAAAAATGGATGGTACCGAAAAATACGAAAATTCCAACCTGCATTATTTTGTAGATGATATGAGCAAATTTGCAGATAGAAATGTAATGATCTGCGGCGGCGGGGATTCAGCAGTAGACTGGGCCCTTATGCTTGAGCCTATTGCTAAACAAGTTTCCCTGGTACACCGTAGAGATAAATTCCGTGCTCATGAACACAGTGTAGAGCAACTTAAAAATTCAAAGGTCAGACTGCTGACCCCGTTCACACCTGAAAAGATGATCGGGGAAGATCGAATTTCTCAAGTGGTACTGCAAGAGGTCAAAGGGGACAAAGTAGAAACAGTAGATGTAGATGATCTTATTGTGAACTACGGCTTTATTTCCTCCCTTGGACCGATTAAAGACTGGGAACTGGAAATTGAAAAGAACAGCATCGTGGTAAACTCGAAAATGGAAACGAATATTCAAGGCATATACGCTGCAGGAGATATTTGTACGTACCCTGGCAAGGTGAAGCTCATTGCTTCAGGTTTCGGGGAAGGTCCGACAGCCGTAAATAATGCCAAAGCCTATATGGATCCAAATGCTCGCCTTCAGCCGAAGCATTCCACTAGTATGTTCACTTAAAAAACCAGCCATACACGTAGAAAAAGCCAGCCGATCAATAGGCTGGCTTTTCTTATTCACTCTTCTGGAGGAGAGCCCTTCCCATTTCTCCGGAATTCTATAGTAACGTATTCCTTTACTTGGTTGGATACATGTACCCCGCCTATCACATATACAAAAGTGATTAACAAATGCTTTGCATTTTCATCGACGGTGCCTGAAAGAATATACTGCTGCATAGAAATAATAAGCGTGATAAAAAAACCAATAATAATTGCACTAATTCTGCTTTCATCTGCTGAAAAACTTTGCATGAGAAATTTCTTCATAAGGAAACTCCCCCTCTTTTCCTTTTAATTAAAGGTATGCAGAGCAGGAACTTCCTATCTCTATCTAATCTTAATCTTAAAAATTTAAACGCATAAAATCCCGCTGAACAAGTGGCATATTCGTTCAGCGGGATTTGTATTTCCAATCATTTAACTGTAATTAAATAAACGATCAGTTTTTATTCCTTTACTTTTTAACAGTTAGGATCTGGAGTACCTGCATTGGTTGCGGTTTTAAAGGAAGAGCCACACCCACAGGAGACAATCGCGTTCGGATTATCGATTGTGAAACCTCCGCCCATCATATTCTGTTTAAAGTCGATGGTTGTTCCTTCTATAATGGCGGCATCCTGTCTATTAATTACTACCGGAATTCCATGTGCTTCCTCAGTAATATCAAGTTCTTCGTTAATCTGATCTTCGAAGCCCATTGAATAAGACAATCCGCTGCAACCTCCACCTTTAACACCGAAGCGAAGACGTACTTGTTCAGAATCTTCTTCCTTCATCATTTCTTTAATTCGGTGACTAGCCGCTTCTGTAATGTTCAGAATCATCCCGAGCCTCTCCTTTCTAATCTTACTGTTAGTATACTAACCAGCCTTTATATTATCAAATGTTTAATCTCTTTCTAAACTAAGTAAAACAGTGATTCGATGGAGTTTAGGAAGTACCTCCTCTGACTAAATCCTTCAACCCTATATACATATGCCATTGAGTCAAAAAAAGAATTTCCATTCATCTTAACTGGAAATTCTTACTTAGCTGCCTAACTGGCGGCCGTTTAATAAGGAATCGTGTGGTATTACAAAGCTGACACCCTTTATAGGTGGGGATTCTCTTCCAAATATTCATAAATATTATCTACAAGTTTTTCTGGTGTTTCAGCCATCACACGTTCTCCTTCGACTAATGCAAACAAACCGTATGAACAAAGACCGCAATTACTTAAGCAGCCGTACTCTATTACATCTAGGTCTGGATCTTTTTCAAGCACTTCTTTTGCTGCCTGTGACCCACTCACCAAATTATTTATACAAAATTCAACCATTGGATTCATCCATTGTCTCTCCTTTGAATGAAGAATGAATCCCCATACAGCACCTATTTTACCATACGTTTTCATCGATCGTTAATTAAAGACCGGTAAGTTCTTGTAAGCCATGCTGTTCTAACGCCTGATAAACGGTTTTTAAGCGTGGAATACCCTCAGCGACGATCTCTCCCTCCACTACTACAAGTGGATAAAAAAGTTCATCATTAAGAATTTGATTTACAAATTCTGTATGCTTTTCTTCATTTTCAGATTTGTGAATATCAATATAATGATAAGTTATGTCTTGATTGCCATACTTCCTTGATATGGCAGCTTGCAGCCACTCATAGGTTTCCTTTGCTCCAGGAGCATTCACACAACTTGGGCATTTAATTTCTGCCCCGTAAACATCCAAATGAATCTTTTTTTCTCCCCCCATGATTCCCCTCCTCTAAAGCTGACAGCTCTTTTCTTTTATTTTACAAAAGATCTGAAAAAAGATAAAATGAAAATGGTTCTCAATAAATATCATGAGACAATATAGATTTTTTCAATGAAACGTTTTATAATGAATTATATAGAAAGGGGAAGATTGAACATGCATGAACAAGTTCAGGAAGTACTTAATAAACTTCGCCCATTTTTACTGCGTGATGGAGGAGACGTTGAATTAGTAGATGTTGAAGATGGAATCGTCCGTCTGCGTCTCATGGGGGCTTGCGGAAACTGCCCAAGCTCAACAATCACTTTAAAAGCCGGTATTGAACGAGCTCTATCCCAGGAAGTTCCGGGAGTTTACGAAGTAGAACAAGTATTTTAATGATTGTCAGGATACTCCGCCAGCTTTTACAGCTGGCGGATTTTTTATACCGGCGTAATCGCTGTATCTCCTTGCAGTACACGCAGAGCATTATTTAAAGCAAGTTCCATCATTTTCGTACGGGTCTCTACACTCGAAGAACCTATATGCGGAAGGCAGACAACTTGATTAAGCTGTAGAAGAGGATGATCCTTGGAGATTGGCTCATTCTCAAACACATCTAACCCTGCTCCTTTTATCTCTTTCGATACGAGAGCGTTATACAATGCCGTTTCATTCACTAAGGCGCCTCTTGAAGCATTGATAAATATAGCATCATTTTTCATATGCTTGAAAGCCGCTTGGTCGAACATGTGGTAGGTTTCATCAGTCAACGGGGCAAGACAAACAACGAAATCTGCATTCTTCAGTAAATACTCCAAGCTCACATATTCAGCTCCAAGCTGTTCTTCAGCCTCTACATTTCTCGACCGGTTATGATAAAGAATTTCCATATCGAACCCTCTGCCACGTTTGGCTAAGGTTGTACCTATCCGTCCCATTCCCACAATCCCAAGAGTTTTATGGTGGATGTCGGAACCCGCCATCAGCATAGGTGCCCAATGTTTCCAGTCTCCATTTCTTACATATTGATCTGCCTCCACTATTCTTCTGGCTGATGTCATTAACAGTCCAAAAGCCAGGTCAGCTGTAGTATCGGTTAACACATCAGGTGTATTGGTTACTTCAATGTTATGCTTTCTAGCGCTTTCGACATTGATATTGTCATATCCAACAGCCATATTTGCTACGATTTTTAAATTGGCAGCTTCGTTCAGTAAAGTGTCATCAATGGATTCTGTCAGCATGGTCACTAGACCATCCGCTTCTCTTGCTTTTCGTAAAAGGACCTCTCTCGGTACTGCTTCATCTGTTTTTTCCCACATATCAATTTCTAATTTATCCCTATAAGGTGCGAGAACCTTCTCAGGAAGTTTTCTTGTAATAAAGATTGACGGCTTGCTCATCGCTTCGTCCTCCTCTCAGGTTATTATTCAGTTTAACATCTTTTTAAATCACGAAGGTCATTTGTCACAATGAAAGCGATTTATTGGTATAATAATAATATCCCTTTTAGTTTTTGTTTCATAAATCAGGGTAAATTATACTAGGGTTGAGTAAATGAGGGAGGCAACGATTATGGCAGATAACAAGAAAATATCCGCACTTGAGAAAACGGCACGCGAATGGCTGACGGAGCGGGGAGTCACCATAGACGATATGGCAGAGTTGGTGCACTATCTTCAATCCAAATATCATAACAACCTGACCATGGAGGACTGCCGCTATAATGTAAATCAAGTTTTAAAGAAGCGGGAAGTTCAAAATGCGATTCTCACTGGCATTCAGCTGGATAAATTAGCAGAACAAAATAAATTAGAAGAACCACTTCAAGCTACAATAGCAGCTGATGAAGGCTTGTATGGAGTGGATGAAATTATCGCCTTTTCGATAGTAAATGTGTATGGTTCCATTGGATTTACTAATTATGGCTACATTGATAAGCAAAAACCTGGAATCCTGCAAAAGCTTAATGATAAATCAACTGGAGAATGTCACACTTTTCTTGACGATATCGTAGGAGCCATAGCGGCAGCTGCTTCCAGCCGTTTAGCACATAGCGCTGTAGGCGATGAAGAAGATGAGGAAGAAGAGTAACCGCGCAAATCCTGCGCGGTTTTTTAATTTTCTGAAACCTATAGATTTTTATTCCGTATGTAAGCTATAGTAGTTAATAGATTACATAGTTGGAAAGGAATGGATTTCATGGAGTTTTTTAAAAGAAAATGGGTATGGCTTGCCCCAGTCATTATAATAATGGTGGGAATTGCCTTATTATTTATTAATAATTATCAAAAAGTTACTGAAGCCCCGGAAAAAAACTGGAGTAGAGAAATCAATCTTGGAACGACGCCAGTTGCTTCAGAACCTTCGCTATATACTGCTGCGAATGGAGATATAACGCTTACTTATTTAACTGCCGATGGCGTTACAAAGAAAATATATAATAAGGATTACGATTTAAAGAATAAAAGTACATATCAGATTCCTGTCAACAAATTTACTCAAGTTTATTTAAAGGATACTACTTTTCTATATTCCGACTACTACGCCCTATATAATGGAAAAACCCATAAAAAATTGACAGATATAGATCAATTTATCTCAACTGACAGCAAGGTATTCTACCGTAAAGATAATCAGCTCTACTCCCTGGAAACCGACAGCTTAACGTCTCAACCTCTTTTAAAACTGGAAAATGAAAATGCTTCTATACACGCTTATCAATCCGGTCAGAGTACGTACCTGATGAAGAATTCAGTCGATCAAAAAGGGAATCACATCACTTTCTATAAATTAAAGGATAATCAAGTGACTACTCTCGGAAAATCCGACTTTACATTAGATGATTCCCTCGTGGCAAAAGATTTACAATTTGCGATAAAGGACAATACCGTCAAAGTATTAGTTACCGCCTTACAGAAACAAAACATGAGTGGAACTCCACAGAACCAATATTTTTATGCTTCCACTCCTATGAAAAAACAACTGAATTTAACTCAATTATCGATTAAAGATCCACACGGAAGCGGTCATTTAACTGAACTCGGGGACATTAAACTGAGATTAAATGACGGTCATACTCAGCTTCTATTTAAAGCATTTGGCAGAACTGCAACTCGTTATAAAGAATCAAAGCAATTTAACATTTATAAGGCAGCTTTAAATGATACTGAGGTAACAAGTGTCATGAGATTAAGTAATACACCAAGTAATTCTGTAAAACCGATGTGGATCAATAATGATACAATTACTTGGCTGGATTTAACCGGTGACCAAAAGGATTTATTTTTATCATCCTCCCAAAAAGAAGTGATTACAAAGGCGAAAGGAGTTCACAAAAGAAACTTATTGAATGCGTTAGGGAAAACAGCTGGAATGCTGTCTCTGAGTTTTCTTACCATAGTCATCGCTTTTCTTTGGTTTATTTGGCCGTTGATTTTCCTTGTAATTATGATGTTCAGCAATAATAAAGCGCTTGATAATGACCATCCCTGGGTATTTTACACAGGTATCTTTATCTATCTTGCTGCTACTCTAATATTTAAAGACCGGTTGTTTACTCACTCCCTAATGAATAGTGCTCCTGACTACCTCTCTTTCACGGGAAGCTCGTTTATTTATCTGTTAGGATTTGGTGTACTCACCTATGGTATTCTCATGCTTGGCCTAAAGAAAAGAGATTGGTCCATTCCCATTCAGGTGACCTATTTTGTAGGTATTCATGTTGCTTTTATCATGATATTCTTCGGTCCCTACTTAATCTAAAATCGAAATAGAAGTTAATAGAGGAAAACCCCGAACCATTGGATCCACTTTGGTTCGGGGTTTTCCTCTTATCATGCCAGTTTTATTCGGATGGAAAAAGTTTCAAGTATCCTAATTTCGTTCATTGTCCTGGCAGTGCGTTTGCAGCCATTCAATTAAATTTTTTGCTTTATAAGTAGGCTGCTCGTCTTGATTACGAATATCCTCGAAGGTACTTACTCCTGTCTCCACCATTAATGTATCAAGCCCCGCATGAATGCCTGCTAATATATCCGTATGATAGTTATCTCCTACCATCAACACTTTCTCTTTAGTAGTCCCCATTTTCTTAAGAGCTTGGTCCATAATTGTAGATTCGGGCTTGCCAATGAATGTGGGTTCAACGTTTGTACTGACAGAAATAACAGAAGTTATTGCTCCATTTCCCGGTAGCATTCCTCTTTCAGTTGGGATGGCAATGTCCCCATTTGTGCTGATTAATTCTGCACCGCTTCTTACATTTAAACAAGCCTTGGCAAGTTTTTCATAATTGACTTCTCGATCCAGTCCTATGATGACGTAATCGGCATCTTCCTCTACAAGTTGTAAATTCTCTTCAGCTAGAGCATTCAGTAGCCCTTCTTCTCCAATAGCAAAGATCTTAGCTCCTGGTTTCTCAGAGCTAAGATATTCAGCCGTTGCCATACTCGTCGTAAATATCTGTTCTTGTTTTGCCTGGATATCCAATGATTGAAGCTTTTCAGCTACTTGTTGAGCATTCTTGGAAGAATTATTTGTTAAAAACATGAACGGCAGCTCTTTTTCGATAAGATGATTCACAAATTCTGCTGCTCCTTCAATTCGATCGGTTCCTTTATACATCGTTCCATCTAAATCTAAAAAATAAGCTTGATATGGTTTCATTTTCTTCTAAAACTCCTTTACCTCTCCGCATTAAAAAAAGCCCGTTATGACGAGGCTTTTCAGCAAATATTGTCGAGTGTAACACGCGATTTATTTACCTATCTATTATATTCGTTTGAGAAGTACGGGTAAAATAATAAGGTTTTAATCTTTGGAGAAAGCACTGACAGGACCTAATTCATTATCTAAGTAAGTTCTGATTCTTATCGGAAATTGCTTTAATGCTTGTCCATGTGATTTCCACACCGCTAATATCTCTTGATGATCCACGGATACGTAGTTCTGAACGACCATTTTTCTCAACTGGATAAATTGCTTGTAGCTGTCCTCTTCTTCATAAGGAATCACCTTTTCGTCCATCATAATATCAATAATATCATTATAACTGCCGGGATCACGCATAATAAACCCATCAATCATCATGTTACCTACATCAATGATTGCCTCTGCACTGATGTGAGTTACCCGTTCAAGCATTAAGAGGTCTTTAGAGGAATGAAAAGATTGTTCATCAAATTGCTTTAAAATTTTTTCCATAAAAGCTAAAATTTCTTCAATTTTTTCTCGGTTTACAAAATACATGACTTAACCTCCACTCGTTGGTACGCGCTTCTTCCTTCACATGATAACATAATTTTTATTACGAATGAAAAAGGAGATAGAAGCCCGCCGTGTCTATGGTAAAATATAGGGAAGAGAGTCTGCTTGTAAGGTCTAAAACAGATGTTAACCGAGCTATGAATCATGAATAGGAGTGGTGAAATGGTCAAACGAAGTCTTCTCCATGATGCATCTGAAACTACAGTCACACGTTTTGTAACCTTTACTGCAGGAAATCATCGCTTTGAACTCGCATTATTAGTGGCGGATTACTTTAATGACCAAACGCTGGTGATTGATCTCTTAGGCACTCGGCATGGGCTAATCGATAAAGATAACATACACCAGCCAGGTCATTTAGAACATGTTTTTCAATTAAATCAAATGGAAGCAGAACAGTTAAGAAGCTACTTAAATGACCTTCTGTGAAGAATAAGAGGACCTTCTTTGGAAAAACTAACCCAAAGGAGGTTTTTTAGTATGGGCGATAAAGATGAAGAATTTTATTCTGATTTTGCGAATGTAGAAGCACAGCGTAATTACCTCGTTCCCGAACAGCTTCCCGAAGGCGCATACGGGTCTCCAAGAAACAAATATAAGCCCGTTTCCAATAGAAAAAGTGCCCCATGGACAAACAAACAGCGCTATTACAGTGCTTTCAATTATGAATATAAAGCCTTGCATCAGGATCTTCCCCGACAGGAAGATGGAGCTCACCCCACTCATGACGAGCCCGATCAGGATTTAAAACCCTCAGAAGAAAAAGAATAACAATAAAACCGGCGTTAAATCAGCGCCGGTTTTATTGGTCTATTCGCTTTAATACAAAATAAGCACAGCCAAAGTTGCAATATTCATACAAGTAATCTTCCAAAGTACTTATTTTCGTATCGAAAGTCGCTTTTGGGTTCTGATCATCATAAAATCCTTTCAAACGAAGCTGACCATACCCCCAGTCTCCTACGATGAAATCGTATTTACTTAAAATATCGCTAAAGCGTCCTTCGAGTTCTTCCTCTTTATAAGCTTCTCGATAATCTTCAAGAATTTCGTAGGTTTTCCCTAATATTTCCACCACATGCATCACCTCTTACGTTGTACTAAGTGTATCATATTTATTTCCATAGAGAGAAATACATATCTTCAAATTTTGTATTTTTCTTTAAAATCGGTTCAACCTAATGAAAAGAACAATTAGGAGGAAAAAAACAATGAAAAGCAAACTAATACCCTTACTTTTTTCTGTTGTCATACTCACCTCAGCTGGGTGTGCCAATGAGAAGGTGAAAAATGCAGATAATAAAATGAATCAAGATGATGCGCTCAATGGAAATTCCATGGATAGTTATAATGACAAACTAGTCGATGGACAAGTGGGTTATGTACGGTTTAAAAGTACGCAGCTGGATCAGAAAAAAGAACAGCGTCGTAAAATTAAAGTGAATCGTGAGCAGGTAGCTGATATGATTACCAGAATGATATTAACTTACGATGGATTTGAAGATGTTGCTACGGTAGTGACTGATAACGAAGTGCTAGTCGCTTATAAAAAACCGGCCAGCGAAGACCGCAATATGGCAGCTGATATGGTTAAAAAAACCGCCTATTCCCTCGTTCCCAGCTTCTACCATGTGTATGTGTCAGATAACCCTTCCGCTTTTGGAGACATTCAAAGCTTAAGCACGTCTACCGTTTACGATAAAAACTATAACAGTGTCATTGAAAGCATAATTAAAAAGATGAAAAAAGCTCCCCAAGGGCAAGTTCAGCAAAATAACAATAAGAATATGAACATGAGCGGAGACATGGAAAAAAAATAAACCTTCCTTTCTTTTCCTATCATAACAGTCCGCAAATTTCACAAGCTAATGGTATCAAATAATCTGTAGGTGAAATAAAAATGAAGTACATTGGATTCCTTATAGCTGCAGTATTATCTTTTATCATCTTGCCGAATTCTGTGGTTCAAGCTGATCAGGAAAGCTCAGCAAGAATGGCTCTTTATAAAAAAACGTCAGCTTTAACTGACATTCCGTGGGAATATATCGCGGCAGTTGATCAATACGAGCGGCAGATTCACACAAACCGTAAAGAAGGACGCGTGACAGCAATTGAACCTGATCCTATGTTCTGGACCGGCAGTGCAGGAGAAATGCCAGCAGCTATCTTCCCAGAAGGATGGGGCGCTGATGGAAATGGTGATCAAAAAGTGCAAATCAATAATGATGAAGATGTACTTTGGTCGATGGCATCCTATATTAAATCGTTTGGTACAACCCCGGATGATATTAAAATTGCTTTGTGGAATTATTATAAACGTGACCTCACTGTGCAAACCATTGTAAACACAGCGGAAGTGTTCAAGAAATTTCAAACTGTTTCCTTAACAAAACGTGATTTTCCTGTGCCTACTCAAACTAATTACAGTTATAAAAATACATGGGGTGACGCCCGTGGGTTTGGAGGGAGACGAATTCACGAAGGGACAGATATTTTCGCTAATTATGGAGTACCTGTAAAATCAACTACGTATGGTGTCATCGAGATGAAGGGCTGGAATAAATTTGGCGGATGGAGAATTGGCATTCGTGATATTTATAATATTTACCATTATTATGCTCACCTTAATGGCTTTAAAGAAGGAATGAAAATTGGTGATGTCGTACAGCCTGGTGATGTGATCGGGTCCGTAGGGGCTTCTGGATATGGTCCTCCCGGTACCTCTGGAAAGTTCCCACCACACCTTCATTATGGAATGTATCAAGATAACGGAAAGAACGAATGGTCATTTGACCCTTATCCTTATTTACGAAAATGGGAGCGCATGGCCAAAAATTAAAAAGCGGGAAGGCAGTTAAAATGCCTTCCCGTTTTTCTTTATCGTTCCTTAACCATTAAATTTCTTTAAATTAACTAGCTTTTGCCTTGCGAACAGCATGAATAATGCTTGCTGCCAGGCCACCCCAAATAATTACAACTGTAATGATAAACATAACAACAGCCATTAGCGAGCAACCTCCTTATTCTCTTCCTCAGCTTTTCTTTGATATTCAAGTTCATCATGCGGCCATTTTTTAATAGAAAGAAGCGCTCCGACGAATATAGCTCCGATTGCCACAATCCAGCCAAAATTAAATAAGAAGTCGACGGGATAGTCTGCATAAGCAGATTTAACTTCTCCCCGTAAATTCTGCACCATCATATAACCTAAAACGATTGGCGTAATGACTCCTAAACACAGGCGCCACCATCCACCTAAGTGAATGTCAGACACTTCGTTTGCATGCGCTTGAAATCCTTTAAGTCCGCGTGCAAACCAGGCGAGTGCTACAACTTCAAATAATCCGGAAAGTGCAATTCCGTAATTATTGATGAAGTGGTCTACAGTATCTAACAGGCTAAGTCCGCCTTTTGTAGCGTAAGCAAGAGAAATAATTGCTGATAGTCCGCCGCCAAAGATTACGGATTTTATTCTGGAAATATTGAATTTT
Source organism: Halobacillus rhizosphaerae (assembly GCF_046719735.1). Classification (NCBI taxonomy): domain Bacteria; kingdom Bacillati; phylum Bacillota; class Bacilli; order Caryophanales; family Bacillaceae; genus Halobacillus; species Halobacillus rhizosphaerae. The sequence continues at coordinate 57,232 of NZ_JAUTWQ010000010.1, forward strand.
TCGGAAACAGCGGCCACATAAGTCTCTGTAATAGAGATCAGAGAAGACAGACCTGCAAGGACAAGGGATACGAAGAATAAAACTCCGAACAGTCCTGGGATCCCAGGTATTTGACTAATAATTTCCGGGAACACCATAAAGGCAAGCCCAATGCCTCCGACACCTTTCTCAGTTGCCAGTTCGCTAACACTCATCCCATATGAATGAGCCATAAAGCCAATAGCAGCGAACACTCCAATACCAGCCAAAATTTCAAAAGAGGAGTTGGCAAAACCGGTAATAAAAGCATTATTTGTAATATCAGACTTTTTAGGTAAATAAGAAGAATACGTAATCATAATCGCAAATGCAATCGATAAACTAAAGAAAATTTGTCCATAAGCTGCTACCCAGACTTGCGGATCAGCAATTTTGCTCCATTGAGGCGTAAAGAAAGCGGAAAGACCATCTCCAGCACCGTCCAGTGTCACAGCGCGAATAACAATAATCAGAAACAAGACTAACAAAGCAGGAATGAAAATTTTGTTAGCTGCCTCGACACCTTTTTTAATACCTCGTCCAAGAAATCCTAATGTAATGACCCAGACGGCAAGCAATGGCAGAAGAACCTTTGGTACTAATCCACCGAATTGTCCTGGATCTACTAAATTCAAGAAATCTCCAACAAAAAAGTTTGTGGGATCATCGCCCCAACTCAGATTGAGCGAATAAAAAGAATACATGATTGCCCAGGCAATAATGACCGAATAATAAGTGGAAATAACAAATGCAATGGCAACCTGCCACCATCCCATCCATTCAAATCCCTTTCTTAATCTGCCAAATGACTTCGGTGCAGAACCTCTAAACTTATGTCCTACAGTGTACTCTAAAACTAGAATGGGAATTCCCGCTGTAAGCAGCGCAAATAAATAAGGTATAATAAATGCTCCTCCGCCGCTTTCATAGGCTGTAGCCGGAAAGCGCCATATGTTTCCTAGCCCTATTGCTGACCCCATTGCAGCCAGCAAAAAACCGACTCGCGACCCCCATTGTGCACGTTGTTCCATGTGAAAGACCTCCCTTTATTATTGAACTCTTCTGCCAAATTACTATCAAACCAGCTTAGCAGAAGAATGATTCAAATATTTATTTATTTTCTGATTATTTATGCTTAAATTATAACCATCCCTTATAAGCTTGTCAAAATAATATTTAAAATATTAGAATTGAGAAAAAATAACAAAAAAAAGATAGACGCGTGATTAACGTCTATCTTTAACTATTTCCTAGGAAGGAGAAGTTGTTTTTTTACCAGTATTAAAAGCATGAATCATAATACCCACACCTAGAACTAATAACAATGTAATACCTAAAGGCAGCCAGATTTGACCAGTAAACCCTAACACTAGATACCCAATGGCAGCAGCACCTGCCGCTAGGCCTGCATAGGGCAATTGAGTCATAACATGGTCGATATGATTTGCTCCTGCCCCCGTGGAAGAAAGGATGGTGGTGTCCGAAATTGGAGAGCAGTGGTCTCCAAATACCGAACCAGCCAGAACAGCAGACAATGCTGGTAATACTAATGTTACATCTGTAACCGCGGCTATCTCTCCCGCAATTGGAAGCATGATCCCAAATGTTCCCCAAGAAGTACCAGTTGCGAGTGCCATAAATCCTGAAATAATAAATATTAAAAATGGCAGAAAAGCAGGGTTAATCGATTCTTCACTAAATTTACCTGCCAAGTACTCTCCGGTACCTAGCTGGCTGATAATATCTCCAATCATCCAAGCAAAAACTAAAATATAGATTGCCGGAAGCATCGCCTTTATTCCTTGCCAGGTGACATGGCCGATCGAAGACTTGGGCTCTGCCTGGATGGTATAAAGTATAGCGGCTGCAGCAACAGCAAGGATTCCACCTATGAATAACGAGATATTTACATTGGTATTAGCAAAAATAGAGAGAAGACTTACCTCCTCAGGGGAGCTCTTTATGCCAGTAACCAACATGGACCCTATAGTTCCCAAGACGAGAATAACAATAGGTAGCACGAGGTAAATCATTTTCCCGTTCTCATGCTCTTTAAATTCATCATTCAAATCCCCTGGAACATCACCTTTCGCAGGGTTAATTAGCTTCCCTGTTTTCTTAGCGCGGTCTTCATGTTCTTTCATCGGACCAAAATCCAATTTCATGTAGACGGTTAAAAAGACAAGTAAGAGTGCTGCAAAAACATATAAATTTGCCGGAATCATTCGTACAAACGCTTCTAAAGCATGATATTCTGTAATTTCATTTGCAGCTAATATGCTTCCGATTGTTCCAATAATATACGCACCCCAGCTGGAAATCGGAGAAATTACCGTAACAGGTGCAGAAGTAGAATCAATATAATAGGCGAGCTTAGCCCGCGAAACTTTATATCGATCTGTCACAGGTCTGGCAACTTGTCCTACTGCCAAGGCATTAAAATAATCATCAATAAAAATGATTATACCAAGCACCACAGGGATCAGTTTAGCTCCCCTGCGAGTCTTAATATGGCTTACCGCCCACTTTCCAAACGCCTGACTGCCTCCTGAAGCTGTCATGAAAGCAGTAGTAATCCCTAGTAAAAGCAGAAAGGACAGTAAATAGACGTTCCCGGTGTTTAGAGCCCCATCACTAACAAAGATCGCAGCAAATTTAGACCAAATCAGCTCGATCCCTTTCCAAATGTTAAAGGTTGTGAGCATAAAAGCTCCTACTAGTATCCCAACCCCGAGGGATAGAATAACTTTCCTGGTTACAACCACAAGAACCAGCATTAAAATTGCGGGAATAAGTGAATAAATAGTTCCTTCCATAATTGGTTCTCCTCCGTCATATCAATGATGTGATGACCTGGAAGGCTACTGCGGATAAAATGAGGGAATAAAAAAGACAATGATAGAAAATAACCTATCATTGCCTAGAAGCAATTTGGATTATCCTCCATTTCGATCTGTAGCTCTCCATGCATCGTGAAGCATGCATGACAGTGTATTTCTTATTCAGATATACACCAGTATCATTTGTCTGACAAACAAACCAATACTTCGGCAAGCCTCCCTTTCCTCAATGGTATTCGTCGTCACACTCCCATTGCCTACTTATGAAACCCGCACCTCTACCTCATCGATTTGATAAGGTCACGCATATTAAATTCTTTGCCATTTTATCAAGGAAAAGTGTTTATTGCAAGGGATCCATTGGGTAAGAAAAAGGTGTAGATTCCCCATTTTTGCCCATGCCATTATAAAAATTCGGCACTTTCCCCAGAATTGTACTCGTATCTATTGGAATATCTGTAACTACAGTGGTGGTTTCAGAAGAAAACGGAATAACGATTCGTACATTTACCTCAATATGAATAGCAAGTTCAAAAAACGCAGCGTTGATTCCGTACTCCGTAAGTTTACTCTGGAAATTAGATTGAACGTCACCAATAACGCGAAGCTGGACAGGAACTTTAGGACCAAGGTTGGCCAGCAGAGAATTATGGGAAGCTTGGCCAATCGGAATTTCTATTAAAGTTGCCGGCTGCTTTCCTAAGTCATCCTGAGTTTGATCCGGATCGATCTCTGGTTCTAAACTCGTGTCTTCCATCGGTAATTCATTTAATTCCATCCTCTTCAAAAAGTTCTGAACCCGATAAGTTGTATTGCGAAGTACACGGTTTACAACTACAGAATTCCAGCCCATGTATACAATATTCCCATTATCATCTTTCTCCATTTTAACTAAATCGTTAAATTGCAAGTCCTCTGAAATCTGCTTATTTACAGCTTCATTTATGGCATCCCTTGCTAATTGCTGGGTCTTCGTTTCAGCAATTCCTATTAGTGCAGGAGTAATCCCTCTGTTAATAAACCATAAGCTTAAAGCAGTAAAAACTATGAAAAATAAAAAGGTCAGCACAATTTTCTTCCCAAGTGAGGCTGGGCGGGTAACGTTCTTATTTCTTTTCATATAACAACCCCTCCTGAACTATCTATATGTCTAGAAGGAGAGGTTTAAGCATGAACATAGCTAAGTTATATCACAATCTGCAATCATAATATTTAATGTAAAGACAAGTCTACTTCATATTTGCCATTGACCAATCGGCCCTTATCTTCAAATATTCTTACCACTGGCCGATCACAAAGGTCAAGATTCTGCCGGGATACCACTCCAGTCCTCTTGTCACTTAATTTAACACTAAGCCCGTTAGGATGAACTACATTACACCTTCTGAATACTTTAACCCTACCTTGACCGAAAAAACGTTGTAGACACCCGCATAAAGCACATCTAGACCTTTATGGGGCAGCATAGCGGGTCTATAGATCGATCGATCGTTCCTGCATCAAACACATCTGCAATCTATAGGATCTTTCCATACACCTACCGCTGGTCTTTTATCTTTAAGAATCATCTATCTCTTTCCCTCTTCACCATACTAGACATAAAAAAGCTGCCTGGTTTGAACTGCGTCTTTCCTGCAGAAAGATTTCCTGACAGGCAAAGATCAACTCAAAGCAGACAGCTTTCAGAAAAGAATCTTCACTTTCTTTAATTATCATCGTTCATAGACTTCAGAGCTTCAGTTAACACATCTCTTAATAGTTCAGGCATATAATACTGCTTCTTCGCAGAATACGCAATCTCAGGAAACAGACGGCCAAAAGTAAAAGTGTCAGCTGTTGCTAAAGTGTAGGTTTGTTCTCTTTTAATAGGAACTCCATTCATAAGGACTTTGATAACGTGCAATTCTCCTTCAGCATCTTCCACCGTTTTAATATCGACCCCCGAAAAAATCATTTTTCCTATGACTTCTCCACGAAATCCAAGCCCCTTCAATCTTATCTCCGTTAACTTTTTCGTATGAGCTACGCGAATAACTTCAAGGATTTCGTCCCCTTTTAATTCCACTTTGCAAGGATTCATGGGGTGCGGACAGATCCGATGAACATCCTGATAGGTAATTTCCCCGCTGTTCAAGTGATCAAGAAGAACTCCAGCATTGAGCATGGCCAGGTCTGCTCCCGTCCATTTTTGCATTTCTATCGTCAACTGTTTCATTAATGGCGTTTCCTGAAACCACGCAATATTTAGCGGTTCTTTTAAGAGGACGACAGGTTCTTGTAAATGAGATAAAGCAAATTCACGCATAGTTTGTACTCGCTTTGTTACTTCTACATCTTTCCGCAAATTTTCTGTCGGGACGGCATAAGCCTCTTTCTTTGTTAATGACTTTTGCTCAAAATCCCATTCTAAGATCACTTCTCCAAGGTGAGTACCGTGCTTGCCAGCAGCCGTCAATAAAGAGGTGTTATTATATTCGCCGTTTTGAAAAATGTGATGCGTGTGGCCTCCGACGATAACGTCAATCCCTTTGTACTTTCTGGCAATTTCTTCATCATCGTTGACCCCTAAATGAGAAAGAAGTACAACAATATCACTTTGGCTTTTGACCTCTTCAATAATTCTGTCTAACGCTTCGAAAGGGGGTTCGACTTCCCACCCAAGCATTTGGTAAAAGGTCACAAAGGGAGCAGTCAGACCGATCACCCCAACTTTTACTTCCTGGTTGGTTTCCATCACTTTATAGGGCTTGAGCCATTCAGGCTGTGGACCTTCTTTTGAATACAAATTTGCACAAACTACACTAAACGATGCCTCATCATATAAGGTAAATAAATCTTCATGGGATAAAGTAATGCCCTCATTGTTTCCTAAATTCGCAAAATCGTACCCTGCTTCATTCAACAAAGTCACATTTCCTTTTCCCATCAGTCCTTCTGCTATCGGATGGAAACGGTCCACATGGTCTCCATTGTCCAAAAGCCAGAATGTTTCATTGTTTCTTAAATGCTTTTTTTTCTGTTTATTAAAATACCCAATGATTTGCGGCCAATTTTCAAAATGACTATGTAAATCACTTGTATAATATAAATATATTTTTTCTTTCATGATCCATCAGTCTCCTATCCAATCCCTTGCCAAATAAGCCTAATACCAATAAGAATAAGTAAGATCCTTAATAACCATTCTACTGCCTGTCCATTTAATTTTCGATTCAGCCACGCACCTGCACTCCCACCTAAATAAGCTCCTGGAATAAAGGATAATGTGTGTCCCCATTCTACATGACCAAGAATGACGTGTGTAGCAGAACTTGAAATACTAGCAAAGAAAATCATAAACATCGAAGTTGCTGTCGCAATATGGGCTGGAAAAGCAAAGAGTAAAATCATAGCAGGAACCATTAGTGATCCGCCGCCTATGCCTAATAACCCTGATAATAGGCCTACAATAAATGCCAGAACTAAACCACGTCCAATCGGCATTGTATAAATAAACGTTTCCCCATCCAATTCTTTTTCCCGCTTTATTCCTCGTTTATTCGCTTCTGACGTTTTATCCTTACTTCTCGGCAGAAAAAATAGTAAAGAAACAAGGATCATGATCGCACCAAACACGAGGGAAAATAAGTTAGAGTTTAAAAACTGGTTCAGCCACGCACCTAATATACCCCCGGGTACACTTCCTGCAAGCAGCAAAAAACCTATTTTTTTATCGACTCTTTTGTGTCGAATGTACGAAATCGCCGCCGCCATGCCTGTAAAAATCATTACAACTAAAGAAATTCCAACAGTTGACTGCGGGGTAACCCAGTTAAATGAATCAAAGTGGTCGCCAAGAAATAGAAGCGATGGTACTAAAATAACGCCTCCACCTAATCCGGCGACGCTTCCAATAAGTGCTGTTACAAATCCAATGACAAACAATAGGGTGACCATCATATGAAGCATTCCTTTGCTCTTGATAAGATAATATTATAGTACCACGATTTATATGACGAAAACATCGTGTGCGGGATCCTGTTACTAAATCTTTACATAAAGAAACTGCACAGATCATAGACATCTGTGCAGTCTCATATTTAAGATTCAAAATCTTAACCAATAGAACCTTCCATCTCGAATTTAATCAGACGGTTCATTTCTACTGCGTATTCCATTGGCAGTTCTTTCGTAAATGGCTCAATGAAGCCCATGACGATCATTTCTGTTGCTTCTTCTTCAGAAATTCCGCGGCTCATCAAATAGAACAGCTGTTCTTCAGAAACCTTCGAAACTTTTGCTTCGTGCTCAAGAGAAATGTTTTCGTTCATGATTTCGTTGTATGGGATTGTGTCGGAAGTTGAAGCATTATCCATAATCAACGTATCGCATTCAACATTAGAGCGAGCTCCTTCTGCATTACGACCGAATTGTACAATACCTCGATACGTTACTTTACCACCGTGCTTGGAGATTGATTTGGAAACAATGGTGGAAGAAGTATTCGGCGCCAAGTGGTGCATCTTAGCTCCTGCATCCTGGTGCTGGCCTTTACCTGCCATGGCAATAGATAACGTCATTCCACGAGCCCCTTCACCTTTTAGGATTACAGCAGGGTACTTCATCGTTAACTTAGAACCAAGGTTGCCATCTACCCATTCCATTGTAGCATTTTTATCAGCTACAGCACGTTTGGTAACCAGGTTATACACATTGTTTGCCCAGTTCTGGATGGTCGTATAACGGCAATAAGCATTATCTTTAATAAAGATCTCTACTACTGCACTGTGCAGTGAGCTTGAAGAATAGGTTGGGGCTGTACAGCCTTCTACATAATGTACAGAAGCACCCTCATCCACAATAATCAACGTACGCTCGAACTGCCCCATATTTTCAGAGTTAATACGGAAGTAGGCTTGCAGCGGAGTTTCGACTTTAGTTCCCTTAGGCACATAAATGAAGGATCCGCCAGACCATACAGCTGAATTTAATGCAGAAAATTTATTATCAGAAGGAGGGATTACTTTACCAAAATACTCCTTAAATAGATCTTCATTTTCTTTAAGTGCAGAGTCTGTATCCTTAAATATAACACCTAAATTCTCGAGATCTTCCTGCATGTTGTGATAAACAACTTCAGATTCATACTGAGCAGAAACCCCAGCTAGATATTTCTGTTCAGCTTCTGGAATTCCTAAACGATCAAAGGTATTTTTAATCTCTTCCGGAACTTCATCCCAAGACCGTTCAGAACGTTCAGATGGCTTAACATAGTACGTGATATCGTCAAAATTCAGTTCAGATAAATCCCCGCCCCATTGAGGCATAGGCATTTTATAAAACTGTTCCAAGGATTTCAAACGGAAATCAAGCATCCACTTTGGCTCTTCTTTATAATTAGAAATTTGTTCAACTACTTCTTTAGTCAAACCTTTTTGAGTACGAAAAATAGAAACGTCTTTCTCATGAAAACCGTATTCGTATTCCCCAACTTCTGGCGCTTTTTTAGCCATGATTAAATACCTCCTTTTGGTATAACAAGCACTTAAGCCTGCTCTTCCTCATCTACGCCTTTTTCCATGGCTTTCCAAGCCAATGTAGCGCATTTAATCCGGGCAGGGAATTTGGATACTCCTTGCAGAGCTTCCATATCTCCCAGGTCGATATCCTCTGTCTCTACTTCATTTCCGAGCATCATTTCAGAGAAAATTTCAGACATCTTCATAGCTTCTTCTACTGATTTACCTTTAATTGCCTGGGTCATCATTGAAGCAGAGGACATACTGATGGAACAACCTTCTCCATCAAACTTAGCATCTTCCACCATACCATCTTTCACTTGAAGCTGCAGCTGAATTCGATCTCCGCAAGTCGGATTATTCATGTCTACAGTCATGTGATCTCCTTCAACAGAACCCTTATTTCTAGGGTTCTTGTAGTGATCCATAATAACTTGACGGTAGAGAGTATCTAAATTATTAAAAGACATCACCAAAATACTCCTTTGTTCTTTTTAATCCTTCAACTAATCGATCAATATCTTCTTCAGTATTATATAAATAGAAACTCGCTCTTGCCGTTGCAGACACGTCCAGCCATTTCATCAATGGCTGAGCACAATGGTGTCCTGCTCTAACGGCAATGCCTTCAGCATCAAGAACGGTTGCTGTGTCATGAGGGTGAACATCATCCAGATTAAATGTAATTAACCCTGCCCGCTCTTCGGGGCCATAAATAGTTAATCCATCGACAGTTTTTAATTGCTGCTGAGCATATGCCGTTAGTTTGTGTTCATGGGCAGCAATTTCATCCAGACCAATATCATTAAGAAAATCGATCGCAGCACCGAGTCCGATAGCTCCTGCAATTATAGGAGTTCCGCCTTCGAATTTCCAAGGAAGTTCTTTCCAAGTAGAGTCGTAAAGGTTTACGAAATCAATCATTTCGCCGCCAAACTCTACAGGCTCCATTGCTTTTAAAAGAGCCCTCTTTCCATAAAGTACCCCAATTCCAGTTGGCCCACACATTTTATGAGCAGAGAAAGCATAGAAATCACAGTCAAGATCCTGCACATCCACCTTCATGTGAGGTGCCGCCTGAGCGCCATCCACTAACATGACAGCTTCATGCTGATGGGCGATTTCTGCAATTTCTTTTACTGGATTTATGGTACCCAGCACATTAGAAACGTGCATAATAGCGACAATCTTGGTTCGATCTGTGATTGTTTCCTTAACATCCTCAAGGTTTATTGTTCCATCAGATTGTAAAGGCATGTACTTTAGTTCTGCGCCTGTTTGCTTAGCTAGCTGCTGCCAAGGTATCAGGTTACTATGGTGTTCCATTGGAGAGATAACAATTTCATCGCCTTCTCTTACATTCGCACGACCGTAGCTGGAAGCCACTGTATTAATGGCTGTTGTAGTGCCACGAGTGAAAATAACTTCTTGAAGACTGGAAGCGTTAATAAAACGCCTTACCTTTTCCCGTGCGCCTTCATACTCATCGGTGGCTCTGGTGCCCAGGGTGTGTACACCACGGTGAACATTAGAATTGTAGCCCTTATAATACTCACTCATCTTATCAATGACTGAAATAGGCTTTTGAGAAGTAGCAGAAGAGTCTAAATAGACGAGCGGGTGACCGTTTACTTCCTGATGCAGGATCGGAAATGCATCACGAACCGCTTTTACATCCATTAATAAACTTTCCTTTCAATGACTTGTGTCAACTGACGTTTCACCGCTTCGACAGGAAGCTGATTAACCACGGGAGCTAGGAAACCATGGATAATTAATCGTTCTGCTTCGAATTTAGAGATCCCACGGCTCATTAGATAATAGAGCTGTACAGGGTCCACTCGTCCTACGGAAGCTGCGTGACCCGCCGTTACATCATCTTCATCAATAAGAAGAATTGGATTGGCATCACCACGAGCATCCTTACTAAGCATTAATACACGAGATTCTTGCTCGGCATTGGATTTCGTTGCTCCATGCTCAATTTTTCCGATCCCGTTGAAAATAGCAGAGGACTTATCTTTCATTACACCGTGTTGAAGAATATAGCCTTCAGACCCTTTGCCAAAGTGAGTAATGTTGGCAGTGAAGTTCTGTTTCTGAGTTCCACGGCCAATAGCTACTGTTTTAGCATTGGAATGAGAATTATCTCCAACTAAGTGGGTAATATTTTCAGATACTGTGTCCCCTTCGTTCATTTGTCCAAGCGCCCATTCGATCGTAGCATCACGATCAGCCACACCTCGGCGGTTTGTGTAAACCGTTGTGCCGGCTTCAAAGTTATCTACTGCTCCGAAGGACACGCTTGCTCCAGCTTTAGCAATAACTTCAGTAATAATATTTGCAGAAGTTTTGGCTTCTTTATTTTGAGAAATATAGTTTTCTACATAAGTTACAGAACTATTTTCTTCAGCGACAACTAACACATGATTAATAAGGGAAGCCTCTGGATCTTCCTGCCAGAAAATGGCCTGCAATGGATCTTGGATTTCTACGTTTTTAGGCACGTATAAGAAAATTCCGCCATTCATTAAAGCAGCATGCAATGCAGTCAGACGATGTTCATCAATATGAACAGCATCACTCATATAATATTTCTCAACTAAATCACTGTGTTCTTGGATAGCCGTGCCGATATCGGTAAAAATTACTCCCTGCTCTTTTAGCTTCTCATCCATAGCCGCATAGGCAACTGTGTGATTACGCTGAATAACAAGATTCTGCTGTTCTTTTTCTTTATCTAAAAAGTCTTGAATATCGTTAGGCAATTGGTTTAAAGATTCAATTTTTTCCCCTTTAACTTCATGCTTAAATTCCGTGAAGTTCCATTTGCTGATATTCGTTTTATCAGGCTTAGGTAAAGGAAGTGCCTCCGATTTCTCTAAGGCGCTAAGACGAAGGTTCTTCATCCATTCCGGCTCATTTAAACCTTGAGAGAATTGTGTCACATAATCTTTGTCGTATGGTAGTGAGACTTCTACAGTCATGTTATCCCTCCTATCGTTATTACGCTTGTTGACCAATAGTTTCGTCTTCGATGCCAAGCTCTTGCTTGATCCAGTCATATCCTTCTTCCTCTAATCGCTGAGAAAGTTCAGGACCTCCGGATTTCACAACACGGCCCTGCATCATAACGTGTACTTTATCTGGTGTGATGTAATTTAGGAGGCGTTGATAGTGTGTGATAATCAGGCAGCCAAATTCATTGTTGCGCATTTCGTTAATGCCTTTAGAAACGACTTTAAGTGCATCAATATCTAGACCAGAATCAATTTCATCCAAAATTGCAATTGCCGGCTGAATCATCATAAGCTGAAGGATTTCATTACGTTTCTTCTCACCGCCGGAAAACCCTTCGTTTAAGTAACGCTGTGCCATATTTTTATCCATTTCAAGTGTGTCCATTTTCGAGTCCATATCTTTAATAAATTTCATTAGTGAGATTTCATCGCCTTCTTCACGATGAGCATTAATGGAAGAACGAAGGAAATCGGAGTTAGTAACACCGCTGATTTCACTTGGATACTGCATAGCCAGGAATAGGCCGGCCTGTGCACGCTCATCTACTTCCATTTCAAGGACATTCTCGCCATCCAGCAAGACTTCCCCTTGAGTTACTTCATATTTAGGGTGGCCCATAATCGCGGAAGCTAGGGTAGATTTACCTGTTCCGTTTGGTCCCATAACTGCGTGAAATTCACCGCCGTTAATTGTAAGATTTACACCTTTAAGGATTTCCTGACCTTCAATTTCAACATGAAGATCTTTGATTTCTAGAGTTGATCCTGCCATAAATAATACCTCCAGTATCTATTTGTTATTATTGAATGTTTGGTTAATAGGAAACAAAAACCATTCTCAATTTATTCTCATTACAATCTTATATCATTTCGAAACTGATATCAACTTTTTTCCTTTGTTTCGACATCTGCCGACACCCTTACAAATTGACATCTAAAGTCTTATGATATCAGGTTTTTCTCAGTTCTTCCAAGAAAAAAACAGGCGGCCGATGCCACCTGTTTAATAAACATTTATCTATGGAGCTGTCGATCGACTTGCGCAATCATCTTTTGACTCTTTTCGAATTCATGTTGGCGCTTTTGTTCAACTTTTAAGCGGGTATCCAACTTTCTGCTGTATTCAGCGAAACTCATGTTATGGGCTTGATGCATTGCCTTTTCCATCTCAGCAGTATAATTCAAATTCAGCAAGTCACTGATAATAAATCAATCCTTTCAGATTTTTTACAATATTTAGCTTATCACAGAACTTTACCCTCACCAATCTCTGAATAAACTAATTTGGTGTGTCTTATTGTAAAAAAGACGGCTGTACATGATAATTCAGTCATTTTGATCATTAATCCTTTTATTTACTGATAATTGCTAATGTACAGAATCTTTTAAATCTTGGAAAGCATCCTGTACTAGTGTTACTGCCTGGCTCAGCGCTGCGCCACCGCCGAAGGCAGCAGCAACTCCACACGCTTCCAGAATTTCTTTTTCCGTTGCCCCTTGATCTACACATCCTTTTGTATGGTAAACCATGCAATACTCGTCCTGTGCCACAATACTAATCCCTAAAGCCATCAGCTGTTTTTCTTTTTTTGAAAGCTCTCCATCTTTAAAACAAGCTTCAGAAAACTGGCTGAATTGATGAGCAACATCTGGCATGACTTCAGAGAAATGGCCAATTCCTTCTTTATATTCCTGTAAGTACATCTTTGTCCAATTGACTTCCTGTTCCTGCATAGATAAAACCTCCTGGAATAAAAATAGCGTAACTGCGGTTAGTATAAACCGCAGTTACGCTTTTTATGCCTTATTCGGATTCACTGCCATCTACAGGCACGACTGCTCCATCATACTTCTCTTTAATGAAGTTTTGGATATCATCAGAGTGAAGCACGTCGACCAAAGTTTGCAGAGCTTTAGAGTCTTTATCCTTACTTTGAGCGGCAATCACATTTACGTAAGGAGAATCTGCCCCTTCAAGGATAAGCGCATCTTCACTCGGATTAAGATCAGCTTCAATAGCGTAGTTTGTGTTGATTGCCACTAAAGCATCTTCTTCGCGCTTATACGTTTCTGGAAGAAAGGCAGCTTCTACACCATCATCGAACTTTAAGTTTTTTGGATTTTTAACTATGTCATCTACGGTTGCATCTACCTTATCGACGTCTTCATCCAGTTTAATTAACCCTTCCCTTTCTAATAAGGAAAGAATCCGACCGTGATCGGCGACCGAACGACTCATAATTACAGTCGTTCCATCTTTAATATCATCTTTGGAATCTATATTTTTAGAGTAGATCCCCATAGGCTCAATGTGAATTCCGCCAAGGTTTACAAAATCATAACCATTTTCTTTTTCTTGCGCTTTCAAATACGGAATATGCTGGAAGTAATTTGCATCAATTCGGCCTTCTGCCAGATCTTTATTAGGAAGAATATAATCTTGATATTCTTCAATCTTCAAGGTAATTCCTTTTTCTTTTAACAATGGTTTAGCTTTTTCAAGTACTTCGGCATGCGGAACACTTGTAGCTCCTACTGTTATGACTTTATTATCGTCTCCACTGCCGTCGCTGGCAGAATCTTCTTCATCTGATGAACCACACGCTGCTAAAACAAAAATGAACATAGCAGCCATAACACCCGTCAATAATTTCTTCATTAGTAATCTCTCCTCTTCCTTGAAATATTTATCTTTTATCTAATTTGCGGGAGATGAAATCTCCAACAAATTGAAATACAAATACAATTAAAACGATTAAAATGGTGCAAAATAAAACAACATCAAAGTCACTGCGCTGGAAACCATAGTAGTATCCGAAGTCTCCCAAACCGCCTGCACCAATAACTCCTGCCACGGCTGTATATCCAACCAATGCAATAGCAGTAACCGTTATTCCAGAAATGAGTGCTGGCATCGATTCAGGAAGCAGTACCTTAAACACGATGCTGGAATATTTAGCCCCCATTGATTTAGCCGCCTCCACTACACCTTTATCCACTTCTTTTAATGCAATTTCAACGAGACGAGCATAGAATGGGGCACCTCCTATGATCAGTGCTGGCAGGGCAGCATTTGGCCCTCGAATAGTACCCACTAAGAAATCAGTAAACGGGAATAGCAGAAGGATCAATATAATGAAGGGAATAGCACGAAAAACATTGACAATTGCAGCTGTAATCCAATTTAATGTTTTATTCTGCCATAAACCTCCGGGACCGGATAAGTAAAGTAATAAACCTAACAGCAATCCCAGAATAAATGTTCCTGCCACTGAAATCACTGTCATATAAATAGTTTCATTGGTGGCTGTAATCATATCTTCTAAATTTACATTAGGGAACAATTGACTAAACATGCGGACTCACCTCTACTTCCACAGAAGTTGAACGACAATATTCTATCGCTCGTTTTATTTCCTGCTCTTCCCCAGCAAATTGAACGAATAAAGTTCCATATGCCCCTTTTTGAGTTTGAGTGATTTTTCCGTGCAGAATATTAACGTCCACTTTAAACGACCTGGATATTTCACTAATCAACGCTTGGTTAGTATTTTCTCCTATGAAGTGCAGTTGGAGAATTTCTCCGGTTTTATAAGTGTCATTAATAAGATTTAATGAATGCTCCCGTTCCGGATCTCCCATTACCTGATCGACGAAACGCTTAGTAACTTTTTCTTTTGGATAAAGAAATACATCGAGAACATCTCCCTGTTCAACAATACGCCCACTTTCCATAACGGCCACTTGGTGACAAATTTTGCGAATTACATGCATCTCGTGGGTAATAAGAACAATCGTAAGCCCTAACTTTTCATTGATATCCACTAATAAATCCAGTATCGAGTCGGTGGTTTCAGGGTCAAGGGCAGAAGTTGCTTCATCACAAAGAAGAACTTTAGGGTTATTAGCAAGAGCTCTCGCTATTCCCACTCTTTGCTTTTGGCCGCCGCTCAATTGGGAGGGATAGGACTGCCCTCTGCCTTTCAAACCGACTAAGTCAATCAATTCTTCCACCCGTTTATCTCTCTTAGCTTTAGTCATACCAGCAATTTCCAAAGGAAAAGCAATATTATCATGAACCGTTCTTGACCAAAGCAGATTAAAATGCTGAAAGATCATTCCAATTTCCTGACGTGCCAGCCGAAGCTTGCCTTTGTTCAAAGAAGTTATATCCTGGTTGTCTATTCTAATACTCCCGGCCGTTGGATCTTCCAGCCTGTTAAGCAGGCGGATAAACGTACTTTTGCCCGCTCCGCTATAGCCGATCACTCCGTAAATTTCTCCCTTATCAATCTCAAGGTTTAACTGATCTACTGCTTGGACGTCCTGGTCTTTCGTATGAAAAACTTTAGACAATTCCTTAATTGAAATCATAGTTTTCCTCCCCAATAAAAAAGCCTTTCTGCTTGAGAACAGAAAGGCGAAGTTTATCTTCAGATTTGTCTGTTCTCTTATCCGCCAGAGCTATACATGCTCTGCAGGAATTGGCACCTTTTTGAGTGTTCATACTCAACGGTTGCCGGGTATCAACGGGCCCGTCCCTCCACCACTCTTGATAAGAGATTTTAATTTATTAACTTATTATCACTTTAACTCGTTTAAGAAGCACAAAAAGGATTCTAGCATCATTTTTAATTATCTGTCAACTAAAAGGTTAGTCCGTTCCTTTTACTTTATTGATTTAGTATGAGGTTTCCAGACACTAAAAAAATCCCTCCTTAAAAAGAAGAGACTTCTCTTGTTCTCTTCTCATCTCTCAAAGCATAAAGCTTTGCTGGAATTAGCACCGTATTATTCAACCGGTTGCTGGGCTTCAAAGGGCCAGTCCCTCCACCTCTCTGGATAAGTTAAGATGTCGCTATTAAATTATTTCATATGTTAGCATGGGAGAATAAAGGCGTCAACATTAATGAAAAGGAGAATTCACATTGACTCATGCACCGCTCTTTCAATTACCTTATATAGACTCTAATCAAATGTACCAATTAGAAACCGATTTAGGAAAAGTAATCGTTCTTACCTTCTGGGTCTCCTGGTGTCCTGACTGTGGAAAAGACATGCCTAAGAAAGAACAGTTGTACCAATCCATGGATAATGAGAAAGTGAAAATGTTAACGATCAATGTCACAGGGAGAGAACGAGATACCCAAGAAGGACTGGCATTTGCTGATAAATTTATCACTCAGCCCACAGTAAAAGACAACAGTAGAGAAGTTTACGATTTATACCAGTGCAACGGAGTTCCTACAACTGTAATTATTGATCAGCAAGGTCAAATCTCTGCCCAATTTGGAGATCAGGCTTCCTTTTTCGATATTGTAGAAGCGATAGGAAAGTTACTTGGATAATAAAAATAAGGATTCTAAAAATAATACATTCCGATAACTCCCCGAAATATCAATGGTATCCTTTGAAAGCGCCGTTAATTTATGATTTCCCTGAAGGATCTCCTGAACGATTTCGGGAGTGGAGGTTAAATGGATTTTACCGTGTTGATCTTGCTTACCACCTAATTTGACACCGTTTTGGTCAATAATCAAGCTGATATTATGCACAGGCGGGGCGTTGACCTCGAGGGTCACTTCCCTTTCTCTCCAGCTAGGCAGTAAGTCCTTCCTCTGATTGACACGTTCCATCCAAGACTCGATCATTTCAACCATAAAAAAACTCCTCCTTTAATCCTTGTAAAAAGGTTTCGTTATCAGGAGGGGTTTTTCCTTTAACCACTAAAGAAATTCGCTCGTCATTTCCCGGGAAATTCAATTAAATAGTTACAAAATCAGCAGTTTTCTCGTACATAAAAGGAACAGAGTGAAAAGCATATACTTTCTCTTTAAGCTTCCCATGCTGTGTAACAAGAAGGCAGGGAACACTTTCTACTTGGTAATCCTGCATGAGCGCAGGATGTAAAGAAGCATTTAATTCATAAAACACCTCTTTATTATATGATAACTCAATAGTAGTCAGCATTTTTCTTGCCAGATGACAGGTTCCACAGAATGGACTGTGAATAAATGTAAGGGCAATCGGTTCTTTGGCTAATTGGCTGTTCACTTCTTTGTTGTCCAGTTGCTGCATTCTCTTCCTCCTAAATCAAGTAAATCGGCTTAACGATAAAGTGTCTGCTTAATAAAGCCCGGGCAAGTTCAGGCTCTGGGGTGGCAGCTACCTCCCTAAACGCTTTATCAATATAAATATGATCCGCATGTGGAAGTTCCTGCGTAAGCATTTTCCTTAATTTATTGCCAGAATCATCTTCATCCACCAGAATAAATACTATTCGGTGGTCCAAGTTATAGTCTAAAATAAGCTCCTCCATCCGCTCTACGCCAAGTGTCCCGTGTGTACAAATAATTTCTACCTCTTCATCGAGAATTTTTTTTATTTTCTTTTTATCGGTAATTCCTTCAACGATGACTATGCGATCTTCTTTCATTACTCTCACCCACTATATAGAAACAGACCATGCCAAATAAGGGCATGGTCTGATCATGATTAATTAAGTATTTACGATCATGTCAGTCAAGGAAGCTGATGTTGCCCTGCCTGTACAAATTCTTCTAAAAGAATGCCATCGCCTTAGAATTAATCTTCGTTAATCATTTCTTCATACTGTTCAGGGGACATTAATTGATCCATTTCTGAAGATTGAGTTGGCTCAATAATAACCATCCAGGCTTTTTCATACGGGGATTCATTAACGAATTCCGGGCTGTCTTCCAGTTCTTCATTAATTTCTACTACTTTACCGCTTATAGGAGCATATAATTCTGATACAGTTTTTACAGATTCCACACTGCCGAAAGGTTCATCAGCTTCCAGTTCATCACCAATTTCCGGAAGCTCTACGAATACGATATCACCAAGCTCCGATTGAGCAAAATCAGTAATTCCAATCCGTACTTTTTCTCCTTCTTCTTTAACCCACTCATGTTCTTCAGAATAACGCAGATCTTTTGGTAAACTCATTAAAATCCCTCCACATTTAAGTTATAAACAACAAATATTAACATAAAAGCTAATCGCTTTTATTTCCAATGTTCTGCTCATCCCCACATGTTTTCGAACTGATCCTGCTTAAAACCTACCGTGACCTTTTTCCCGTCAGTTAAAATAGGACGTTTAATCAGCATTCCATCGGAGGATAACCATTCTAACATTTCTTCCTCGGAAGCTTCAGGGAGTTTTTCTTTCATGTTTAATTCTCTGTACTTTTTTCCACTCGTATTGAAAAATTTTTTAACAGATAGATTACTCTTCTCTACGAACGATTTCAGTTTCTCAGCAGTCGGGGGGTGGTCAACAATATGTATCGCGTTATAAGCAATGCTATTGTCATCCAGCCACTTCTTCGCTTTCTTACAAGTACCGCAATTAGGATACCAATAGAAATCCAATGACATATAACTACTCTCCTTACCGAGTCTTGTCTAATATTTTACCATACTGATTGGAGTAATTTCACAGAAGAATTTGGATTATATAAAAGTTTTCTTCATTAGTTTTCTAGTATGAACTAAAAAACCTCCCGTTATGAATGATCATAACGAGAGGTTTATCCCCCTGATTAGACGATATACTTCTCGGATTGAATTAGATTCGCAGCGATCTGGCGTTTTAGCGCTATTACATTCGTTGGTGTATGACGGGTTAATTTTCTGAGCGCTCCCAGCATCATCCTCAGTGAGTCACCAGTTTCAGCTGCAATAAGAGTTTCTTTTGCATGAGCCTCAATCCTATTAAAAGCTTCCTGCACATATACTTTTGTATAGAGCAGCTTTTGCTTATTTTTCTCTTCACCAGATTTCTGAATGGCTTTATCCGTCCTCAAGATCGCTGACTCCATATTGTAAATTTCACCAGTAATATCAGCAATATTCACAAGC
The DNA here is from genome assembly GCF_046719735.1 of Halobacillus rhizosphaerae. Classification (NCBI taxonomy): domain Bacteria; kingdom Bacillati; phylum Bacillota; class Bacilli; order Caryophanales; family Bacillaceae; genus Halobacillus; species Halobacillus rhizosphaerae. The sequence goes on from NZ_JAUTWQ010000010.1 coordinate 76,494, forward strand.
AGCTCTTGTTCGTTCTCGAGTTTTTCCCCATATTTCTGAGCAGCTAATCCGGCAGCTAATAGGCCGATTTTCTTGGCATTTTTCAGCAAATATTTTTCTTGTTCCAGCGTTGCATCTCCTGGTTCCTCAGGCATCATTGTCATAATTTCCTCTTGAAGAGCCTGAGCTTTCTGCAGTAATGGCAACTCACCTTTCATCGCTTTTTTAAGCAAGTTACCGGGTACGATCATCCGATTAATTTCATTTGTTCCTTCAAAAATACGGTTAATTCTAGAATCCCGATACATACGCTCGACTTCATATTCCTGCATGAATCCATAGCCACCGTGAATTTGAACCGCTTCATCCACAGCAAAATCCAGGAGTTCGGTACCAAAAACCTTATTCAAGGAACACTCGATGGCGTACTCAGCAATTACTTTTGCTACAGCCTTCCCATCCTTTAATTCCTCGTCGGTTAATTTCCCCATACTCTGTTCGAACAATCCTACTGTCCTGTAAACTGCACTTTCGTTTGCATAAGTGTTACTTGCGACAGATGCAATTTTTTCTTGTATTAATGGAAAACTTGCAATAGGAGTTTTAAATTGTTTTCTTTCTTTCGCATATTTAACAGATAATTCTATTGCACGCTTTGCACCGCCTACTCCTCCAATGGCCAGTTTATAGCGTCCTACATTCAAAATGTTGAAAGCAATCACATGTCCTCTGCCGATTTCTCCCAGCACATTTTCTACGGGCACTTTGGCATCCTCTAAAACAAGAGTTCTTGTTGAGGAACTCTTGATCCCCATTTTCTTTTCTTCCGGGCCAGTAGAAACTCCAGGGAATTCCCGCTCGACTATAAATGCCGTGAACTTCTCTCCATCAACCTTCGCATACACGACAAACACATCAGCAAAAGCAGAGTTGGTAATCCATTGTTTCTCACCATTCAGTAAATAATGCGTACCTTCTTCATTTAATTTCGCTGTTGTCTTTGCCCCAAGTGCGTCAGAACCTGAACCTGGTTCTGTCAACGCGTACGCCGCAAGTTTTTCCCCGGTGGCGAGTGCAGGGAGATACTTATTTTTCTGGTCTTCATTTCCAAAGAAAACAATAGGTAGAGAACCGATCCCAACATGAGCTCCATGAGTAACCGAAAAACCCCCGGCTCTTGAGAACTTCTCTGTAATTAAGGAGGAACTGATTTTATCCAGTTGAAGTCCGCCATATTCTTCCGGTACATCCGCACCTAACAGCCCTAACTCGCCCGCTTGCTTCAGTAACGCTACGGAGTGCTCAAATTCATGGTTTTCCAGGTTATCGATTTTCGGAACCACTTCTCCTAATACGAAATCTTCAGCTGTTTTGGCAATCATTAAATGTTCGTCTGTGAAGTCTTCAGGTGTAACAATGTCATTCGCGGTTAAATCCTCAACAATGAAGCCGCCGCCTTTAATCATTTGTTTAATGTCACTCATTTTATTTCCTCCTCATTAAATTAATTCAAATACACCAGCAGCTCCCATGCCGCCGCCAATACACATTGTAACTACACCAAACTGTTCATTTCTTCGTTTCATTTCATGGATCAGACTTAAAGTCAGCTTTGTTCCTGTACATCCTAACGGGTGCCCAAGGGCTATCGCTCCGCCATTCACATTCACCTTTGCAGGATCTAGTTCTAATGTTCGAATGACCCGTAAGGATTGAGAGGCAAACGCTTCGTTTAATTCAAATAAACCAATATCGGAAAGGCTCAAACCAGCCATCTTTAAGGCTTTAGGAACCGCTTCAATCGGACCTACTCCCATAATTTCCGGCTGCACCCCTGCCACTGCAAAGGAGCGAAATTTCACTAGCGGTTTTAATCCTTCTGATTCAGCTTTCTCTTTATCCATCACTAAAACGGAAGCTGCTCCATCACTCATTTGGGAGGCATTACCAGCTGTTACGGAACCTCTTACAGTAAAGGCCGGCTTTAACTTGCCAAGAATCTCTGTGGTTGTACCTGGACGTACCCCCTCATCCATAGAAAAGACTGTTTTGCTTTCTTTTACTTTATGATCGCTTCCTACTTCCCGATTAACGACTTCCACCGGGACGATTTCATCCTTGAATTTACCTTCTTTAATAGCTGCAGCAGCCCGTTTATGGCTTTGGGCAGCAAATGCATCCTGATCCTCGCGGGATATGTTAAACCGAGTAGCTACTTCCTCAGCTGTATGCCCCATAGACATATAATATTCAGGGGCATTTTCTACTAAGGTTATGTTTGGTTTTATGACGTGCCCGCCCATGGGAATGAGACTCATCGACTCAGCTCCTCCAGCAATCGCGGTATCACTGTGGCCAAGCATGATTTTTTCACAAGCATAGGCGATACTTTGAAGTCCAGAGGAACAGTATCGGTTAATCGTGATCGCCGGTACTTGGTAATCTAATCCCGCTAAACCTGTTATATTCCGCGCCATATTCATCCCTTGCTCCGCTTCGGGCATAGCACACCCGATAATGACATCATCAATTGCCCCGTCATAATTACTCGCTCTTCGTAAAGTTTCTTTTATGGTTATGGCCGCAAGATCATCAGGTCGTGAGTGTGCCAATGATCCTTTTTTTGCCCTGCCGACCGGAGTTCTTGCTCCTGCTACAATAACTGCTTCCTTCACGGCATTTCCCCCTCTGCTTTTAATTACGTAATGGCTTTCCTTTTAACAGCATATGCTGCATACGTGCCTGGGTTTTAGCTTCCCCAACGAGACTTAAAAAGGCTTCTCTCTCTAAATCTAATAAATACTGTTCATCTACTAAACTTCCTTCTTGAATGCGTCCTCCCGCTAAGACGAAGGCTAGTTTCTCCGCAATTTTCAAATCATGCTCACTTGCATACCCGCTGAGCGCTAGTGATTTTGCCCCTAAAAGCATCGTTGCATAGCCTTGCTCCCCCGTTACAGGGACGCGTGTCCGTTTAGGTGCCTGGTAACCCGAACGAGCCAGACCAAGTACTTTTTGTTTTGCATCATGCAGTAAATGATCTCCATTTACACTAATAGCATCTTTGTGGTCTAAGAAACCATTTTCTTTCGCTTCTTCGGCTGATGTTGATACTTTAGCCAAGGCTATTTTCTCAAAAACGGTATTCGTGATCTTCTGCAGGTCAAAATCAACCCCCTGAGGAACGTTTCGTAAGTGCTTCAAATACAGTTCTTTATTTCCTCCACCGCCTGGAATCAGACCAACACCTGCTTCTACAAGCCCCATATAAGTTTCCTGAGAAGCCTGTATTGCCGCACTAGGCAGACAAACTTCGGCACCCCCGCCTAGAGTCATGGCAAATGGAGCTGCTACAACGGGCTTATCAGAATATTTGACTCGCATCATTGCATCCTGAAACTGTTTAACGACCATCTCTATTTCAAAGAAGTTAAAATCTTGAGCTTCCATCAGGATCATACCGAGATTAGCCCCTACGCAGAAATTCTTCGCCTGGTTCCCAATCACCAGCCCCTCAAAATTCTGGTCAACATGTTCAATTGCAAAGTTGACCATTTGGATAATATCCATCCCGATTGCGTTACTTCTGGAATGGAACTCCAGACCAGCTACTCCATCTCCAAGATCTATCAAACTTGCACCAGAATTTTTCTTAATGACTTCATTCGTTTCTTTAAGGCGTCGCAGATTTATATTTTTCTTATTAAACGATAAGGACTTGTAGTTTCCGTGATGATAAAAGGAAACGGTTCCATTTTCTTCTTTATAAAAGGAGGAATTTCCTTGAGACATGAATTGCTCTATCCATTCCGGGATAACATCTCCTTCTTCCTTCATTCTTTCTATCGATGAATCCGCACCGATAGCGTCCCACATTTCGAATGGACCTAATTCCCAGCCAAATCCCCACCTCATTGCCCGGTCAATGGAAGGAATATCGTCGGCGATTTCTCCATATAGGTTCGCGGAATACAGCAGTACAGGTTTGACTATAGACCAAATTAAATCTCCGGCCCGATCTCCTTGAGCAGCAACAAGAGCTTTCAATTTTTTCCTCGGACCTTTCTCCTGTTTAGCTAATTCTGTAGCTTTCGTCTTCAGTTTTTCTCGCGGTTCATATTCTAAAGTTTCGGGATTCAGCTGAAGAATTTCACTCCCTTTATCTCCCTTCTTCTTTAAGAAGAACCCTTGACCGCTTTTCGCGCCGAGCCATTTGTTTTGAAGCATTGTATTCATGAATTCCGGAACTTTAAATGCTTGCTGTTCTTTCCCCTCTACCTGATCATGGACATTCTTGGCTACATGGATAAACGTGTCTAAACCAACTACATCCAGAGTTCTAAAAGTAGCACTCTTAGGTCTTCCTATCAGGGGTCCAGTCACTGAATCAACTTCCCCGACACTGTACCCTTCTTCTAGCATTTTTTGAACCGTGATCAGTAAACCGTAAGTACCAATGCGATTGGCTATAAAATTTGGTGTATCTTTCGCTTCCACTACTCCTTTACCAAGTACGTCTTCACTAAAAACTTTCATAAATTGAAGAACTTCTGGATCTGTTTCTTTGGCAGGAATAATTTCTAATAACTTTAAGTATCGAGGAGGATTAAAGAAGTGCGTTCCAAGGAAATGGCTGCGATATTCATCACTGCAATCCTCCGCCATTGCATTAATGGAGATTCCAGACGTGTTTGAACTGACTACAGATCCAGGTTTTCGATACTGTTCTATTTGAGCATGAACTTTCTTTTTTACCTCTAGGTTTTCGACTACCACTTCAATGATCCAATCGGCTTCTGCAAGTTTGGTCATATGATCACTCATGTTCCCAACCTCAATAAGTTGTAAGCTGGATTGACTCGTCAGCGGGGAAGGCTTCTGTTTCTTCAGTGCTTCCTTATTTGCAGCAGCAATTCTGTTCCTTACAGCTGCATCCTCTAAAGTTAACCCCTTTTGTTTTTCACCCTCCGTAAGTTCACGAGGGACTATGTCCAGCATTAGTGTAGGAATCCCCACATTTGCTAAATGAGCCGCAATTCCTGCTCCCATTACCCCTGAACCAAGGACTGCCGCACGTTTTATTTTTCGAGTCATGTGATTTCCCCCTGTCAATTTTGAATGAATACTCATTCATTTTATGGTTAAAAAAATATATTTCTACAAATTTCAATCTCTAATCTAACTATAAAATATTTTCAGACATTTCGCAATCCTTTTTGATCTGTTATCAGTAATTTTTTTCCTTTTGGACCAGAGCTTCCAATTGGAGAAGCTCTAATCCCTTATCATTTACCAATAACTCCTTTAAGTACAAAAGCAACATTGGCCGGCCTTTCAGCTAAACGGCGCATAAAGTAACCGTACCAGTCGTTTCCATAGGGCACGTATACACGCATTTTGTAGCCTTCCTTTACCAGCTCTTCCTGTCGTTCTACACGAATTCCATATAGCATCTGAAATTCAAACTGCCCGCGTGGAATATTCTTTTCCTCAACAAGCTGTTTGGTATATTCAATGATGGCATCATCATGGGTAGCAATTGCTGTATAATTTCCATTTTCAAGATGAAGCTTAATTATTTTTTTATAATTCTCATCCACGTCCGATTTTTCAGGAAAGGCAACTTTAGGCGATTCCTTATATGCCCCTTTCACTAATCTCAGATTAGGATGATATTCATTTAATAAGGCAACATCTTCTGCAGTACGGTACAAATAAGCTTGTAGGACCGTGCCGATATGATCATAATCTTTTTTCAGTTCTTTAAACAGCTCCAGCGTTTTGCCACAGCGAGCCTGATCCTCCATGTCAATTGTTACGAACACATCATGCTTCTGTGCTGCTTCAAGAATTTTGCGCATATTCTCAAGCACTAACTCTTCTGAAATATCCAGTCCCATAGACGTCAATTTAAGAGACAATTGAGAATCAAGATTGTGTTGAGCGATGGCGTTAATAGCTTCAATGCATTCATCTGCCGCATGACGGGCTTCCTGCTCACTATCTATAAATTCCCCCAAATGATCGATTGTAACGGCCATCCCTTTTCTATTCAAAATCTTTATGGTTTCTACTGCATTAGGAACTGTCTCTCCGGCAACAAAGCGGCCGGCTCCAAAACGCAGTCCGTATCTTTTTGCTATTTTAGTAAAAAACCGATTTTTAGAAAGAAATAAAAAGAAGTTGCGAAGTACTTTTTCCATACTAAAAAACCCTCCTGATGCCAAGGTCAAATAAAAGATATCATTCTATTTAAACCATCCCAAGTGAAAATTATGAAAATTAAATCTTGTAACCGATCACATTTTATATTTTATCACTTTTTATAAAAATTGGGTATCCATCTACTTAAATATTTCGACATAATTTTATATATATTTCCATATTAAGGTCACATATTTCTCATATTTAATGCCTCAGCGGGCATACTATTCGAGAATTTACAAAGGAGGATGAAACATGTCACCAAATCAAAATCACATGCAGGAGGCACAAGCTATGTCTCAAGTACCAAACATAGTCAGCACGAAAGATCAGCTTTATATTTCTGATATGCTGTCCTGGAACTTGAACGCTTGTAAAAAAGCTCACTTCTTTGCCCAGAATTGTCAGTCACCTGAGATCCAGTCCGCTTTAGAAGAAGCAGGACAAATGCACCAACGTCATTACGATAAGATTCTTATGCACTTAAACTCGCAAAATCAGCAAACCAACTGAGGAGGCCCATTGATGAATCCATCAGCAAGTAAAATTCAAAATCCTGAAACAACCGTACCTAAAACACCTCAAATGAACGAACGTGATTTTATTAATGATCAATTAACAACAGAAAAATACATGACCAATTCCTATAACATTGCGCTTAATGAAGCAAGCAACCAGGCTCTTTACCAGGATTTAGCAACAATCTTTAAAGAAACCCAGGACTGTCAGAGAAACCTGTATAACTTAATGTTTAAAAATGGCTGGTACGCAGTGGAGCAAGCTGAACAAACCAAGGTGCAGCAAACCTATCAGCAGTTTACAGGCTACAAGTCCCAACTCCCTTATTCTGTCCAATAATTAATCGACTCGGTCAAAAATTTTGATCACAGCAGAAAACCCGAACCAATAGCACTGGTTCGGGTTTTCTATATAAAAGGATATAGGGAAGACCCACAACTTCTTCCCTTTTTTTGATGGTGTTCTAATCTTTTCACCCTACTGGCTCATACCCTTGAGCTTCAATGGCTTCTTTCATTAGAGACTTGGATACATAGGATTCATCATAAGTTACGTCCACTTTTCCGCTGCTTACGTCAACGTCCACACCGTGAACGCCTTCTAGTTCCTCAAGAGCCCCTTTTACTGCTTTTTCACAGTGTTCACATGTCATACCATTGACTTCAAGTGTTAATTGCATATTGTTTCATCCTTTCTGGTTAATTTGCGAATATTTGATAAGATAACCTTCTTTAGACTAATAGTAACTTATCAGTCTGTTTCAAGTTCTATAAGGTTTATTCCACAATTATTAGCGAACATAACATTCTTAACGCAATCATTATAAAAAATTTCTGTAGAAGCTTTTTAAAAAAACTTCCTTACCTATCTTTCAAGTTAACCTGGTTGATCTTTCTTGAAAATAAAAAATCCTCCTTCATAAGTTTAGAAGGGGATTCGTAGTTCAATCGAAATCTTTTATCAGGGCTTGTTCAACAGAATTCATAAATTGGAGACGAGCAGGAAAATCCTCACGGTGCAGCAATTTAGCATGTTCTGGCTTCACACCTAACGCCACAATTCTTCCTCCCATGTAAAAAAGCGAGGTCATTAAACGAATGAGAATTTCAATACTTTCCTTGTTCACTTCCCCTACTGCAGTAAAATCAAATAATATGACCTCAGCGCTTTCCTTCTGGGCCGTTGAAAGCAAATGATTGGAGACAGCATTCATTTTTTCTTGTGTTAAATTTCCAAACAGGGGCACCAATGCACGTCGGTTCGTTAATTTAATAAACGGAGCAGAAAGGTGATTATTTTGCTCGATGACCTTTTCTAACTCCTCTTTTTTCTCCATTAATTCAAAATTCGTATCCTCTAAACGTGTCCTTAATTGCTGCAGGGAGTGAGTAACTTTAGCTAATTTCTTATCTTTTACAAGAATCATCACCTGAGCATATAAATCATTGTCCCATCCTAAATACACATCGGCTGTTTGAAGCTGCTCAGAATCCTTAAGCGGCACTAAATTAATCTCCAGCGGCGACCTTGCTAGATGTCCATCTGCGGAAACCCAATCCCGCAGTTTATTATGACTTTCCGGGTCGATAATATCCAACAGATTTTGTTGAACTCCCGCTAATTCGAACGCTTCCTTGGAATAAGTTTGAATCGTAAAATTACGATTTACTGTATAGTAGGGTAAAGGAAAAGGATAATCAACTTGTTTCATTAATCAAACCTTCCCTTCCTTCTTCAAACCACTTACTTAAGTGGTGCAAGTCCTTAACGATCATGACTTGATCTGCCTCCAGTTCTTCCAATGCAAATTTCCTTGCCATTCTTCCTCCAATCATAATCAGAGGTTTCCATTCTAACTCGCTGAATCGTTTGATGATTTCCTTTAATCCTGGCAGCCGATAAGATAGAGCAGCTGATAAACCTATAACTTCCGGCTTAAACTTGTTTATTTGTATGAGGGAATGCTCAAGTGACAAATTCGGACCTAAATAACGCACTTGATAGCCATGAGCTTTAAAACTCTCTGACACCATTTTCAACCCAATGTAATGCTGTTCTTCCTCCATACCGAAAAATAATGCTCGTCCACTTGACTGATCATTCCCGGAACGCACGGTTTCCTTACCCTTTATTTGGGAAATAACAAAATCACAAATGGCAGTTGCCAAGTGTTCATCTGCAACAGATATCTGATTGGTTTCCCAAAGCTCCCCAATGTAATACATAGCAGGAGTGATAATAGCTTCATAAAACGACATTAAGGAATACTCGTTTAATAACTCTTCCGTAAAATGAAGTGCCTTATCTTCTTCTCCATCTAAAAACAAGTGAGCTAACGTTTTTACATGTTGATCCAATTGATTTCACCTCTTTCAGCTAAAGAGTACGCAGCTTTTGAAGTGATTCCTTCAAATAATCAATACACATACTGCATTCCTCTTCATTTTCCAAAGAATTTTGTTTGAGCAAGCGAACTAAACGTTCAAAATTATCAATAATAATTGGCGTGCCGACCCCTCTTGAAGTCAGTAGAGTATTTAACCATAAAGTATAATCGATAAAAAAGTCTATATTTCTCATCTCATATGCGGAGACCAGATGATTTAAATGATGATAATTATCTTCTTCTGTACGCAATCGACCATTCTCTCCAAACTTATCCAGTAAATCAGGGTAAGCATCATAAATTTCTCTTACCACTTGGTGAACGATAAGCTCCTTCTCTTCCGTCTTCATAAGGCTACAACCTCATATTTCGTTACTTTAGGAACAATCCCTTGAAGTTCTTTATCTGGGTATTTCTTTTCCAACTCATGAATTTTTTTAAATTCTTCGCTGCGTGCCCAATTTAGATAGTCACTCTTGGATTCCCATTCTAAATGGACTGTCAATTCTCCGGGCTTTCGTTCATTTTGGAGAAGCTGAAACGAACGAAAGCCTGGAGCACGGTCCACCAACTTCGAACGCTTCTTGTAGATAGCTACTAAATCTCCCGCTTTATGTTCTGGAACCACTACGGCAGAGTCTACGACATACATATAAAATTGCTCCTATACGAATTATTTTTACTAAATATTATATTATCATACTATTGTCTGATGTTTAAAAAGTCCGCTCAATTCAACCTTGTTTCTCTAAATAAAAAAATGGTACAGAGACTACTCTCTGCACCACTTTAGTTCAATCATTATTCTTTAAGATGGTACGACTTCTTCAATCACATGCATTTCTTCATGATCAAGAAGATTCTTATTAATAAATTCGTCCGCTTGTTTATTCATGTTTTCTTGCAAGTCTTTAAGCTCCTCTTTATCACCTACTAAATAAAAGCGCTCCCAGCCATATTCTTTAGCCAATTTATCAATTTTTGGAGCTATACTTTTATACCAGCGATATCGATTTGCCTCAAAACGCTCCTTGAATTTATCCTGCTTGGAACTTTTTGCTCCGCCTGAACCCATGGAAGCGTCGGCACTGTGAGGTCCTTGATGCTGTCTCCAATCCTCAGTGTCCAGATCCAATTCTAACACTTGAGTATCATTCAATGAGCCAAGTTCTGCATCAATAAGCTTAATTTGGTTTTTCTGGGTCAAGATAATGCCCGTTTTAGGGAAAGACTGATGCATGTCTTTTAATTGATCAAGAACAGGACTCTCTTCCCAATAAAATTCGCTTCTTACAGGCATCTGGAAACGCTCGGCAAACCACACGGTTTCATCTGCCGTAGCAAATAAGACCACACTTTTCGCGAAATGCTGCTCATTTTCTTCTACAAAATTTTGAACTTTTTCTTTTACCGACCAGAAGTTTCTCTTTTCATCTGAGTCTCCTTCTTCTTGTAAATAAGTTTCAAAATTATTTAAACCATTTTTTAAATGTATTTTCCATTCTCCGCCTTGCTGGTCAGGGTCAGAAGGGTCGGTGTTTAAATACATGGTGAACACACGCTGTGGTTTTTCTAAGTGAATTTGTTCTAGTTTTTTGATTTCTTTATTCATATCCATAATCGAACATCGACTCCTTTTTCTACTCTAAAATTATTTCTACATAATATGTTTCCGGAATTTATAATCGTTAAACTTCAAAATTAAAATTCCACAAAAACATCTTGTTAAGAAACTATATGATCAAGCAGAGGATAACGGAGCTCTAGTTAAACAAAAAAACCCGAACCAGCAAAAAAATACTGGTTCGGGTTTTTAGCAAATGGATAACTATTCTTTCGTCCATTCGTCGATTAGATCTTGGTGTTCATCAATCCATTTTTGGGCGCCTTCTTTAGCTGAATCAGCTTTGTTAACATCTCCCATTAGACTTCCTAATTGATCATCATTCATCTTAAATGTATCAAACCATTTAACAACTTGAGGATTATCATCTTTTAAACCTTTACGCGCTGCATAAGAAATATTTTCATTATCGCCATAAACGTTCTTAGGGTCGTCTAAGAATTTAAGGTCCATATCAGCAAATGCCCAGTGCGGCTTCCAAAGGGTTACAAGTACTGGTTTCTTATCTTCAATAGAATTCTGCAGTTCAGCAGTCATTGTTGGACCAGATGAGGCTGCTAGTTCATAATCCAGATCATACTTTTTAACAGCTTTCTCAGTAAGTGCCATGATACTTGAACCTGCATCAATACCGATGATTTTCTTGTCTTTAAACTTGTCAGTTGTTTTTAGATCTTCAATTGAATTAATATCTTTCATGTAAGTAGGTACTACTAGTCCTAGTGTAGTGCCTTCATACCAGTCCTCACGCCAGTCAATATCATCTTTGTATTTCTCATAGAATGATTTGTCTGTGTTTGGCAGCCAAATTTCCATTCCTATGTCAAGATCTCCAGAGGATAACGCTTCGTATAAAAAGCCCTTCTCCACTTTTTTCAATTCAACATCGTAGCCTTTATCTTCAAGCACTAATTTCCACATGTTTGATACGGCTACGTTTTCCGCCCAGTTATTCATACCAATACTTACAGTACCTTTATCTCCACCATTGTCTGAACTTCCACTGTCACCGCTGCTTTCTGAATCGCCTGAATCGGAATTACCACAGGCAGCCAACACTAGCAGTGCTCCTAAAAACACAGCAGGAATCCATTTTCTTAAGTTTTTCATGTGATGTCCTCCTTAAAGAATTTTATTAAGTATTAAACTTTCGACCTAGTCACATTTCAGTATTATAGCATAAATAAATTCAAGTTCAAACAATTTAAACTGTACAAAAAAATCATTCTGCACATTTTAATTATAATCCATCCCAGTCAGTTACTGATCTGGGATGGACGTCTATGGGAGGTTATCTGTTTCGATTAGTATTCTTACTATGCGCACGAAGGTCGGCAGCTTGTGCTCTCTCGATTGCTTTCCAATCCTCTTCGTCTGCAAGCTGTGAAGAAAACTCTACATCTATTCCAGGATGCTTCTGATCCTTAGGAGTTTGGGGTAATTTATATTTCTTTTTACCTTTTGAATGACGATGTTCATCTCTTCCCATTGGAAGTCCCTCCTTTGTAATTAGACAAGATTAGTGTCTGTAGTAGCAAAGGAAATATTCCACCCATAAATTACAATATTTTATAATGCTTTACTAAAATAACAAAACAAGCAGACCATTAAACAACCCGAACCAAGAATTTATTTCGGTTCGGGTTGTTTAATTACATTAGATAGCTATCGCGGGCGTAAAGAGCCTCTTTTATTACTTATAGACTTTATTCTTTAATAAATTGCTCAAAAATATATCCAAAATCCTTGATTTGAAATTCTTCTTTTGTATGGACCAGCCAATCAAATGCTGTTTCATTGATTTGTTTGAATTCACTAGCAAGATTTCTTTCCTGGCTGCGGCTGTGTAATAAAGTATCAGATGCGTATTGCATACTTTGTTGAGCATAGCTCGTGAATGTTTCATTTTCTAAAGTGATTTCAGATATTTTTAACAAGCTTTTATAAAGATGTTTTAGATCCTCGAGGTATTTTTTATGAACATCAATGTCAAACTGTACGCCACCGAGATGGAATTTGATTTCGATATCCAAGTCAATTGTGCCAGCAGTTTCAAGCTCAACACCAGAGAAATGATGGGTGTGATATGGATATCTTCTAAGCGTTCTTTTCTTACTCGCTGCACTATCACCGTCTACGTGAATTAGGGATTGGTTCGTAAAGCAGTATTCATCTGCCTTTGATTTAATAAGGAAGTAAATCTTTTCCCCGTCTTCATGCATAACATAATCATCCGCATCTACTTTGTCGTAGTCTTCAGCAGAGACGACACTGCCCACTTCACTAAGACCTAATGCATCTGATGCTAGTTTTTTAAACATAAACTTGAATTCCTTCCTTTATATGATGAAATGTGGTTATGCTCATCCCATTTATCTTGGTTTATCCTATTCCAGCTATTATTTCCATAAATAACCCCCCCAGGTCCATCTAAACTGATAGCAACTGGGGGGATATGAATAAGTTATACTTTTTCTACTACCACAGTTTTCTTCTCTCGGAAGTATTTTTCTCCATCTTCTGAAGAATGTTCAAAGAAACCATTAAAGGACTGGGTCACTTTATATTCTCGTTCCGGTTCTGAAAATAGCTGTGATTCATTATTTGAAATAAGAACCACATCTGTTGTTGAAACGAAACTATCTAATTCTTTTGCGGTGTAATTTCGCCCTACTTCTACTTCGCTTAATCGTTTTGTATTCATTCTATCTAACCACCTTTCCCTTTTTAACGGCAGTTCCCGCATCAAAATGGAATCAAACTTCCTTCTACAGAAATCCGACCCCCTATAGGGCTGAAATTAAAATAGAATTTCAAACGTAAAGTTCAAGCAAGTTAAAGAAGAGGAGAGCCATAAACTGATCGACTTCCATTTATTGTAGAACACGGAAGTATGTCTTTTGTTACTGCTGGTCCTTCAATTGTTGTTCTGCTCTTTTGATTAATTCACGAACCATACTACCGCCAATGTTTCCGCCAATTTCTCCCGCTTCCTTTGATGTCAGCTGCCCGTTGTAGCCTCTATTGAGAGGGATGCCTTTTTCTTTAGCGATTTCATACTTTGCTTCTTCAGGTCTTTGTTGATTAGTCAATTGTGCCTTTAATTCATCTAGACCTTGTCTCGCTTCAGGCACAAGAATTTTATTTCTTCTGCTCACTGTGGCCACCTCCGTCCTTCCTAGCGGTTGGACCGCTCCCATTTTCAGAAATAGCTTTACCGCTATGAGAGAGAAGAGCACCGTTTTCGTTTAGAGAATCAATTTCAGCATCATATGTCCCTTCAGTGAGAGTGTCTGAAACTTGTTCTTTCGTAATTTCTAATCCTTGTTTAGCATCTGCTGTATGACTTCTGCGATCATTGTTTTTCATTTATTTTTTCCTCCTCTATTTTCTTTATTATCTTTTGCAAATTAGCTTAGATTAATCCAGGCAAAGATGACAGTTTTCCCACTGTATTTCCATAGATATCGTGGATAATTCACCTGATGATTGGCACACTATTTATAGGGGAGGTGCTGAATATGAGTCATAAGAGTAATGCAGATAAAAAGAAGACCCCGAAGACAGTTAATCCTCAGGGTTTGAGCGAAGATATTCAAGATCAGCAGCCAAAATCACAGCTAGAGCAAGCAGCAAAAAAGAGTACCAATAAATAAAAAGCTGACTCCTTTGAGTCAGCTTTTTAGCATATTTTCTGCCAGGCTTAAACAATCGGTTTTATCGTAAATTTGATAGATGGTTTGAGAAAGTCTAATCGGATCTCCAAAGAAGAAACGTTCATAGAGCGTCTGTCTTCCACCAAAGGAACTTAAACATAAATCCCACGCCAATCTAAATAACTTCACTCTTTCTTTTCCATCCACTTCAAACGCCTGTAAATAGTGAACAAGATCTTTCCCTATGGGTGATTGAAAATCTTTTTCTGTTGGAATCGTAACTATCCCACTCGCTGAAAGCAACTGGATGATCTCTATAAATCGCGGATACACTTCCTGGAAGGTATTAACCGCTACATATAGCGGTTCTCTTTTAGGGATACACACCCCTGCTTTATCAAAAACTGCCTGCTCTTCTGAACTTAATAGCAGGGCCTTGATCATTTCGAGCCCCTTAATAATTTCTGTGACTTTTCCCTGCACATGCTGATACTCACTTATATTGATCGTGTCAACTACCATTTGAGCGACACCCATTACAAGTTCGGTCTTAACAGCCTGTCTAGAGACAATTTGGTGCAGCGTGAAAGGAATGAATTTACCTTTGATATAAAAGTCATTCGCAACTCGTATGTTATCGTGAAAAAACACTCGGTCCCATGGCACACACACGTCGTCAAATATAACAATAGTATCAAGTTCTTCAAATCTCGATGCAAGGGGAGAATTAAATTTGGAATCACTGCTAGAAAAGGCTTCTCGGCAAATAAACTTCAAACCCGGTGTATTGCTTGGAATAGAAAAAGCATAAGCACATGAATTATCCTGGACTCCCGGAGCTGAAAAGACAATGATTTCATCAGTGATCCCTCCCTGAGTAGCAAGGAGTTTTGCTCCTTTAATGATTAATCCTTTCTCATCTCGTCCTACGATTTTAGCATTTGTTACATCTTCTTCTAAGAAAGCAAGCTTTGATCGGTTCGTCTGTGGATTTATAAAAGTATGGGTGAAGGATAAATCATTCTCACTTGCAAAGTCATAAAACTTTAAAAGATTCTCTGGGAAACAATTGGGTTGACCGGTAAGTATGTCTGTTGAAGCTGCAAATGCTGCTAACACCGTATTCATATAATCAGGACTGCGTCCCATTAACCCGCCAGTGTGGCCGGCCCATTGCTGAATCATTTTCCTTCTTTTCCTTAAATCTTCTTTGGACGTTGGAATCAAAAAAGACGTCCCTATTTCACTACCTGTGTGTTCAGAGGTAAAAGTCATGTGAGAGCCTGAAGAGTGTTGAAGATCGTATAGTTCGGATTGGCTTTTTATTACTCCTCGGAAAGCTGGATGCTCAGAAATGTTCCCTTTCATTTGATCTCCATCAATCCAAACTTCTGATTGAAGGGAATCCAGTCGCCTTCTATAAATATCACCAGTAATGGCTGGCATGATATCACTCCCCATTGTGGATGCCGCAATTTTTGTTGATATCATACATTATTAATACTCCTCGAAAGTGTGAAAGATAAATGGGCTCATGCTGCTACCATTGAATTTGAATACGGTTATTAGTCATAGGAAAACCCGGACTAATGTTTTACACATTCGCCCGGGCCATATAATTTGTCTGCACACTATTCATTCCATAGAATGCAGTTTAATTATTTTTTTGATTTAAGAAAATACTTGAGAAATTTTTTGTACTTCTTCCTGAGATAATTCCACATCTAAGGTTTTTAAATTATCCACCACTTGTTCCCGGCGTTTTGCTCCGGGAATGACGGCATCTACGGAATCCTGATTTAGATACCAGGCGAGCACTACATGGGCCACGTCCACTCCCTGAGAATTTGCAATATCTCTAATTTGATCGACTTTTTCTAAATTACGTTTGAATTCTTCTCCTTGGAATAGAGGGTTTTTAGAGCGGAAATCATCAAACGTAGAATTCTTGTCATATTTACCTGCTAATAATCCTGATGCTAACGGAAAATAAGGAACAAAAGTTATGTGATTTTCGGAAGTGTAAGGAAGCAGATCTTTTTCTGCATCGCGCTTAAACAAATTATATTCAGACTGAAGCACATCAACATATCCATCTTTATTGGCTTCTTTAAGTTGATCGATAGAGAAGTTAGATACACCTATCGAACGGATCTTTCCTTGATCTTTCAATTCTTTAAGTGCCCCTACGGCTTAATCTTTAGGAGTATCTTCATCCGGAAAGTGAATATAAAATAAATCAATATAATCCGTTTGCAGCCTTTTTAAGCTCTTATCTACAGAATCTCTTAAGAAAGAAGGATGGTTGTTAAAAACTACTTCTTCTCCGCGGAATTCGTGAGCCCCTTTGGTTGCAAGCACAATCTCATCTCTGCTCCCGTATTCTTTCATCACTTGTCCTACTAATTCTTCTGAGCGCTCAGGCCCATATATATAAGCCGTGTCTAGAAAGTTCATTCCGTTTTCTAAAGCGGTCCTCACTACATTCTTACCTGCATCTTCATCCAAGTTTGGATAAATATTATGCCCCCCTACAGCATTTGTGCCTAGACCAATTGGATTGACCACTATATCTGATTTACCGAGATTAGTACGTTTTTCCATCATTTCATCCCTCTCTACAAAAGTTCACATATGGCTATACCACCTCTAGAGATTCAGAAAACCTTCCTATACATATCTCTATTCTAATTGAGCAAACATGCCCATAAATTGTTTGATAACGGGGGAAAGCCATTTCTTTTTCAAAAAAATTATTTGAATTAATAAATTCATTTCTTCAGTATCAAAAGATAAAGCCGAAAGCGTACCGTCGTTAATTTCTTTGCTCACCGTTAATTCTGGGAGAACTGCGACACCAAGGCCGTCGATCACACATTGTTTAATAGCTTCAAGACTGGTGAAAGAAATAATGGAGTTCGGCTGAATACTGTTATCTCTCAGCAGATTTTCTAAAAGAACACGATAAGCACAGCCTTCTTCAGTCAAAATGAGTGTTTCTTCACTTAACTGTGAAACACTTATCACTGGCTCCTCCGTTAATTTATGTGAAGGAGGGACGGCTAAGATCATTTTCTCTATTCGAATCGGTATTGAAGCAAGGTCAGGGTGATCAATTTGATGATCCAGCATGATTGCCAAATCGAAACTCCTCTCCAGCACGCCTTGTTTCAGATTAGGGCAGAGACCGGATTCCAGTTGAATCTTTAATTTCGGATGCTTGAATTTTAATTGTTTAATGTAGGGGGTAATGAAATAAGCGGCAAGAGATTCCACCGTCCCCAAACGCAATATTCCCCCGGCATTCACTCCTTGGCTGATTCTCTCCTCAGCTTCATCCATCAACTGGGTAACCTGCTTCACATACTCATAAAGCTGTTCTCCAGCATGAGTCATCCTCATCTTCTGCCCTGCCCTTTCAAATAATTTAACCTGATAATATTCTTCCAATTTTTTTATCTGAGTGGTTACACTTGACTGAGCATAACCCAGTTGCTCTCCTGTCTTAGTATAGCTCCCGGATTTCACAACCTCTTTGAATGTGTAAAGGTAAGAAAGATCCATCTCATTCCTCCATCAAAATAATTCATAGTTACTATTAATAATTATAAATAACTCCAATACCCATGACAATGATATACTATCCTGTAAATGATACTAAGGGGTTTTATTAGATGAAAATTCTAACTTTACTTGGAAGCTCAAGAAAAGCAGGCAATACAGAACAATTAGTTAAGGAAATTACAGCAGGGTTGAAATCTTCTACCATTCATTTAGAAGACCATCATATTAAACCCATTGTTGATATGCGGCATACAGAGCAAGGTTTTTCACATATTGAGGATGATTACGAGGAACTCCTTAAGCAGTTTCTTTCTCACGATATTATCATCTTTGCTACCCCCATCTATTGGTTTGGAATGTCGGGTCAGATGAAGGTGTTTATCGATCGCTGGTCCCAATACTTGCGGGATTCAAGGTATAATATGAAAGAAGAATTAAGCAAAAAAACGGCATATGTCGTGGCTGCAGGCGGGACAAATCCTAAAATTACTGCTCTTCCTTTGGTTCAGCAATTTAACTATATTTTTGAATTCGTTCACATGAATTTTGAAGATTATATTATCGGGAACGCTGTTAAACCAGGGGAAATTGAGCTGGATGGCCCCTCTTTGACTAAAGCAAAGGTCTGGAACCGTAAATTTGCTCAGCTTCAAGCCAAGTAGTTATATTTATATAAATGTCGAACAAACGTTCTTGTTATCCATCACCATTTCATTTAAGATATAATAGACAGGATTATAGAATGGAGTGGTTAATATGAATCATCAAGCGACACCCTACTTGATATTCAGTGGCAAAGCTAAAGAAGCTCTAGGTTATTACAAAGTAATTTTTAATGGGGAAGTATCAGGTATTCAAACATTTGGAGAGGCTGATTTCGATACTCCCAAAGAGATGGATGATTGGATCATGCATGCTCAATTTCAAAGTGGTGCCTTGTTCTTTATGGTGTCTGACTCTTTTTCAGAACCTTCCATCACGATAGGAAATCACATCTCCCTTGCTCTTGAATTGGAAAGTGAAGAAGAAATTCGTTCCTTATATGACCGATTTACAGAGCGCAGTACACCCCTAATGGAACTGCAAGATACTTTCTGGGGAGCAATCTATGCTAAAGTAAAAGATCCTTATGGGGTAATCTGGGATTTGAATTATACAAAAGAAGATTAATCATTACTTCTTTTTTAGGAAATGGAATGTTCAAAGTGGAAATCATACAACAATGGTCCTTAAAGGATAAAGCGAACCAGTTCAGCGGTTCGCTTTTATCCCTTCATTTAAATGATTTGTACAATTTAGGGTTTCAGCTATATATTCTCCACCTAAGCAGCGCAAGCAGCTTAATGAAGTATTTCCTATATGTTCATCGGCATTAAGCAATAGTCCCATTTCATTTAATATAATTTTGATAAAACCGCCATGTGTGACAAAAAGAACTTTTTTATTTTCATACTTGTTCATCCAATCATGAACACTTTCCATCCCTCTTAGAACAACTGCAGCCTGCCGCTCGATCCCCACATCTATCTTTCGCCAATCTTTTCCCCATTGGGAGATCCTCTCTTTTTCAGTTGTTCCTTCAATTTTACCCCCGCTGACTTCCCGCAATCGTGGATCTATTTGCACCTCCATTCCCTTAGATTGGGAGGCAATGATTTCTGCAGTTTCTCTGGCTCTAACTAAATCACTCGAAATTAGATAGTCCCAGCTTTCGTTACTTAAACGATCAGCTAACAGTAAAGCTTCCTTTCTTCCTTCTTCATCTAAAGGGATATCTGAGGATCCCTGAGCCCTTCCTTCTTTATTCCATGATGTACTGCCATGTCTTATAAACCCTAATACAGTCATTTATATCCACCTCTTTCTTGTTCAATAGTAATACAAATAGCAATCCATTACACTACCCAATGGAAATAATACAGAGATCACTAGAGGCTGTACCACCTACTTGTCAATAATATGCTGAGGGAAACACAGCCAGGTCTGCAGTTTGTTTTATCCAAGCCGCTATATGTTGTGTCTTTGTAGAATGAAGCAGAATAAGGAACAGTTAGCTTCATAAAAACACAGAAAACCCGAACTCAAAAGTTCAGGTTTTCTGATGAACCACCTATATACTACTACACGCGCATTTTAAAAAATTCATGATTAATCTAATTCTAAATCGGTTACGGCCCCTTTAGCAGAGGAAGAAACCAATCGAGCGTATTTAGCAAGAATGCCCGTTCTAAACTTAAGTTCCGGCTGCACCCACTTTTGTTTACGGCGTTCGATTTCCTTATCGGTTACATCAAAGTTAATCTGCTGCTTATCACTGTCTATTGTAATGGTATCTCCTTCTTCTAATAATCCAATGGGACCCCCAACAAAGGCTTCCGGTGCTACGTGTCCGATAACAAAACCATGTGAACCACCTGAGAAGCGTCCATCAGTTAAAAGTGCTACTTTACCGCCAAGTCCTTTTCCGACGATCATTGCGGTAATTGATAGCATTTCCGGCATTCCTGGTCCGCCTTTAGGTCCAACATTTCTAATGACGAGAACGTCTCCTTCTTTAATGTAGTTCTCCTCAATTGCCTTCGTTGCTTCAGCTTCACTATCGTAAACTTTAGCCGGACCTTCAAAACGACTTATTTTCTGACCCGACATTTTGGCAACGGCACCCTCAGGAGCTAAGTTTCCTTTAAGCAAAACTAACGGTCCATTCGGCTTGATAGGTTCGTCGAATGGAAGAATAACTTTCTGTCCTTCTTTAAGAGGAGGAGCTTCTTCCAGATTCTCTGCTACAGTCTTGCCCGTTACAGTCAGGCAGTCACCATGAAGAAGCCCGTGTTCATGAAGCAGCTTCATTACAGCTGGTACCCCGCCGACTTCATATAAATCCTGCATAACATATTTTCCGCTCGGTTTCATATCTGCAAGGTAAGGTACGTTTTGCCGAATTCTCTCAAAATCATCAAGCGTCAAATCTACTCCTGCCGAATGAGCCATTGCTGTCAGGTGTAAAAATGCATTCGTAGATCCCCCGAGAGCCATCACAACTGTAATTGCATTTTCAAAAGCTTTTTTCGTCATAATGTCACGTGGGTAAATATCCTTTTCTAATAAGTTTACAACCATTTCCCCCGCCTGACGACATTCAGTTTCTTTATAATCATTCACTGCAGGTGTAGAAGAGGACCCAGGGATACTCATTCCAAGGGCTTCAACAGCTGATGCCATTGTGTTAGCTGTGTACATTCCTCCGCATGCTCCTGCACCTGGACATGCATGACATTCAACTTGGTGAAGCTCTTCATCCTTAATTTTCCCTGCTTGATACTGTCCGACGGCTTCAAAGGAAGAAACAATATCAATATCTTTACCATTTAATTTTCCCGGCTGAATGGTTCCACCGTAGACATATACGGCAGGAATATTCATTCTTCCGATGGCCATCATGCAACCTGGCGTGGTTTTATCACATCCGCCAATAGCTACTACACCATCCAGTCGTTCTGCATTTGTTACGGTCTCTATGGAGTCAGCAATAATCTCCCTGCTTGGAAGTGAATAATACATTCCCTCATGCCCCATAGCAATCCCGTCAGACACTGTGATCGTATTGAAAATCATCGGAGCACCGCCATTCTCAGCTGCTCCTTGTTTGGCTTCCCTCGCTAATTGGTCAATATGTACATTACAAGGAGTAACTTCACTCCATGTACTGGCTACTCCAATCATCGGTTTCTTAAAATCTTCATCTTCAAAACCAACGGCTCTCAGCATCGAACGGTTAGGAACCCGATTAACTCCTTCACTGATTACCTTACTGCGAATTCTAAGATCTTTTTTGTTATCCATTATTTCCATCCTTTCTGCAAGTTTCCATAAAACATATATTAGTCGAAATTTAACGAATATTAGATCGGCTTACAATGATAATACTAATTTGTGAGGAGCTTCGCAATAAGTATTCAGAAAATAGGAAACTTTCTTTTAAATAAAGCGCTTTCTTCTGCTATTTACCTTTAACATGATCTAATAACTTCTATATATTTCCATACAGCATTGATCATGCTACTTCTTATCCATTCCCGGCCTTAACATTCCTTCTATCTAAAACAAACGAATGTTTATATATCGCTGGAAGTGGAAAAATAAGTAATATCTTTGTTAATTGCTGGATTCTATAGATGAAATATTCACGTGAAATAAAAAAATATGGAAAAATAGGCAGAAAGGACTTTTTAAATTTTCTGTTAATTGTTATAATAAGTTTAATAAACGTTCACAAAATAGTCACAATACGTACATGGTGTTGTAAGCGTTAACATACACTATGGTAAGGAGTGAAGGATAATGGATGTAATTTTGGTATATGTTTTCTTAGCAAGTATGACGCCTCTGTTCTTATGGATGGATCACCGAAAATTAGCACTCATTCAACTGCCTTTGATTGTGGGCATGTGGGCTTATTTCGTGGTTGAATTTGGACAATTACAATTAGGTGCTTTTGGGTACTGGGCATTGCTGATCATCTTCTCAGCAAACATTCTTTTAGCCCACTACGCCATGTACCTCGTCTTATATAAAGATGTAAGAATTCGGAAACGTATCAGTCAAGCACCTAATATGCTTTCAAGAGTATTAGAAATGGATACTCAAAAGGCAAAAGCTAATAAAGAATCTCGTTAAAAGAAGTATAAAGCTGCCAAGTTAATCTTGGCAGCTTTACTTATGTTTCTTCATTAGTAATAAAGAGGCAGCTTTCTTATTACTAGAAACGCTTATAAAACACAAAAAAAGGCGTGAAATCAAATGTAAAACACTGATTTCACGCCTTTTTCTTGTCTATTTAAAGCCAGGGAGGTTAGATATCCCTATCTTAACTCTTTTCATTACATTGGCATGGACATGATTGAGCGAATAACCCAAATTGTACCAATGACAATGATTACGCCGACTCCGGCACTGTAAAACATGGTAGCGACCTGCGTCTGACCTTCACCTTCACGAACGTGCATAAACATAAACAACTGGATACCTGCCTGCACAATCGCAAGACCAATAATGCTCCACACAATGGCACTGACAGATAGATCTGTATAAAATGCAATCCATATAGCAAATAGTGTAAGAATAATCGAAAATGCAAAACCGACTACGTGACTCCAAGGGAAATGATCGTATTTATTTCCTGCCATTTACATCACCATCCCCATTAAATAAACTGTCGTGAAGATGAAAATCCAAACAACGTCCAAGAAGTGCCAGTACAAGGATACAACAAATGCCTTTTTAGCAGTTTCAGGAGTTAATCCTCTTACGGCAATTTGGATAAGAATTGAAATCATCCAAAACGTACCCATTGTTACGTGAAGACCGTGAGTACTTAGTAAAGTAAAGAAACCTGACCAAAATCCACTCGTTTGCAACGAGGCGCCTTCGTGAACGTAGGTGATAAACTCTTTAATTTCAAAAAACACGAAACCGTAACCTAAAAGCAAAGTAAAGATGAACCAGATCATCATTCCTTTTACACTTCTGCGTCTCATCTCATGGATAGCTATTCCACAGGTAAAACTACTCGTAAGCAGAAGAAAGGTCTCAATTAATACTCCTTTAAGTTCGAAGAGCTCTTCAGGAGGCGGCCCGTCGCCTATCCGTCCATCTAAAACGAAATAGGCAGCGAAAAGCGTACCGAACAGGGCGATTTCTGCTCCTAGGAATATCCAGAACCCTAATATATTCAGCCTGCCGGTTTCCGATTGGTATTCCAGTGGCTTATTTGGATCGATTGGTGTCGCATGTCCTGACATACGTTACGCCTCCTTTCCTTTGAGCTTATGCTCAATTTCCTTAATTTTTTCAACACTCACATGGTAACCTTCATTCTTATCGAACGAACGGATGATCATGCATATTAGAATACCGATCAAACCAGCAATTCCCATCCAGATCCACTCAAATACCAGACCAAAGCCAGATATGAAGAAGAAAATGGACATGATGAAAGGTACCCCGGAGTTACTTGGCATATGAATCTCTTCGATGTCTTCTTTGTCCACATCAAATTTTCCTCTGCCTTCTTTTTTCATTTCCCAGAATTCATCACGATGCTTGACTTCAGGAATTTTAGCAAAGTTATAGAACGGTACGGGAGCTTCAGTGTACCAGTCTAGTGTACGTGCATTCCACGGATCTCCAGTCTCCACATTCTTTTCGTAGCGGACACTGTAATAAATGTTATAAAGCAGAACGATGAACCCGACACCCATCAGCAAGCCTCCAAAGGATGCTACTGCATTTAATGGGAACCAGCCGGTATCCCAAGGGTACGTGCTGATACGTCGCGGCATGCCTGCAAATCCTAAGAAGTACATAGGGAAGAAACAAACATTAAAGCCGACTACAAAGAGCCAGAAGCTCCAGCGGCCGATTTTCTCGTTTAGTTTGTATCCAAATACTTTTGGATACCAGAAGTAAAGGCCGGCAAAACATCCGAACACGGTACCAGAAATCAATACGTAGTGAAAGTGAGATACTAGGAAATACGTATTATGGTACTGATAGTCCGCTGCTGCCATCGCAAGCATAACTCCAGTAACACCGCCGATAACAAAGTTTGGAATGAATGCCAGTGACCAAAGCATCGGCATGGTAATTTTAATTTTTCCTTTATACATGGTAAACAGCCAGTTAAATATTTTAACACCCGTGGGTATGGCAATCAGCATGGTTGTGATGGAGAAGAACGAGTTAACAGCTGCACTGCTTCCCATTGTAAAGAAGTGGTGAACCCATACGATAAAGCTTAAGAAAGCGATAATGATCATTGAATATACCATCGCCTTATACCCAAACAAATTCTTACGAGAGAATGTACTGATAATCTCTGAGAAAATTCCAAATGCAGGCAAGATTACAATATAAACCTCAGGGTGTCCCCATATCCAGAATAAGTTCGCCCATAACATTGGCATACCGCCGGCAGCCAGTGTAAAGAAATGGGCTCCAAATATACGGTCAATGGTCATCATAGCTAAGGCCACAGTTAATACTGGGAAAGCAAAAATAATCAAAATACAAGTGATGGCAACTGACCAAGAGAACATTGGCAGTCTCATCATCTTCATACCTGGAGCACGCACTTTAAGAATCGTAACAAGGAAATTGATTCCCGTCAGCAACGTACCAATACCTGCGATCTGCAGTCCTAATAGATAGAAGTTCTGACCTGGTCCAGGGCTTAAGTTATTTTCAGCAAGCGGCGTATAAGCAGTCCAGCCTGCGTCCGGTGAACCCCCAATTACGAAAGAGATATTAAAGAGCATCGCTCCCATAAAAAAGGTCCAGAAACTTACTGCATTCAAATAGGGATAAGCTACGTCACGAGCTCCTATTTGCAATGGTACTACTACGTTAAATAACCCAATTAAAAATGGCATCGCCATAAACAGGATCATGATTGTACCATGGGTCGTAAATATTTCATTATAGTGAGTCGGATCTAAAAATTTAGAATCCGGTACAGTTAATTGGGCGCGCATTAACAACGCATCCACACCGCCGCGGAATAACATAAGTACAGCAGCTAAGATATACATGACTCCCAATTTTTTGTGGTCAACAGTCGTAATCCACTCGTCCCACAACCATTTCCACTTTTTAAAATATGTTAGTACGAACACGATACCGACCATAGTTAGTACGATCGATACGTCTGCACCTAAAATTAATGGATCACCGGTGACAAAAAATTCGTCTAATTTCATGTTGTTTCGCCTCCACTCTTAATGAGATTCTTCCAACTGAGGGTCTTTGGCTTTTAATTTCTTTCTAACTTCCACAGCATACCCAGGCTGCTTCGCATGATCGACAAATTGCAAATGAGTAGAGGAATAAGTGGATTTCTTCACAAGGCCTTCCAGCAATAATTCATTATACTTATCTTGCGTAAGTTTTGGCGCATTTTGCTGTTTATCTTTCACCCATGATTGAAAGTCTTCCTGGGTATCCGCGTGCACCTTAAATGTCATTTTTGCAAAGTCCTTACCTGTAAAGTTTGCATTTCGTCCATCGTATACGCCTGGATGATCTGCCTGTAAAATCAGTTCATTCATCATACCTGCCATGTTATACTCTTGTCCGCCTAACTGCGGGATCCAAAGAGCCGCCATGGAGTCAGCTGATGTTAATTCAAATTTCACTGCCCGATCTTCAGGAATATGAAGGTAATTCACCGTTTCAATCCCTTGTTCAGGATAAGAGAAGAACCATTTCCAATCTGCGGATGTAGCTCTAATCACTAAAGGATCTTGGTCCTTAGAGCTTACAGGCGCTTTCTCCAATTTGTAGATGGTAGTAACGGTTGGAACAGCAAGTAAGATAACAATAACAATCGGGATCGCCGTCCACAGCAGTTCCAGCCATTTGTTTCCTTCTATGTCTTCTGGGTCGCCGTCTTCCATGCCAGGACGTTCACGATACTTCACTAGAATCACTGTGAAAAGTACGAAAACGGCAGCAACAATAATAAGCATTAAAATAATAGACCAATAGATTAGTCCTTTTTGTGCGTCAGCTACCGGCCCTTTTGGATTAAGTACGGGCAGTGCACTACAGCCAGACATAAAAAACAGAAACGTACTCGTGATAAAGAACGTTTTAAGTAATTTCACATTAAGTCACCTTCCTTTTAAACTGAATCCTCACCCACTATATCAGATATTTCATCTAGATAACATTAGATTAATAGGTTCGTACAAGTCTTATAATAACAGATTCTTTGACAAGATTAGCGTATTTTCTCAAATGTGTCATCAAATTGTCATCCTTTCTGAAAATTCGGTAGAAAACAAACACAGCCGTGTTTTTCCCGTTGTTTTCGTTTCTTAAACCTTCAGAAAATAAGAAGAAGTTGGTGGTGTATTGTAAAACGAGGATAACATTTCCTTACGAGGAAATTAAATCAATGTAGACTGTGATTTCTCTTTCCTAGTGAGTTATCTGAAAGAGTTTTAAAGTCTTTTTTCATCCATGTTAGGCAGTGTAGGATTGAAACGTTCTTTTCCATTAAACATAAATTACTGGTAAGTGGATTATAAATGCAATGGGAATCCTTTCAATTTTAGAAAAAGACTTTGATTCAAAGCCAATTTGTTATAAACTTCATTCATGAACACGACAAAGAAATAGGAATGGTGTAAATGGAAAAAAAGCAAAAAATATACGATGAATTGCTAAAATTAGTAAAACCTGAAAACGTAAAAATGGATGAACTTCTTAAAGATCACTTGTACACAAAACTTGGTGGAACGGCAGATTACTTTATCACACCTACAACTTTTGAAGAAGTTCAAAATGTGGTCAAATTCTCTAATGAAGCAAACGTCCCTTTTACTCTTCTTGGAAATGGTTCTAATTTAATTATTAAAGACGGCGGAATCCGAGGTATGGTCATTAACCTGAAACATTTAAATGACATCTCAGTGGACGGAGGCACACTAGTGGCCCAGAGCGGGGCGAGAATTATCGATGCTTCCCGTCATGCATTGAAGGAAAGGTTATCGGGTCTTGAATTTGCCTGTGGTATTCCAGGTACTGTGGGCGGCGCTCTCTACATGAATGCGGGAGCCTACGGCGGAGAGATAAAAGATGTTTTAGATTATGCATATGTAGTAGATAAACAAGGAAACCTCGTGAAAAGGCTGGCTTCGGAACTCAATCTAGATTACCGTACAAGTAATATTCCTGACAGTGGCGATATAGTCCTTGAAGCTACTTTCCACTTATCACCGGGTGAATACGAAGATATTAAATCTATGATGGATGATCTGACAAATAAGCGAGAGTCTAAACAGCCGCTGGAGTTTCCTTCTTGCGGGAGTGTTTTCAAACGACCGCCAGGCTATTTTGCCGGTAAATTAATTCAGGATAGTGACTTACAAGGGACAAATTTTGGTGGCGCAGAAGTTTCTACTAAACATGCTGGATTTATTGTCAATAAAGATAATGCCAGCACCTCAGATTACATTTCCCTGATTGAACACGTTCAGAAAACTGTGAAGGAAAAATTCGGGGTAGATCTGGAGAGAGAAGTAAGAATTATTGGAGAAGATCTCGAATAGAAAAAGCCAACAGATATCAGATTGTTTCACTACCACATCTGGTTATGCCGTAATAGTACCCGCAAGGTGGAGGCAGTGCCACTTCCTGTATCGCAATTATTAAATCCGAACGATGATAAATCCATCATCGTTCGGTTTTTTTGTCTTGCTTGAGCAGGGAGATCCAGTTGGTTACAATGAAAGTATACGTATGTTTTCAAATTTATTATGAGGGCACCTTGGATGAACAAAAAAGAATGAATTTATCTGCACCTGGATTTGCCGCTGACGTTACATGGAACTGGAACTGTTTGGATGACGCTTTTTTACTGAATGGCTTCCGTAATTCGGTAATGATCAAGGTTAATCTCTGTTTTCTCACCCATGGCAAGCTTTGCTAGCTGCTTCCCTAAAAATGGACCGCTAGTTAAACCCGATGCGCCAAGACCATTGGCAGCATACAGCCCTTTTACCCCCGCCACTTCTCCAATGACAGGTAATGACCCTGGAGTGAAGGGACGGAAACCTGTCTTCGTTTCTTCGTATGTACACTCTGCGAAACCAGGGGCCACTTTCAACGCTTTCTCCAACACCTGGTGGACTCCGCCCATTGTAACCCGCGTGTCTTTCCTATCATTTTCCTGGGTTGCGCCAACGACAATCTTCCCCTGCCCAAAAGCGAGAAAATATTGACCATAAGGAGGCATAACTACCGGCCAGCGGCTAGTATCTGTATCTGGAAGCCGCAAATGAACGATTTGAGCTTTTTGTGAGGTGATTTGAACGGTTCTTCCTAAAGAAGCAAATAACTCCTTTGCCCAGACCCCTCCGGTGACAAGCACATGATCTGCATAATGGATAGATTGATCCCCTAATGTCATCCCTTTAACTCTACCATTTTCCGTTAAAAGCTCGGCATCACTATGAATAAATTCTGCTCCGTTTTTTTGTGCGCCTCGCAGCAG
The DNA here is from genome assembly GCF_046719735.1 of Halobacillus rhizosphaerae. Lineage (NCBI taxonomy): Bacteria > Bacillati > Bacillota > Bacilli > Caryophanales > Bacillaceae > Halobacillus > Halobacillus rhizosphaerae. Next base: position 105,482 of record NZ_JAUTWQ010000010.1, read on the forward strand.
TGCATCCCGCAATGCTGCTCCATTGACTCGGGCACCTCCGCTAATATGTAAAGCGGCATATTCACCTGATAACGGTGGGAATAAGGCTTGCGTCTCTTCAATAGAGAGTTTCGAAATATCGCCCATTTCCGGAACGGTTTTTCTTCTATCTTTTGCTAGAGCTAATTTATCATTAAGCATCGACTCTTTAGAAAAGATATTTATAGCCCCAACTTTGGAATACCCCGTTTGTGTTTCCCCTTCTTCCTCCAATTCATGAATTAATGCCGGATAATATCTTGCCCCTTCTGTAACTAGATGATACCAGGCAGAATTCACTCGCTTAGTTAGCCAGGGACAAACGATGCCTGCCGCTGCCTCTGTAGCTTGACCAGCGTCGTTGCGATCAACAATCGTCACATCTGCCCCTTGTTTTGCCAAATGGTAAGCGGTTGATGCCCCAAGTATTCCGGCCCCTGCTACTATATACTTTTTCATAAAGTTCCCTCCCGCATTCATTATCAATTATTTTACTTGATCGCAGAGTGGGACTCAAATAAGACTCTATGAAGTTGGATAAAATAACCTGTTGCTCACAAGATTTACTATCCCTTCATCCTATTGACAAAGGCAGCAAAAGAATCTAATTCAATTAAATTCTGGTTACAAACGGAGCTATCCTTACAAATATAGTTCCCTCTTTTTACAGTACCCTGCGAAGAACGATGTGTGGTAGCTGTGAACATTCCTACCTTTTCAAGTCCATTGCAGATCGAACAAATACCTGGCTGCCTGGATGGAGTAAATGCCCCTGAAAGGCCCGCAATATTACCTGCTTTTTGAAATACTATATACTTTCGATTAGAATTCAAATCATTCCATCCAAGATAAGATAATTCCAGGTGATTCACTTTACTTAAGTCAGGAACGTGCAGCTTCTTCACCTTAGGAAATAATTGTTTAAGTTCATCTTCGCTTAGTTCGGGAAAAGGAATGACATATTGTTTTAAACGCGATAAAAACAGGACTGCATCCGCTTGATCCTCTACTTGCTGAATTTGATTAACCAATCCGCTTTGCACCTGATCCAGATTCTTGAACAATCCCACTGACTTTTCCTGGGTCATTGATTTTAATGCATTCATGACACCTGTATCATTTACCGAAGAGTGGGCGTGAAGAAGATCGCTGGTCTTTTCTTTAATAAAATTATATTGGTCACTTCTTATAAAAGCATCCAAAATAAAACCTCCATTCTTACTTAATTATCACCTTCCGCTAATATCATAGACCATTCACGGCTGTCCATACTTCGTACCCTTCTGGTTTTTGCCCTAAAACCTTGTGGTCATAACCGTGAATATTTATCATTCTACCTGACAAATGTATTCTCCTTCCACTCCAGAAGTTTTCAGCAATTTATGAAGGATTTCCAGCAGCTCGCGCCAATTTATTGGTCAGAATAAGATGGACAAAAAGAGGTTCAAATTTTTTTAGAATATTTTGATTTAGATGTTTAATCCTCTGAGAACTCGGTTACATAATAAATGTAAATAAAACCAAAAAAAGGAGACGGATAGCAATGGCAGATCGTTACAAAACTGGAGAAAAAGCACCTGAAAACGGAACGTATGAATTCGATGGTTTAACAGATGGACGCAAAACCAGTAATCCTACAGATGATGAGAGTCAAATTAAGCTGCAAAGCGGCGACACATTCCCGCCTCTACGTTCAAGCAAAGAATCTGCTTACTGGAAGAAAGTAAAATAATATCAGACTTACAGTGTGTCTATCCATACCGGAAGGGCGCACTGTTATTTTTTATAAAAAACTCAAGTTCCTTCATAGAAACTTGAGTTTTCAAGGAAGTATTTTGTTATTTTAAAAGTTTTTCTTCGAACGGATAATCCGAGAAATTTTCAACGCCATCTTTTGTAATTAGAAGCTGTTCTTCAAGCTTTACCCCTTCATTACCCCCTTCAGCACCAATATAGCTTTCAACTGAGAGCACCATATTTTCCTGGATCGTTCCATTGTATCCTTTTTCTTCAAAGTCCTGCGGGAATACAATGTACGGATATTCTCCGCTCAGTCCGGTCCCATGGGCCACTGTAAAGTAACGATTAGCAAAAAACTCGTCAGGGATTTTCCAGCTTTTCTCAGCGTATTCTTTAAAGGTCATTCCAGGTTTAAGCAAACTAATATTATGCTGAATTTGCTCATAAGCGGTTTGGTATAGACGCTTTTGTTCGTCACTAGGTTCACTGTCTCCGCAGTAAAAAGTTCGGCTAATATCAGTAAAAAAACCAAATGGCCCGTTCATATCCGTATCAAAGGCGACGAGTTCTCCTTCATCAATCACTTTATCACTGCACTCCTGGTACCAAGGATTGGTCCGATACCCAGAGCTCAGTAGTCTGGTTTCCACATAATCCCCTCCATGTGCAATATTTGTCTGATGAAGGTGGGACCAAAGTTCATTTTCAGTGATACCTGGCTTTAGAGCTTGCTGCATACGAATCATGCCTTCTTCAGCTGTACGGACTGATATTTTCATAGCTTCAATTTCCTGCTGACTTTTTATACTTCTAGCATGCTCAACAGGTTCCTGTCCATCAACAACTTCCACTCCCAATTTAGCTAGTTCAATTGCTCCAACTGACGGAATGTAATCAACGGCTAGTTTCTTATTATCACCCGCATGCTGATTAAATAAATCAGCAATTTCTTTCGCCCATTTTTTCGCATTGTCATAAAGGTTTTCACCAGATGCCACATAAGATAATGTAGTTGCCGGCCGTACTTCATCTATCGTTTCTATTCCATCTGAAAGATGCTCACAATTTGGAAAATCAAATAATGTTACGGGTCCTTCTGTTGGGATAAAAACATAGCGAGCTGGATTTCGAAGCATAAATACCTGCATGTTTCTACTGCCAGTAGCATACCTGAGGTTTACTGGATCAAAGATCACAATTCCTCCGTAACCTAAGGATTTCAACTGTTCTCTCACTCTTCCTAATCGATATTTACGCATACGAACCAAATCAATTTGAGTTTTATCATGCCGGATGCTTGTTAACTTGCTCATTGTATTCCTCCTCGGTGAATATAAATAAATATTGCAAAGACGTCCTCCACCTTAGATATTACAATAAGTGATAACTTGTTACAACACGTTGAGTGATTATCGTCCGATTTCGACCTGGTAATGAAAGGAACGGGTAATGTATTTAGTACGGCTATGCTCAATAGGCAGATCTTCCATTCCAATTGTTGTTCTAAGAATATCAACAAGTGCTTCCCCGGGAACCAGCCCTAACAAATCTGCTTCATACTGGGTAGCATTTGAAGCAGATACACTTTCTTTAATGTTTTTATAATGAATATTCTGCTCCCCCAGCTTTGGAAAAATATCGAATGCCCCTCCAGCTAATTCACTAATCTTGTCGCTAATTTCCAGAGGTACATATAGCTGCTGGTACCCAATAGGGAGACCATCAGCTAACCTCAGCCTCTCCATGAAAAATACATCCTGATCCGATTGCAGATTCAATTGACTTCTAGCATATTCATTCTTCTTCAATCTTTCTGCTCGCAGAACTTTTACAGCCATTTCACTTCCTGTCTCATGATGGAAGACTCCAGGATTACTCATGTTTTCCTGCGGGATTTCTCGAACTTTTGTTGGCGCACCTCGACGTGTCTCCAAAATTCCATTTTGTACAAGATCGCGTATCGACTGACGAATTGTCGTCCGGCTAACGTTAAATAGTTCCATCAACTGACTCTCCGAAGGAATAGGTTTTCCCGGTTTCCAAATGCCTTGTCTAACATTGGTCACCATTTTATTCTTTATTTGCACATACAAAGGTAATTTTCTCTGTTTTCTAGTCATGGGGTCACTCCTATTTGAACCAGGTTTCTCTATATTCTAATCAAGTTCCATTCATCATGCCAATGTGTACCGCTAATTTTATAAGTCTTCTATCACTATTACATTCATTGAAACCTTCCAATACATATGTTACTCAAACAGAAACCCAGGAATTTTTTCAATTCCTGGGTTTTCTATTTACCCTTTGATAGTATAAGATTTCTTTTGAGATTTCCGCTCGCTTCTCTTCTTAGCTGCCAACTCCTTCCTTGCTGTCTGATAGAAGGAAACCCCCATTAGAATAATAACAATCGAAAATGGCAGGGCAGCTATGATAAGAACATTCTGAAGACCTTGAGTACCTCCGAAGTAAACGATAATCGCGGCCATTGCTGATAAAGTCAAACCCCAGATGATTTTCACCATACTAGAAGGGTTTAAGGATCCTTTTGTACTAAGCATCCCAAGAACAAAAGTAGCGGAATCTGCTGAGGTAATGAAGAAGATAGCAATAACGAAAATAGTAATGAAAGACATAAGCGTTCCTAATGGATAGTATTGAAGCACCCCGAAAGTTGCTGTTTCCAAAGCATATTGGGAAATTTCAGCTATCCCATTTTGTTCAAGGTTTAAGGCAGAAACTCCAAATACGGCGAAGAATATAAAACAAACAAGAGAAGGAACAAGCAATACTCCCAGCATAAATTCTTTAATCGTACGTCCACGGGAAATTCGCGCTATGAAGATGCCGACGAACGGAGACCAAGAAACCCACCATGCCCAGTAAAAGATCGTCCAGTTATTAATCCAGGTTCGATGATCTTCACTTAAAGGGGCCATACGAAAACTCATATGGAAGAAGTTCGTTATATAACCTCCAAGTGTATTCGTAAACATATTTAAAATATATAATGTCGGGCCAACGATAAATAATAGAATAAGCAGCAGGAAGCCGAGTCCCATATTAATGTTGCTTAAGTACTTTATTCCTTTGTTGATTCCAGACCATGCAGACATAATAAATAGAACGGTCGATACAGCTAATATTAATAATTGAAAGGCGTAGTTACTAGGGGTGTTAAAAAGGAAGGAAAGACCTTCATTAATCTGTGCTGATCCGAACCCCAGGGTAGCTGCTACTCCAACCACGGTTGCCACCACGGCTAATGTATCTACCAGCTTTCCAGCGATCCCATTCATACTCCTTTCTCCAAATAAAGGAACAAGGGTTGAACTAATCAAACCGGGGTATCCTTTATGGAACTTAAAGTAAGAGAGCACCAGCGCAACCAACGCATAAACGGACCAGGCATGAATCCCCCAATGAAAGAAGGAGTATTGCAGCGATTCTTTAATCGCTTCGTCTGAACCCAGCTCTGCACCCGGACTACTTTTAAATGCATGAGAAATGGGCTCTGCTGTAGTCCAAAAGACCATCCCCATCCCCATTCCAGCACTGAATAACATGGCAAACCAGGTAGGTAAATTAAAATCAGGAGTATCCTCTTCTTTTCCAAGCTTGATCTTTCCAAACCGTGAAAAAATCAGATAGATACAGAAAGTAAGCATAAGCATAACAATTAATAAGTAATACCATCCAAATTTCTCGGAAATAAAGCCGGTTATTTGGCTTGAAACTTTTTCTAAATTATCTGGACCGATCACTCCCCAAATCACTACAGCTGTGCAAATAGATAGGGCGTACCAAAATACGGATGTTACATTTTTCATAGCTCCACCTCTTGAATAAATAATTAGACACCCTGCTTTAGGGACTTTATTCCATACCACTTTTAACCATTGAACAAACGCAATTGATGTTCAATCAGGAAACAATGAACCCCGCAGCGATCCATATCCGCTGCGGGGTTCGTAATATTTCTATAGAAGACTAGTGCTCTTCAGCCATTTGGGCAAGCTTACTGATCGTTTTCCAATTTCTAATTGTAGCGGGCACATTCATCTTAAGAAGATGATTCGCCAGTTTTGAGTTGCGAATGCTCTTACTAAAGAGAAGATACACATTCCTTCCATCGATATAACATCGATCATCCTCCGTTTGATAAGATAGAAGCCAGTCTGTCTTTGTTTGAGCAGGCTCTTCCCCCAACAGCCCCACGTAAAGACTTTCGCCAGCAGATGTTAGCTGAGCTTGAGTAATATCTTCATTCGTAAAAGGACACCGTTTTCTTACTCCTTTTATTTCCTCTTCAGTCCTTATCACCACTGGAACAGCTAAGTTAAAATCCGTTTGCAGTTTAGCTACAATCAACTTTACAAGGTTGTCTTCGTTTACATCCGAACGGAAAATGATGTTCCCGCTCTGGATATAGGTAACAACTTCCTGCAAGCCTGCCTCTTCTAAAGAATGTCTTAGTTCAGCCATTTTAATCTTATTTCTACCGCCTACATTAATCCCTCTAAGAAATGCCAGATACGTGGTCAGTTTTCATCACTCATTTCCTGGTTTTAGTCTGAGAAACGATCAACATTCTCCTTCCCTTCAAATATAAATAACTCTTCAATAGAACAATGAAAAAGCTGCGCTAATTTATGAGCCAACAAGAGAGAAGGATTGTATCGGCCTTTTTCAAGAGAAATAATCGTCTGTCTTGAAACATGAAGCTGCTCAGCCATGGCTTCCTGAGTTATGTTATAATCCATGCGTTTATCTCTGATTAAATTCTTCAATCACTCACCTTCATCCTGAGCTCTGATTATTGTAAAGTCTACTTTACTTCTATAATCTATGTCAATTTCCTACACCGCTATTCTTTAGAATTGTTAGAAGATACCCCTATCACTTTTTTCAGATGACCTTTATAATATATAAGGATGAACTATTGAAGGAAAAGGTGTTTTTAAACATGAGCTTATTAACAGTTAATAACTTGAGTCACGGATTTGGAGATCGCGCTATCTTTGACGACGTCTCTTTTCGGTTACTGCAAGGGGATCATATAGGACTTATTGGAGCTAACGGCGAAGGTAAGTCTACGTTTATGAATATTATTATAGGTAAATTAGAAGCGGATGCTGGAAAAGTGACTTGGTCGAAACATACCAGAGTAGGTTATTTAGATCAGCATGCGGATTTAAAACAAGGGATGACTATACGAGATGTTCTAAGGACTGCCTTCCAATATTTATTTGATCTGGAAACAGAAATGAATCATCTCTTTGCCAAAATGGGGGAAGTTGACCCCGAAGAACTTGAAGACCTGCTGGAGGAAACTGGACGCATTCAGGACTCTTTAACCAATAATGACTTTTATACGATCGATGCTAAAGTTGAGGAAGTAGCAAATGGTCTTGGGTTAAATGACTTCGGATTAGAGCGTGACGTGTTTGACCTAAGCGGCGGACAGCGTACGAAAGTACTGCTCGCTAAATTACTTTTAGAAAAACCAGACATCTTACTGCTGGATGAGCCGACGAACTATTTAGACGTGGAGCATATTGAATGGCTGAAAAACTATCTACTGGAATACGATCATGCCTTTATTCTCGTTTCCCACGATATTCCGTTTCTAAATAGCGTTGTGAACTTAATTTACCATATGGAAAACCAACAGCTTACCCGTTATCCGGGAGATTACAATGAATTCTTACGGGTTTATGAAATGCAGAAACAGCAGCATGAAGCTGCCTATAAGAAACAGCAGAAGGAAATCGCAAATTTAAAGGATTTTGTAGCGCGAAATAAAGCAAATGCAGCTACGAGTAAGATGGCTACCTCCAGACAGAAGAAGCTGGATAAAATGGACGTGTTGGAACTGGACTCTGAAAAACCAAAGCCTTCTTTTCAATTCAAACAAGCACGGACTCCAGGGAAATACCTGTTTGAAACGGAAGAGCTTGTTATTGGATATGAGGAACCTCTCTCCCGCCCGTTGGATTTAGAAATGGAGCGCGGACAGAAAGTTGCTTTATCTGGAGCGAACGGTATTGGAAAAACGACCTTGCTTAAAAGTATTCTCGGGGAAATATCTCCAGTATCCGGCTCGGTTGAATTAGGCGATCATCTTCATATTGGCTATTTTGAGCAGGAGCTTAAGGAAACTAGTCAACGCACATGTATTGAAGAGATCTGGGATGAATTTCGTCACTTGACCCAGCAGGAAGTAAGAGGTTCCCTTGCTAGGTGCGGACTTACAAAGAAACATATGGAAAGTAAAATTCAAGTGTTAAGCGGTGGAGAAAAAGCTAAGGTAAGATTGTGTAAATTAATGAATAAAGAAACCAATCTTCTGGTGCTTGATGAACCAACGAACCACTTAGATGTGGATGCTAAGGCAGAACTTAAAAGAGCCCTTCATGAATACAAAGGAAGTGTGCTTCTCATCTCACACGAACCCGAGTTTTACGAAGGCATAGTCACTGATATCTGGAACTGTGAAGACTGGACAACTAAAGTATTTTAAGTAAGTGATCTTATACAAAAAGATTCGAACCCTGATTTTCCAGAGGTTCGGATCTTTTTGTATTGAATGTACAACACCGGGCCTTAAATCCCTATGAGGCAGTATTTTTATTGCCCGCTTAATTTCATCAAGTAAATATCTCTCACGACATTCCCCATTTTCCTCATCTTGTTATATTCACCGTTCATCAAATCATCGACCACAATCGACCTGCTTATATAAACAAAACAAAGAAATAACATTATTAACACCACCAACAAAACTAGCAGACCTGTAGCTTCTTCTAAACTATGTGTACTCATGGTAAATACAAAAGTAAGATACTGGATCCAGATCGGACCGAGGATGGCTGCAATAATCCCTCTGTTGATAAAGAAAGGGGTTTTCATTTCTTGCGCATTCTTATCAATTAATTCGATGAGAAATTCAAACTGCTCCGGCTTAGTAATTCCTTTCTCCTCTAAGCACTGAGCGAATTCTTCTCTCCTTTTCTTAATCACGTTTCCAGTGGTTTCCCTGTTATGTACCTCCTTTGAGATTCTTTCCATTTCATGATTTAAATAGGGGATGAACAAAGTAATAGGAAGCGGAACAAAGAACATCAGCCACTCGTTACCGCTCCATAGGGAAAGATAAATTAAACTAACAAATAGGACAAGAATCGTTAACAATAAGAGAATGACGTGCCATTTTTTCATGTATCTCAGGTAAACATTATTAAATGACATTTTTTCTTTATAAATGCTGAATAATTCATAGATCATCCGACTGTCCCCTTTACTATTCCTTTTACAGTTTCAATGAATTTCCCAATATAGAAAGGGTGTACCTAAACTTCCCAGTTTGGGTTACACCCTTGTTAAATCAGCTTGCCTACGCCTGAATCATTACATATCTCCCGCTCTTTATGAATAATCGCGATCATGAAACTTGTCCGATTTATTTCTAGGAGAAGGGATACCAAGTAACATTCTTACGATACCGATGACGACAAATAGTATGACTAACCCTATGACCATACCCACATCCAGCACCTCCTTACTCTACTTTTTCTATACCTTGCCTTAAGATTCCTTTCAAATTTTCAAGTTAGAATCCCCAGCGATACAAATCCATTCCAACTGGAAAGATCTTTGAACTAGCTCATGACCCTCCATACCGAAGAAGTTAACCTATACTCTATTAAATAAAAGATAAAAGGAGGAGGTTATAAAAAAAGTCTGTCAACCATTATTAAACCCGAACGGTGAAGGAATTAACGCTCCTTCATCGTTCGGGTTTTCTCCTGCCAGTTTGATTGAGGATTTCTTGACGTTTAGAAAGGACGGCTATTACGTTCCCCATTTTATTAATAGGGCTTCCCGATGAACAGGAAGAAGGAAGGGGAAAATAGAAACCAGTCCAGCGCAGGAAATACACGGAGACTTCTGCGGGAGGAAGGCATAGGTGGGACCCCACAGTGCGCAGCACGAGGAGACCCACCAGCCGCCCGCGAAAAGCGGAGTGTATTTCCGGAGCAGCCATTCAGAGTAAACCTCTGCCCTTCCCCTAATTGTTCGTCTTTATATAGGGGGCCTTTCCTTATGTCCCAGCCTCTTGAAAAAATTAATTAGCAATCTTCTCCTCATCTTTTTCTTCCAATCGCTGTTTCTTCGCTTTCCTGAAATGCAGCAGTTCATAGAAAACGGGAACAATCACTAGAGTAAGTACAGTTGCACCCGTCAATCCGCCAATGACTACTACTGCCAAGGATTTAGAAACTAGACTGCCTTCTTCTGTATGACCAAATAGAAGTGGAAGCATAGCACAAATGGTAGCGATTGCTGTCATGATTACCGGACGCAATCGGGTTCCACAAGCTTCAATAATGGCATCTCGAATGATCATATTTTGCTCATTTTGCTTCACTCGATCAATCAGCACAATGGCATTGGTAATGACAATTCCAATCAGCATTAACGCTCCTATCAGGGCAGTCGCATCTGCTGGAACTCGGGAAATCAAGAGACCAAGAACTGCTCCAATGGAGGCAAGCGGCAGTGTCATTAGAATAGCAAGGGGCGCCTTCAGCGTTTTAAACGTAAGCACCATAATCAAGTAAACGATCAGGATGGAGGCAAGCATCGTAATTCCTAAATCTGCAAAGTCACTGGACTGCTGCTGCGCTGCCCCGCCTTTATCAAGGGATACACCCTTAGGCAAGTCCAGACTATTCACTTTCTCATCAATGTTTTTTGAGATGACAGATAACTGTGCTGGCTTAACTTCCGCAGTAATTCGCACATATAAATCTCCATCCTTATGAAGAACCGTACTAGGTTTATCTTCCATAGTAATATCCGCAACTTGAGAGAGCGGCAGGAGTCCAGAACTTGTGGAAAGTGTTAAGTCCTTTAAATCTCTGAGTGTTTCAGGGTTCCCTCCCGCATTCAGATAAACAGGGGTGGAGTCATTATCCAGAGTAATCGTTCCAATTGGCTGGGGATTAATCAGAGATCTGATTTCCATTGACGTTTGATTGGCGTTAGCTTTCTCTGTATTAACCTTAACAGTATAAACCGGAGTCGTCTTTTCCTGATTGCTAGTTACTTTCTTTACTCCATCCACTTGTTTAATCTGGCTAATTAAATTTTGAGACGTTGATAATAGTTCATCCGAGTTGCTGCCAACTACATCATAAGTAATTGTTGAGTTAGAGGAACCTCCAAACATAGAAGCTGGCGAAGCAGTAATGGTTACGTTCTTTTCCTCTTTCTTAGCTTTATTCACTTTATCAATAAATTGGTCAGCGTCTGCATTTTCTTTCATAATCACTGAGAAGGAAACCGTGTCCGGATCACTTACTTCCCCGTATTGGGCAGCTTCAGAATTAGATCCATACTGTGTGATAATAAATTTGTAGCCGCCGAATTCGGAGAGCTTATCTTCAAAGTCAGTCATACGCTGCTTTAACATCTTTTGCGGAGTATCACTTGGGAATGTCATATTTACCGATACAAAGGAAGCATCATTCGCACTTGTTGCCGCCTTTGGAAGAATTGTGTAAAGTGCAATTGAACCTGCAAACACGACAATGGCCAGTAAAATCGGGACAAATTTATGATTTAATGACCATCTCAGCACGCTGATATACCTTTTTGGTGTATGGTGTGCTGGCAGTGTAGTATTCTTAAGCATTCCTCTGCTTAGGAGCGGTACCACCGTTAAGGCAACCAGTAAAGAAGCAAGCAGAGAATACGTAACCGTTAAACCAAACGGAAGCAGAAATGCTCGTAACGAGCCATTCACTAGCCCCATCGGTAAAAATACGGCGACAGTAATCAGCGTGGAGGAAGTTATCGCTCGCGATACTTCTTTAGTCGCCTGCAGCACATTGGATTTGGAAAGGGTCTGATTTTGACTGCGCCGGAAAATATTCTCAACCACTACGATACTATCATCAACGAGTCGGCCGACCGCAACAGCTACCCCGCCGAGGGTAAGAATATTTAACGTAACGCCTGACAGCCATAATAACAAAAGTGTTATGCACAAAGATAATGGGATGGAGATAACTGTGATGAGAGTTGGTTTAAACTTTCTTAAGAACAGCAGAATGACGATAGTCGCAAACAGAGCACCTAGCGCTACTTCACGCACCATACTATTCACGGAGTTTTCCACCATATCGCCTGTGGTAAATAATGTTGTTGCCTCAACTCCACTAAAATCACTATTAATTTTTTTCACTGTGTTTTTCACTTGCTCTCCAGCAGTAACGGCGCTTGCATCATCTTCCTTAAATAAAGTTAAGGCAAAAGCATCTTTACCGTTGATCCTTGTAATCATATCTTCTGTTTTTACTTTTTCAACGGAAGCTATGTCTTTGATGTGGACGACTGGGGCATCTGGAGTCTGCATAGGAATAGTAAGGTCTTTCAATGCCTCTAATGAACGGAGATTATCTGTAACATTAATCGTACTTTGCTGCCCATTGATCGTTGCATTTCCTGCTGTTGCTGAAACATCCTGCCCTTGAAGAACTCCCATCACGGCATTCACAGGAATATGTAACTTTTCCAGTTGATCATGATCGAGTTTAATCTCCACTCGAGAACTGTTTTCTCCGGCGGAGCTGACTTCCGAAATACCTTTCTCGTTCTCAAATAAAGGCATGAATTCATTCTTAACTTTTTCTACGTTGCTTTTGGTCAGTCCTCCATCGAAAGTTAAAGATACTTGACCAATTGGAATCATCGAAGTATTCAATTGGGAAATTTGCGGTTTGGCAACTCCATCCGGCATATTGATACCGCTGATCGAATCCTGAACATGGTTCTTTGCTTCCTTCATATCCGTTTTGGAGTCAAAATTAATCGTGACTTGTGAATAACCCGCACCAGTTGTAGAAAGGACAGATGTTTTCCCACTCACTGAAGAAACCGCTTGTTCCACTGGTTCAGTTATATTCTTAGCCATAGAACCTGCATCATAACCTTGCCCAAGGGTCACGACGGTCACTTGCGGGTTATCCGCTTCAGGAAGAAACTCCATAGGCAGCCGGAAATAGCTGATCATTCCAATAATTAATGTAATGATGACAAACAAAGCCATGGCCGCCTTGTTACGAAAAGCCCAATTGGTTAACGTTTGCATGTTTACCCTCCTAAATGAATCGTTTGATTACTAAAAGAATGGGATGACCAAGACTTTAGCATCTTCTTTAAAGGTACTCGATTATCCACAAATGAACAGCGGACCCTGGACCAATCTTTTACTAAGCCTCTGGACTTAGAATAGATGAATCCGCATATGACTTCCGGCATTTCAAGTGAATGTCATGCCTTAAATCCTCCTCTTATCTGTACTTTAACTAACCCCAAATTTCATTTTACTATACGAAATCCTTTAACATGATAAAATTCCCAAAAAAGTTTACCACCTTTTAGACCTAATTAAAAAGACTTATTTAATATCCATAATTATACTTGTTAAATTTAAAAAATTCACACCCTGGCTGATTCTCCCCAACGCCAATGAAAGCCTGTTCAATCTATTAAAAGAACCTTTGTGATACAATGATTTCAATAGGAGATAGAAAGGGGTCTGACAAGCAATGAATAGGAAAAATGTCCGTCTCCATTTCATACACGCTCTTACGTTCACAGTTCTCCTTAGTTCTGGTTTATTTCTATACGTGACACCCACTCGAACATGGTTTAACGAAATTCATTTCCCATTAGTCACGCCCCATTATGTAAGCGCATGCATTTATCTTCTCGTGATCCTCTATGGTTCACGCAGACTGCTTCATTATATGAAACCCAGACCCTTACTTAAAAAGTATAACGGCGGCATGCTGTTGATTTTTGCGGGTCTTTGGATTCTTTCAGGGATAGCCATGTACGTACAAAGTTCCCTGCCGGTAATCGTCCGGAATAACGCCGTTATTGTGCACGATTGGAGTACTTTTCTATTCATTCCCTGGGCTCTTACCCATAGCCTGGGTCATTTCTTCCAGATCAGAATTCCATGGCCGAAATGGTGGAGAGGAAAGGCTCCGATTCCTGATGCCATTCAGGAAAACCAGCTAGAGCGCAGAGATTTTATTAAATTTTTTGCTATTGGACTAGTTTTCATTATGATAGGAAGGTACGTGAAGTGGCTGATGCCTGCTCTGTCAATCTCCACGGATGAAAATAAGAGAAAAGGCTATTTCAGGATTTATAATGTCACCAATGATACTCCCAGCTATACAGAACAAGAATGGAGTTTAACTATTGATGGAGCCGTTAATCAGACGGCTTCTTTAAAACTAGCTGATGTTCCGAGATTCACCTCCACTACTCTAGTAGACGATTTTCATTGTGTAACAGGATGGAGTGTTCATGGAGTGGAATTAAAGGGGATATTATTAAAGGATTTATTTAAGGAAATGAACCTTACTACCAACGCTTCCTACATTACTGCCTATTCTGGAGATGAAACCTATTATGATTCCTTCACAGTAAAACAGCTGTTGGACGAAGGGGCAATGCTTATTTTTGAGATGGATGGAAAACCTTTGAAAAAAGCTCAAGGGTACCCGTGCCGGTTGTATCATCCGGATATGTATGGATATAAATCTGTAAAATGGCTGAATCGACTCGAGTTCACGAACGAACGCGAAAGAGGCTATTGGCAGAAGAGCGGAGGGTATGATTTAGATGGCTATCTTTAGACCCATTAAAAAATGGCTGATTCCTCTGGCAGCTATTTTTCTAGGAACGGCAGCAGGTTTTGCTTTTTTTCCCAGCCAGCAAGAATATCACTTTAAAACCTGGCAATCGGAGTTAACCAAATTTTCCAAAGAAAGCTACCAGGTGAGCACCGTCTACAAGCTGGATGGAAAACTTGCTTCACAAAGTACCGGGTCCTGGTCAAAAGAACGGTCTGAATATAAAGTCAGCACCCCTGTTTCTGATGAATCCACCTTTACGTTTACAGTTTTTTTTAATAATGATCAGTTTTATGTTCAATCCGGAGGCGACTGGAATAAAGGCCAAGCCCCCCATCGGGTACTGAATGAGCTTTCTCCGTTAGATGATATGTTCGATTGGAGCAAGACGGTCTTAAAAGAAGCAGACGAAATTAAGCACATTAAAAAGCAAGGAACAACGGTTTATACAGCCGTCTTCCATGCTTTTGACAAGCTCGATTTCAGGGGGATTATGCTTGAGGATCAAAAAGACAGTACACTAGTTATGACCGTAAAGGGTGACCAGCTTTCATCCATCGTCTTCCATTTAAAGACGAAACGCCCGGAAGACATTAACGTCCTGCAATCCTACCCTGCTGCTATAAGCTATGAGATTCACTTTTCCCCTTTCAACGGGAAGATTCCTGATGTTCCTGAACCGGCCCTGCAGGCTCCTTCGCTAGAGTAAAATGAAAGCAGCGGTCCACTTCTAAGACCGCTGCTCCTCTGTCTATTCGTCTATATAGGAAGAACGACTGTAAAGCGCGTTCCTTTCCCCAAAGTACTGTCAACTTCAATATACCCTTTATGTGCTTTTACGATATAGTCAGCAATCGATAACCCTATGCCATTACTCCCCATTGTTCTGGACCGTGCTTTATCAATTCGATAAAATCGATCAAATATCTTTCTCTTATGCTCCTCAGCAATTCCCACTCCAGAGTCAATGAAAGACATCCGTACTTTCTTTTCCGCCTCAGACAGCTTCACTTCAATGCTCCCCTTCTCACAGTTATACTTCACTGCATTGTCTAGGAATAGATAAATTAACTGCTGAATCCGCTGCTTATCACCGATAAATCTAACGTTTTCTTGCAAATCACCTGTTATAGACAAATGATGTTCTTCGGCAACTTTAGAGAAGGAGCGGACAGACTTGGAAATAAGGTCTGTCAGATTAAATTCTTCCTTTTCAAGAACCAGCTTTCCCGAGTCGGAGCGAGCTAACAGCAGTAAATCATTTACGAGACCAGTCATGCGCTTCACTTCCCCGGACATATCGTGCATCGTCTGTTTTGAGAAGTCAGACAGTAGATGATCCTCCTCTTCAACGACTTGAAATCCAGCGGATAAAATACTAAGCGGAGTTCGAAGTTCATGAGAGGCATCATTCACAAATTCTCGCTGGCGTTCTGCTGATTTCACAATTGGCAGAATAGCTCTGCCCGCCATAAAGAAAGATAAGATCATAGCTGCAAACGTAAAGAGAATTGTTAATAACAGCAGCACTACAAAAAGACGCTTTAAGACCTCTTTCTGTTGAGTAATATCCAAACCAGTGAACACGTATCCGTCCCCAACGGGCTTTGCTGCCATTAAATAATCACGGCCTGCTTCATCTTTTTCAACGATTACCTGGGATTCCGGAGTCCACCCCTCTATCAGCTGGTCAATATGGTCCCCCTCTTCTTTAAGGACGTTTCCATTTGAATCTACCACAGCAAATAAATTAACTTTCATCTCCCTGTCACGGGACTCATTCGACTCATGCAGCAGATGGACAATCGATTCATCTGAAATCATTTCTGTGACTTTTTCTTTTTGGTCACTTAACACGGACCGGGAAACCGTCACGTAGGCAATTACCACAAATAGAAGCAGGAAGATCATCGTAAGGATGGCAAATAGCCACATTAGACGTTGTTTCGTTTTCTTGGCTACAGTATTCATACTATTTGATAGCCTACATTTCTCACACTTTTAATTTCCTGCTCTGCTTTCGCTTCTCTGAGCTTCTTCCTAGTTAACTTTACCAGTGCATCCAAATTGTTGTCCGTAACGTCTGCATCTACACCCCAAATTTTAGAAATCAGCTGTTCTCTTGTCAGTACTCGTCCCGTATTGCACATCAGTGTTTCTATCAGCTGATATTCTTTATGTGTCAGTAGCACCGGCAGGTCATGAATTTGAAGAGTGTGAGCTCCTCGATTTAAAACCAAAGATCCTACCACAATAGTATCTTCTTGCAAAGGTTTATTCGAGCGTCTTGCTAATGCCCTGATCCTCGCAAAAAGCTCATCAAATTCAAATGGTTTCACTACATAGTCATCAGCGCCTGAATCGAGACCCATCACTCGATCATCCACACTATCCCGTGCGGTCAGCATTAATATCGATGAGGCACACTCCTCTTTGCGAAGTGCTTCACATACCTCTTGCCCGTTCCGCCCCGGCATCATCCAGTCCAAAATAATGACGTCGTATAAACCCGTCGTTGAATAATCGTAAGCGGACTCCCCGTCAGTGACCCAGTCAACTTGATGAAATTCTTTTTTTAACATATGAACAAGAAGACGGCCCAGCTTAAGATCGTCTTCTGCTAATAATACATTCATAATCGTTTATCCTTCCTTTGCTGCATGCCGACCATTTTGCTGAAATGCTGAACTCAGCCTTTTCCAAAGAAATGCGGCTATGAGCATTACCGATGTTCCTCCATATAGAAGAAGAATCGAATCGGCATGGTCTGATCCCATGAAGAGTCCATGAATTAAAGCCAGAAGGTAAGCAGGCAGTGAAAATAGGTGAATTTTTTTCCACAGTGACCGTTTCACTCTTTTCATCATATCCGATGAAAGCAAAATTAGAAAGACTCCATAGAGCGACAGCGTGCCTAGACCAGCCAAGAAGCGATGCTCATCGGACATAAATGGAACAAATACTTCATACCAGTGATAATTCACGTAGTGATCATAAAGCAGGATCACACCATGAAAGATAATGACGAGGAACCCTATCCAGCCAGTAATTTGGTGAAAAGGATATAAATAGCCTTTCCACGATTTCGGAGTGCTGGGAGAACTATGTAAAAACCCAGCAAAGATTGAAAGAAATAGTAAGCCAAATGAAGTTAATCCTGATGCTCTTGCCCATTCCCACGTGGTGATTACCATGCCGTCCTCACTCCTTTACAGAATTGAAATAAATGCTCCGTCCTATATATTTGCTTTTTCTGATTGACGATAAGGGCAGCGATGGGGAGTTCTTTTTCCTTTATCCAAGTTTCGGCATCCTCTGCATGAATCATACAGAGGACTTTCGCATAAACTTCAGCTTCTGCTACTGTTGGAGCGAGTACAGTCGCCTGAATAACATCAGACACTGGGTTTTCTCCGGTTTGACCGTTCAATATATGATGATGCTCTCCGTGCTGAGTTTCCCAGCGGCGGTGCAAAACATTAGAAGTCGCTAAAGCCCCTTGCTGTATAACAAACTGAGCAATATCTGTGGTAGAGTCAAAGGGATTCATAACGCCAATGTTCTCAGGGTGAGCGAACGTAAAACCCATATCTCCTCCAGCATCAATAAAAATATTTTCACCTCGGGCCATTTGAAATGCCTGGTCGGCACTCCATCCTTTAACAAAACCACCGAGATCAATATGAATATCTCTTACTTTTTTGACTAGGGGCTGATCGTGATGAAGTAACAACCCCTTGTCCATACAGAATTGCCGATCAGTCTGCTTTGCTATCCCCTCCATTTGATCGAAAGAACGATCATAGCCAAGCGAACTCATTTGCTGGCCTAAATACGGGTTAAACAGCGAATCTGTTTGAGCCATGAATACTTCTGACTTTTGTAATATTTGATAAAATTCCTCTGAAATAGAAATCCAGTCTTCGGAAACGGGCTTTTGATTTAATATCGATAATTCGCTATCCTTCAGGAACCTTGAATATCTTCTTTCCACATGAGTAAACCAAGTCAATAATTCCTCTGTATTGTCTGCTTCCAAATAAATGTCCGTACCCATTCCGGAAAAATTCATCCCATTATTCATGAATGTCTGGTCCTCCGCTCCGATGGGGCCATTCCTTGAGGGTCTTCAAACCCACTGCCATCAAAAGAACGATCATCGTTTCCGAAAAAGTCATGAGTATCGTTACTGTCATCCGGATTAGAGAAAATCGAATCTTCGGAGTGAGTGGGTTGCTGCTGTTCAGCTCCTTGATTACTGACTCCCTCTACCTGGTGATTTTGAACAAATCCTATAAAAGAAGCAGCCATGACAGCTGAGGCAATGCCTGAGAACCATTTCACAGTCGTTCTTTTTCTCATCATTTCTACCTCCATACAAGTTTCTTAACTCTAAGGTATCAAGACAAAATGAAAATCAGCTGAAAAACTGTCCAAAACTTCCTGAAATTTATTTACCCTATGCGGAGAACGCTGGTTTTTTTTCTCTACTTCGGTCATGCCTCAAGCGGAAATGATCAGTATTAGCTGAAAGCTTATGATTCTGTTTATAGGAAGGAGCTGGAACGGAAATTGTTTTCCTTACCGCAATGCCGGGAACAAAGTTCTACATGGAAAAAGTGTACAGAAAACACTTTTGGGGATATACACTCACTGGTAGAGAATAGAAAGGATGAACGAAATGAACATAAACGGAAACACTATTCTAATTACTGGCGGAGGTTCAGGGATTGGTTTAGCCCTGGCTGAACGCTTTTTAGGAGAGAATAATGAAGTTATTATTGTGGGGCGGAGAGAAAAGAAATTATTAGAAGCTCAAGAAAAGCATCCCGAACTGCATATCAAACAATGTGATGTTGCTGATCAGGAAGAGCGGGAAAATTTATTTACTTGGGTAACCTCTCATTTTCCGAATCTAAATGTGCTTGTTAATAATGCAGGCATCCAGCAGCGAGTAAATCTTAAAGAAGAAGAACATGACTGGGCACAGTCCAAAAAGGAGCTGACTATTAATATTGATGGACCTCTGCACTTATCGATGCTCTTTACACCGTTTTTGAAAAGCAAACCGGATGCTTCGATTATCAATATTACTTCCGGCCTCGCTCTGTCACCTGGAGCGTGGGTACCCGTGTATAGTGCTACGAAAGCTGCTCTCAGTTCCTTCACACAATCCTTAAGATTGCAGGTGGAAAATACGAACCTCTCCGTTATCGAAGTGCTGCCTCCTGCTGTTAACACCGACCTTGGCGGTGTAGGAATGCATACATTTGGAGCTCCCCTGGATGATTTTGCAGATACCGTATTTGAAGAATTGAAAGAAGGAAAGATCGAGATTGCTTACGGAGATTCTACTAAAAGGCTGCATGCTTCACGGGATGAACTAAAGGAAGGGTCTAAGCAGGCATGGCAAGGATTCAAGAAAAATAACCCCGGATTTTGACTTGTTATTCGTTTTGCTAAAACCCCCAAGTCTTGGTGCTTACTAAAAGACTTGGGGGTTTTTTCAGCTGTAAGCAGCAGTCAACTTACCCGATAATAATAAAAAGATATTTCATGAATACAATCCAGCCCAAACTGCTGAGGCTCAAAGCTAGTACACTTACTGTTAAATATGGCCAAATCTCTCGTGTCTTTTTCGTTTTCCGTAAGAAGAAACCTGATAACAGGATACTTAGCAGAAAATATGCACTTAAGGTAAAGGTCCAGCCGTTATCATAGCGGAACGGATCTCCGATTAACACCATTGATATAAAAACTAAATCTATTAATAGCATAAGAATTAAAATAACTCTTTTCATCCTGCCACCCCCCCTCGAGTTTGAGCCCTAAACTTACTGACTGCCTATGTACTTTCTCTACTAAACGAAATTTCGATTATCTTCACATATACAGGCATTTTCAGAAAAGAAGAGCCAAAACTATCAGCAATCAAGCCTAGCAGACTTAAGTGAGACAGCAATGCCTACTACTTACTCCTTATCTCTTAGTAAAAGCTTAATTTATTTCCATGGAACTTGTAATCTCAACATTCTTCAGTGCCTGCGATGCTAATCTGTCTGCTTCTTTGTTATTTTTTCGCGAAATAACTTTATATTCTGGCTTTATGCCTGCCTGGCTTAATTTATCCTCCACACGATCTGCCCACCTTGATAATTCTTCCTCTAAACAGGGCCACTCTCCAGTTAATTGATTAATAACTACTTGAGAATCACCAATAATTGAAACGGGTAAATGATGGACATCTAACAGCTCTAACTCTTTTAATGCCAAGTGGAGAGCAGCATATTCAGCTTCATTATTTGAATTCAACTCGTTTACTAAAGCATTCTTTCTTAATCTGAAAGACTTACCATTTTGATCATAGTAAATGACGCAGCCTAAACCTGAACTCCGTGTCTTTACGTCATATCCCCCATCAAAATAAACCTTTATATTGTGGGGCTCTGTTTGAATCCCTTTCATATAAGCTTTTAATTCTTTCAAAGTCCACGGTTGATCCTGACTGTCGACAAATGTTAATTGTTTGGCCCGTCCCGTTCTTTCTATATCTTCAACCAGTAAAATCGCCTGACCGGCCTGCATTTCATCTGATAAAAAGTTGGTTTCTGTACTCTTTAAAGATTTGTAAGTCCATTTAATTTTTACTTTCATACGATCCCGCCTTAACAACAAAAGTAGAAGAACAGTAGCACAAGAAAATGTTTTTTTCCGTCCTGTTTTCCCTGAGTTTATCCTGCTTTATGACTCAACTTACCTATCCTAATTATATTTCCTCAAAGACGGACTTTGTATAAGCAAGCTTTAATCCAGCTTTCTCCTTTTACTCGATTCAAACAGGACCAGGAATATTCTTCACCGTAAAAGCCGTGCACTCTCCAAACACCTTCCTAGCAGCCTCCATTGGATTTCCTTTCTTTTGCTGAAGGGCATCAATCCTTGATATGAGAGACTCTATTTCAGACTTATCGATTTGTACGGCTAATTTTTTATTGAGGACTATTGCCATTTATGCACCTCTTCCAAGAAAGTTCATCTCAACCAATTATTTCAAAAATCAGTAAATTACACAATACTCGAACTGAATGGATCAAGAGCCAAGCGATTAGATGAAAGAAAAAACCCGAACGCTCTGGTCCGGGTGGTTGGTCGTTCGACTAAAAGAATTACATTTTTCTTTAGATCTATGGAATCAATACAATTTTACCTAGTTTTCCTGATTCTTTGAAATACTTCTGGGCATCTTTAGCTTCCTCAAGGGGGAAAGTCCGATCAATCACCGGTTTTACTTGGTGGTTTGCAATGGCATCCATCAACTTATTAAAGTCTGCTCTAGTACCTAAAACAGATCCAAACATCGTAATATGTTTCAAATACAGTGTTCTAAAATCAAGCTCTGTCTGTTGACCGCCTGCCGAACCAGACGTACAGAATTTCCCGCCTTTTTTAAGGACTTGGAGAGACGTGTGGAATAAAGCATCTCCTACTACGTCTAAAACAGCATCGATCGAACCCCCTCCCGCTTCAAGGATCTCTTCTTCCAATTTGTCAGAGCGGTAGGAAAGTACGTGTGCGGCTCCAAGTTCTTTCATTTTATCTGCCAGTGAAAGGTCGCCTACAATAGCGATGACTTCTGCTCCAAAAACGTTGGCAGCGATCTGGACATTAAGAGAACCAACACCACCGTTAGCCCCTGTAACCATTACAGTTTCCCCCGGTTTAGGGGCAATTTGCTCCACCATATGCCAGGCGGTTAGACCGCTCACAGAAAAAACAGCACTTTCTTTATAGTCCTGAAGCGGCATAGGATTGCAAAGTTCCGCCGGCCACACCACATATTCTGCATAACCTCCGTCGTATTCAGAACCAATAAACGACATATCCTCCGAGATATGTTCATATCCTTCTTCTCCAGAAGAGGTAAACGGAAATAATACAACATCATCTCCAGTATTCAAATCGGTGACATGACTGCCAGTTTCAACGACCTTTCCGGCAATATCCGATCCTGGAGTTCGCGGGAAGTTTACTCCTTCAGGACGCCATCCTGACTCTTCCCCGGTTCCATATGCTCCTTCTCTCATCCAAATCTCGGTATTGTTAATAGCACATGCCTTAACTTGAACCAGTACTTCATTGGACTTAGGTTTAGGAATTTCTTTCTCCATTACTTGCAGTTGATCCAGACCACCATAACCCGTTACTTGAACAGCTTTCATATTGATCACTTCCTTTGTTTTTTTATTTACTAGAACTTAGGGTCTGCTACTTATGCTTCTATATTCTCATATCTATAATAGAATGAGAAATCACAAGTACCCCACAGCTAGATAAAAAATCTTCAGTAATAAGAAAGCCCTGCAATTTTCACATGGAGCGGGTCAAACATTTTAACAACTCCATGGTAAAACCTCATTACAAATACCGTGTTTATGTAAAATCACATTCTATAGATCGAGTATGTTCTTTAGCGATTCTGGTTTCTTAAGGTATTTCCCCATAAAAAAACCACCAATATATGTATTGGTGGAGACGGTGGGAGTCGAACCCACGTCCGGAGATATCGGCACTCGGGCTTCTACAAGCGTAGTTGATATATTATCATTCGCTTCCTCTTCAGCCTATCAACAGGCTTCCGAGGAGCTAGCCTGATTAGTCTCTTCGTTTTTCCTCAGGCGGTGGAAAAACGCGTAGTCCGCTTTAGTTTGAGACCCTTCATCTGCCACACGGACAATGCCAGGAAGGATCAGCTATAGTCTACTTACGCAGCTACAGCTAGGTTATTGTTAGATTCGCCAGTTATATTTAGGCAAATGACGTTTTACGAGCCGTCGCCTCGACTTGCAACCCGAGCTCGACCTATCCCCGTCGAATCCGTAACGTCCCCGTTAGGATTAAAGGAAGAGACAATCAAGCTCTGTTTCCAATGCCGCAATTAAGCGACAAGTTTAATTATAACACAACTATCATTTTTTTCAACCAAGCTATTATTTTAAGCTGTCTTTGATCGCTCGGTCAATTTCCCTGTTTACCTGCTTGCGCTTTAAATCTTCCCGCTTATCATACTTCTTCTTCCCTCTGCCAAGTCCGATAAGAACTTTCGCTACCCCGTTTTTAATATACATTTTTAAAGGGACGAGAGAGTAACCTTTTTGCTGGGTCTGACCGATGAGCTGATTGATTTCTTTTCGATGCAAGAGAAGTTTGCGCATCCGGGTAGGGTCATGATTGTAAATATTCCCTTGCTCATATTGCGAAATATGCAAGTTATGCAGAAAGACCTCTCCATTATTAATCCGTGCAAAGCTATCTTTTAAGTTTACCCGGCCATTACGAATGGATTTAATTTCTGTCCCTTGCAGCACAATTCCCGCTTCGAAGGTTTCTTCAATAATATAGTCGTGTCTTGCTTTTTTATTTTGTACAATGGCTTTTCCATTTCCTCTTGGCATAACGGCTTCCTCCTCTGCTGCGTGACTATTATTGTACCAAATGTAACCGTGGTTTCCAATTCCGAGCTTTTTGAGATGCAAGTGAGATCAATGGACGGATCGAGCTTAGTTGTGAGACTATATTTCTGAAAGATACGGAAAAGGAGTTATTCTATGGATCCTCAATTGGGAGAAATAAGACCGTTGGATTTGTCAGACCTGACCAGCCTATTACAGATGGATACTGGTATCGAGGACGATTATATTATTCGGATTTATTCAGACTTGGTGAAAGCTGATAACCATTCACTGTTGGGATTGTTTCATAAAGAACAGTTACTTTCCATTGGAGGATACAGTCTGTTTGGCAAAGATACATTCGCCATGATTGGACGGCTGCGTACGGACAGACGGTATGCAGGACAAGGTTTCTCCACTCAATTAGTTAAGAAGCTTGTGCAGCTTCTTTCTGAGGATAGCAGGGTATCCTGGGCAGGAGCCAATACCCATGTGCATAATAACTCCGCAAGAAAAGTACTCGAAAAAGCAGGGTTAGCTTCTGGTCCTGTGATCCATTCCCTGGTGCTGACCAAGCCTGGACAACTTAAGGGTTACAAAAATGGGGAGGTTTGGAAGGAAATCCACTCTCTACAGGAGAAGAAAGATTTGCTTGTCCAAACGGAGAGAAGCAGACCAGACATTTTCCCATATGAATGCTATTATCCGCTTCCTTACCATCAGTCCCTTTTCACGGACAAGATGCTCAGCGAATCCTATTTCTATGCGTCCACTAATAGGAAACGGTTTGTAATTATAAAAACGGATCAAAAGAAATATCGCTATTCTCATGTAAAGTACTTTTGGGATGATCATTATACTCAACCAGGCTTTTTTGAAACGATCCGTCATCATTGGAAGCAGCATCCGGATAACTATGGTTGCTGGCTTGATTTTTCCCCCACAGGTTTCTCCCACATCCCCGATCTAAGTCCTTACGAGGTCCAGGAACCCTGGGTGCTGTATGAAAAGTGGAAATAACCATAGAAAAACGCGCCAGCTGAAGCGCGTTTTTCTAATGTTTAGCGATTACTTCTTCTTTTTGCGTCCTTTTTTGGGAACACCTTTATTTCTGTAGAAAGGTTTATTGCCTTTTTGTTTATTCTTTTTCTTATTTTTTTTACGATCTTCAGGACCTTTGGAATTAATCTGCTTAGGGAGATCACGCTTAGGGCGCTCTTTGCGCGGTTTCATACCGTCTATTTCAAAGTCAACGACACGTTCATCTAAATTAACATTCGTCACACGTATAGTCACTTCATCCCCAATACGATAAACATTCCCCGTGCGCTCCCCTATCATGGCGTATTGTTTTTCCTGGAAATGATAGTAATCATCAGTGAGAGTGCTGACGTGAACGAGTCCCTCTACCGTATTTGGCAGTTCGACAAACATGCCAAAGCTGGTAACTGAACTAATAACGCCTTCAAACTCTTCCCCTATTTTATCTTGCATAAATTCAGCTTTTTTCAGATCGTCTGTCTCTCGTTCTGCATCGACCGCAGCGCGTTCCATTTCAGAAGAGTGGCGGGCAATCTCAGGCATCTGATCTTTCCAGTGCTTACGAGTTTGATAATCAAGCTTATCTTCCACTAGATAGGTGCGAATCAGCCGGTGAACGGTTAAGTCAGGATATCGTCTGATCGGCGAAGTGAAATGAGTATAAAACTCTGTTGCCAGACCAAAGTGCCCAAGACTTTGCGGGTCATATTTAGCCTGCTGCATCGAGCGAAGCATGAGTTTGGAGATAATCATATCTTCTTGGGTACCTTCCACTTCCTCTAGCACTTTCTGCAGTGCTTGGGGGTGAACCTTATCAGCGGTTCCTTTTACCGAAAATCCGAGGTTTGCCACAAACTCAAAGAAATGCTGCAGTTTGCTCTGATCTGGATCTTCGTGAATTCGATGAATGAACGGTACTTCCATCCAATGAAAATGCTCAGCTACCGTTTCGTTAGCAGCAAGCATGAATTCTTCAATTAAGCGCTCAGCTACGGAACGCTCACGAAGTTTAACATCCACGGCTTTTCCTTCTTCATCCACAATGACTCCTGCTTCTTTGAAATCAAAATCAATGGCGCCTCTTCCCATACGTTTTTGACGCAGGGTTTTCGCAAGACCTGCCATTTCTCTAAACATCGGCACAAGATCTTTGTATTTCTCAATAAGTTCAGGATCATCATGTTCAAGGATTTCATTTACATCTTTATAGGTCATTCGTTCATTCGTTTTAATGACACTTTGGAATATTTCATGACCGACAACTTCACCGCTTGGATCAATTTCCATTTCACAGGACAGCGTCAGACGATCTACTTGTGGATTTAACGAACAAATCCCATTAGACAGACGGTGCGGGATCATCGGAATGACCCGATCAACTAAATACACACTCGTTGCCCGTTCGCGAGCTTCCTTATCAATAGGTGAATTCTCTTGCACATAGTAAGTTACATCAGCAATATGGACACCGAGCTTATAGTTGCCGTTGGCTAATTTCTTAACAGTCACCGCGTCATCCAAATCTTTGGCGTCAGCGCCATCAATGGTGACTATGGTTTCGTCCCGCAAATCACGTCGGTTTTTAAGTTCTCCTTCACTGATTTGATCAGGGGTGTCCGCTGCTTGTTTAAGAACTTCATCGGGAAAATCTAATTTAATTCCATGTTTGTAGATAATGGAAATAATATCTATACCTGGATCGTTTTTGTGCCCAAGAATCTCCACGATCTCGCCTTCCGCACTCATTCTTTCTTCTGGAAACTTCGTAATGTTAACGATGACCTTATGCCCATCGGCAGCTCCATTGGTCTGTCCTTTAGGAA
The DNA here is from genome assembly GCF_046719735.1 of Halobacillus rhizosphaerae. Lineage (NCBI taxonomy): Bacteria > Bacillati > Bacillota > Bacilli > Caryophanales > Bacillaceae > Halobacillus > Halobacillus rhizosphaerae. The sequence goes on from NZ_JAUTWQ010000010.1 coordinate 132,272, forward strand.
TGAAGATGTCATTAGGGATTCGCTTGTCATCAGCAATAACAAACCCGAAATTTCGACTTTGTTCATATGTTCCCACTACTCGAGTTGTTGCTCTCTCTAATATTCGAATAACGGTTCCTTCAGGGCGCTGACCCGATTCATCGCGTTTTTCAATACGAACGAGTACTTTATCATTGTTCATGGCAGAATTTAAATCGGAGTGATGAAGATATACATCATCTTTATCTTCATCATCGGGAATTAAGAATGCAAATCCCTTCGCATGCATCTGAATGCGTCCTCTAATTAAATTCATTTTTTCAGGCAGGCCGAACCGGTTCTTTCGTGTACGGACTAATTCACCTGCTTCTTCTAGGGAGTTAAGAGCTTTAATAAGGTTCTTAAACTCCCCACTGCTGTCTTCTAGATTTAAGGATTCTTCCAGCTCTTCTACGGATAGCGGCTTGGATGCCGTTTCTTTGAAGACCTGAAGAATTTGTTGTTCTAATTCATTTGTCATCTATCTTACCTCCTGTAAGTGAAAGACAAGAAACTGCGCTTACGACCAATCCAGGGATTCAAGGAAGGTGAGAATGTCCTCATGGAGCTGTTCCTTCTCTTTATCCATGGTAATGACGTGGCTGGAATTCTTGTACCACTTTATGTCTTTATGATCGGATTCAACCTCGTTATAAATATAGTTGGCACTTTCCGTATTAATCATTTCATCTTGTTCTGCTTGCACGACCAGGATTGGGGTGTAAACTTGGTCCACTTCATCATGGACTTCGTTAATAAATTCGCCAAGCTGATGAAACATATCTTTTGATTCATCGAGTAATTCTTGTACTTCCTGGTCGATCGTTTCCTTATCTTTTCCTTCTAGCTGTTTAAATTGACGTGCCTTGAACTCAAAGCCCTGAGTTAATTGCTGTTCATTATCAAAAAACATAGGAGAACACATCGTTACAAGACCTTTTAACGGTTCAGAATAGCCAAGCTTAAGACTTAATACGCCTCCTAAGGATAATCCAGCAACCGCAATCTTTTGATATCCTTTTTCCCGAAGATGATTTAACCCTTCCCTAACGTCGGACCACCAATCTTCAGGAGTAGCGTCAATAAGCGCTTCCGGCTCTTTCCCGTGTCCTCGATAAATAGGAGCGTGACTGGTATAGCCATGCTTTTGTAAAAAACGTCCTAGCATGCGAACATCAGCAGAATGTCCGGTGAAACCATGTAATAATAATACCGCACGCTCGCCTTCTTCAAACGTAAACGGCTGTGGCTGTTTTATATTCATTTCGTTCTCTCCTTACTTCATCTATTTCCATATTTAATAATTTCATTCGTTCCTCACAACGCTTCTATTTTATCAGACTGCAATTTATTCCTCATAAGATGTGCATGAAACAAGAAAAGCCGCGCTTTAATCAGCACGGCCATGTTCCATTTATATACATCTATTAAAGTACATAAGCTACAAGAAAAGCCAGCACGAAAAACAACACACCCGTAACTACGGTCGTGCGATGCAAAACCGCGTCGATCCCCCGAGCTTTTTGTTTACCGAATAACTGTTCAGCCCCTCCGGAGATTGCTCCAGAAAGACCAGCACTTTTACCTGATTGCAGCAGAACAAGAACAATCAAAGTAATGGTATCAATAACAAGCAACGTAATTGCAACTGTTTCCATAATGGGTCCCCACCTCCTAAACCGCACAAATAACTATTGTTAAATGTAGCATAAAACCAAGGGTACAGCAAGAAAATTCCGTGATAGGACATAATGAATAGAGCAGGTTCTGCTCTATTTCTAACCTGGAGCGAATTCGTTCCCCCCCTGCTCATGTGATTCTGATGGTTTTCGATCAAAAAATGAAAGTTTATGAATGTTTTTGAATGATTTTGGTTGATTTATGTAAGGGCTTACTTTATGATAGTAATATAGAAGCACGAAGGGAGGAGGATCTGTGTTAACTCCAGAACGTCACCAGCTTATCATTAACCTTCTTCACGAACGGCACACAGTAAAAATGAAAGAATTAGTACAACACACTCAATCATCCGAGTCCACCATAAGACGGGACTTGGACCAGCTAGAACAGGAAGGTCACCTTCGCAGAGTCCATGGAGGAGCTTCATTAAGGCAAGGTACGATGGAAGAGCCAAGCGTGGGAGAGAAAGTTACCCAGTACCATCAGGAAAAGACGCTTATAGCTAAATATGCGGCTTCCTTGGTACGTGATGGAGATTGTATTTTTATCGATGCAGGGACCACTACTTATGAAATGATTCCGCATTTATCTAATAAGGATATTATTGTAGTCACCAATGGCCTCAATCTTCTAGATCTGCTCACAGAGCATCGCATAAAGACGTACGCTTTAGGCGGCTATGTCAAACATAGGACGAGGGCGGTCATTGGAGCTTCAGCCGTACAGAATCTTCATCAATATCGTTTTGACCAATGTTTTATGGGTACCAATGGGCTCACTGGTGATGATGGCTTTACAACACCCGATCCGGAGGAGGCTGCAATTAAGACCACGGCCCTTACCCTGTCTCAAGAAAAATTTGTACTGGCCGATCATTCAAAGTTTGGAAAGGTCGCGTTTTGTAAAATCGCCAGTCTGGAGGATGCAGATGTTATTACAAACTACCAGGGCCCCCTACTTAAGGATTATCAAGAAAAAACTAGCATAAAGGTTGTGAGAACATGATTTACACTTGCACCCTCAATCCTTCCATTGATTACATCATGAACGTCGAGCATTTCGAGTCGGGAGGTTTGAATCGGGCAAAACAAACTTTTTATTATCCTGGAGGTAAAGGGATTAACGTATCCCGAGTTATGAGCAGACTAGGTGTCCCTACAACCGCTCTTGGTTATGTGGGTGAGTTTACGGGTAAATTTATTACTGATTTCTTAAATGAGGAAAACATTGATCATCGCTTCATTGAAACCGGTCAATACACGAGGATTAACGTGAAGCTAAAAGGGGATAAAGAATCAGAAATCAATGGGCCAGGGCCCGAACTTAATGAAGAACAACAGGAAAAGCTGCTTGATCAGATTCGCTCTTTAACAGGAGAAGATCTGTTAATCCTTGCAGGAAGTGTTCCTTCTTCCCTGCCGTCTGATTTTTACTTAAGAATTGCTGATATTTGTGATTCTACTGGTGCTAAATTGGTTGCTGATACTTCAGGTAAGGCGTTGGAACAGTTGATGGGCTATAAGGTAGCACTTCTGAAACCCAACCATCATGAACTTGGCGAACTCTTTCAAACCGAGATTAACACAAAAGAACAAGCCGCTGAGTATGCAATGAAATTGGTCGATAAGGGAGCTGAACAAGTCATCGTTTCTATGGGCGGAGATGGAGCTGTCTATGCTTCTCACGATGGCAAGATGTATGCAAATGTGCCTAAAGGAAAGGTTAAGAATTCAGTAGGAGCAGGCGATTCTGTGGTTTCTGGATTTATTGGAGGACTGGCATTAGGCATGACTAAAGAGGAAGCCTTTAAATACGGCGTGGCAGCAGGAAGTGCTACAGCTTTTCAAGACGATTTATGCGAAAAAAGAGACGTATACGAACTTTTGGATGAGATCAAGGTTTCACCTATTAACTAAGGGAGGGAATTAATGTTATGAAAATTACAGATCTTTTAACGAAAGACACGATCCTGTTAAATATGAAGGCGTCCTCAAAACCAGAAGCGATTGATGAACTTATCGGAAAATTGGATGAAGCAGGAAAACTGAATGACCGGGATCAATTCAAACAATCCATTGAAGAGCGGGAAAGTCAAAGCACAACGGGTATTGGTGAAGGGATTGCCATTCCACATGCGAAGACTTCTGCGGTAAAAGACCCTGCCATTGCTTTCGGACGTTCTCAAGAAGGACTTGATTATGAGTCCTTAGACGGGCAGCCAACGAATTTATTCTTTATGATCGCTGCTTCTGAGGGTGCTAACAACACTCACTTGGAGACACTGTCCAGCTTATCCGGCTTTTTAATGGATAAGAATTTCCGTCAGAAACTAGAAACGGCCAAGACGGAAGCAGAAGTCATTGAAATTATTAATGCAAAAGAAGCAGAAGAAAATGACGAAGAAGCAGAATCCGGCGATGCTTCTGAAAGTAAAATCCTAGCAGTTACTGCCTGCCCAACTGGAATTGCTCACACGTACATGGCAGCAGATAAATTGAAAGCTACAGCGAAGGAAATGGGCGTCAATATTAAAGTACAAACCAACGGATCAAGCGGTGTTAAAAACCGGTTAACAGAAGAAGAAATTCGTGAAGCCGATGCGATCATTGTCGCTGCAGATACAAAAGTGGAAATGGATGTATTTGACGGCAAGCCAGTTATCGAAGTACCTGTTGCCAAAGCTATTCACGAACCGAAGGAATTAATTACAAAAGCCATTAATAAAGATGCACCGATCTATAAAGGTGACGGAAAGAAATCCTCCGATTCAAGCGATGGCCAGCGCTCTGGTTTTTATAAACACTTGATGAACGGTGTTTCCAACATGCTTCCGTTTGTCGTAGGCGGCGGTATTCTCATTGCAATATCTTTCTTTTTCGGGATTAATTCAGATAACGCCTTTGCAAAAATGCTGGGCACCATTGGCGGCGATAACGCCTTCTACTTGCTCGTTCCCGTATTAGCCGGTTTTATCGCGTCTAGTATTGCCGATCGTCCTGGTTTCGCACCAGGTATGGTTGGTGGTTTGATTGCGATCACGCAAACCGTTGAAGGCGCCGGAAACGGATCAGGATTCCTCGGCGGTTTAATTGCTGGTTTCTTAGCTGGTTATATTACGCTTGGTATTAAGAAAATGTTAGAAGGATTACCGGCTGTTCTTGACGGATTGAAAACGGTACTCTTCTACCCTGTCCTTTCTTTATTCGCAACTGGGATGATTATGCTCATCATCAACCCTTGGTTAACAAGTATTTACACTGGTCTTTTCGATTTCCTAAATGGCATGAGCGGTGCCAACCTTGCCTTACTAGGCATAATTGTTGGAGGTATGATGGCTGTTGATATGGGTGGTCCTGTAAATAAAGCGGCTTACACTTTCGGAATTGCCGCGTTGGACGCAGGAAACTACACGTTTATTGCTGCAGCGATGGCTGGCGGAATGGTTCCACCACTTGCAATGGGGCTAGCTACCACATTATTTAAAAAGAAATTCACGAAGCAAGAACGCGAAACGGGTAAAGCCGCTTATCCATTAGGAGCATTCTTTATCACAGAAGGCGCCATACCATTTGCAGCCGCCGATCCGATCCGTGTGATTCCTTCCATGGTTGTTGGAAGTGCACTCGCTGGTATGCTGTCCATGCTGTTTCACATTGGTTTGAGGGCTCCCCACGGCGGTTTGATTGTCGTTCCATTAATTGAAGGCGGGGTTATGAAAGCCGTACTTTACTTACTCGCCATTATTATCGGTACAATTGTCAGCGCAATTATTGTTGGATTGTTGAAAAAAGATGTAGAAAAGGCTTAAAATAATAGAGTTAGGGTAACCCACAAACAAGCAATTATTTAGAGGAGGAATAAATCATGGTAGAAAAAAGCTTTAAAATCACTTCAGCGGACGGGGTACATGCCCGCCCTGCAACCGTACTAGTGCAAAACGCAGGAAAATACGCATCAGACATTAATCTTCATTACAAGGAGAAATCTGTAAACTTGAAATCCATTATGGGGATTATGAGTCTCGGTATTCCTGCTGGCGCCGATGTAAAAATCTCTGCAGAAGGCAGTGATGAACAGGAAGCCATCGATCACCTTGCCAGCACAATGCAGAATGAAGGGCTGGGGGAGTAATTATATGACACATCTTCAAGGGATTGCAGCTTCCAGCGGTATTGCCATTGCAAAGGTTTACCGTCTGGAAACTCCAGACCTTACTTACAGCAAGACTGAAATCCAGCAGCCGGAAGAGGAAATCAAGCGGCTTCATGATGCTCTTGAAATTTCCAAGTCTGAGCTGGAAAAAATTAAAGAACATACTCTGAAATCACTGGGTGAAGAACATGCAGAAATTTTTTCTGCCCACTTGCTTGTCCTCAGCGATCCAGAGTTGATTCAGCCAATTGAAGATAAGATTAAATCTGAAAATGTAAACGCTGAAGCCGCTTTAGATGAAACCGCTAATATGTTTATCGATATGTTTAAAAATATGGACAATGAGTATATGAAAGAACGTGCCGCTGATATTCAGGATGTAACTAAGCGTGTAATGTCGCATCTGTTAAACGTAACTTTCCCTGATCCAGCGCTTATTAACGAGGAAGTCGTTATCGTTGCAAACGACCTTACTCCTTCTGACACCGCCCAATTAGATAAACAGTTCGTCAAGGGCTTTACGACTGACATAGGCGGCCGTACTTCTCATTCCGCAATTATGGCTCGTTCTCTTGAAATTCCGGCAGTAGTTGGGACGAAAGAAATAACCAGCAAAGCTGGAAAAGACGTAATGATAATTGTCGACGGCATAGATGGAAACGTCATCGTCGAACCTTCTCAAGACCAAATTGATTCCTATAAGCAAAAACAAGCTGATTTTGAGGAGAAAAAACAAGAGTGGGCCAAGCTTAAAGACGAGCCTACTGTAACTTCTGAAGGAGACCATGTGGAGCTTGCAGCCAACATTGGTACCCCAGAAGATGTAGCAGGCGTATTGAATAACGGAGGTGAAGGTGTCGGCCTTTACCGTACTGAATTCCTTTATATGGGCAAGAACCAGCTGCCTACGGAAGAAGAACAGTATGATGCCTACTCATCCGTATTGAAGCAAATGGGAGACAAACCAGTGGTCGTCCGTACGTTAGACATAGGCGGAGATAAAGAATTGGATTACCTGGATCTTCCTGATGAGATGAATCCTTTTCTAGGTTACCGTGCCATTCGTCTATGCCTGGAGCGTGACGATATTTTCCGTGTTCAGCTGCGTGCTTTACTAAGAGCAAGTATTCATGGAAACTTGAAAATTATGTTCCCTATGATTGCTACGCTGGAAGAATTCCGTCAAGCCAAAGCAATTCTTAACGAAGAACGGGAAAAATTAATTAGTGAGGGCTATGAAATTGCCGGGGACTTTGAAGTGGGGATGATGGTGGAAATACCAGCCACGGCAGTCATCGCACGCCAGTTTGCTAAAGAAGTTGATTTCTTCAGTATCGGCACAAATGACTTAATTCAATATACAATGGCTGCAGACCGCATGAACGAGAGAGTCTCTTATCTCTACCAGCCTTACAATCCAGCGATTTTGAATTTAGTTAATAATGTCATAGAAGCTGCTCATGCAGAAGGAAAATGGGCAGGTATGTGCGGAGAGATGGCTGGAGATGAAATCGCGATTCCTATCTTATTAGGTCTTGGACTTGATGAATTCAGCATGAGTGCTACCTCTATCCTTCCAGCTAGAACCCAAATTAGAACTCTATCTAAGAAGGATATGGCTTCTTATAAGAAGCAGCTCTTATCTATGGGGACCGCTGAAGAAGTGGTAGAATTCGTTAAAGAAAAGACTCAGTCCCAGTAAAACGTCTTCTAACCTGAGGATAAGCGGATGGTTCTTATTATTTTTTCAGCACTTTACAGAAAGAAGTGTGAGTATGCCATTACCGATTCTTATCATCATTTGTATTGGGATTGTAGTAGCAATCGCTGCTGCTTTTGGATTTGCAGTCTCTAAAGGCTATCAGTATCAACATACTGTAGATCCCTTGCCCACTAACAACCAAGATGAAGATAACAAACAAGATAAAAAAGCTGACACTCACGAATAGAGTGTCAGCTTTTTTTATGGATAAATGGCTCATTTATTATTTGTAACTTATTTTTCATAGAAGTTCTCTCTTTTGGTGAAGGGATTCGGTTAGGATATCCCATTTGCAACACAGCTGCAGGTTTATGCAAAGAAGGATCTAATCCAATTTGAGCGATAAATTTTTCATCCTTTAAATAAGGACTAGTCGTCCATAGGACTCCTATCCCCTCATCCCAGGCAAGTAATTGCACATTTTGTATGTATGCACACACTGCTGCATAATCTTCCTCAAACTTATGTTTATCCTGATCTCGCTCTAGATAGATTAACGCATGGTGAGGAATACTCAATAGAAAATCCCGAATACCATCGCACATTTTTTGCTTCTTTTCCTGGTTATAAGAAGCGAAGAAACCAGCGCGTTCATAGCTTTCAAGGACGAGCTCCGCATAATCCTTTCTTCCTTCATCTTGATATAACTTCACATTCCAAGGCTCTTTCATACGATGAGTAGGCGCCCATGCTGCAGCAAAGAAAATATCAATGAGCTTGCTCTCATCTACATTCTCTGCTTTAAAATCATGAATCGATCTACGGCTGCTGATAACTTTTCTAATTTCCATTACTTGATTCCCCTATATTTAACGAAATGGCTTTGACAGTTGATAGACCATAAAATATCCCCACTCTTTCATAAAAAAGGGAAGCTTTGTTTCAAGAGTCTGATAGGCAGAATATTTTGTAGGTACACCCTTAACATTCTTCATGTCATCATCCTTTGCAAGAGCAACCGCTCTCTTAAGATGATAGCGATCACTGACAAGCAAATAAGAATGAATTTCTTTATTCGTCGCTACCTTCTTAGCATTCATAAGATTATCCTCTGTTACAAACGATTGATTCTCAAATAAAATCGCTTTTTCAGGAACTCCATGTTCCATAGCATAAGATTTTCCCACTTCTGCTTCAGAGGAAGCAGCATTTTGACTTGCTCCTCCTGTGAAAATCAAGAAATCTACTTTGTTCTTTTCGTATAATTCAATCGCTTCTTTCAACCTGCCTTCAAATACAGGACTCGGCTTTCCATTCCACTGAGCTGCCCCAAGAACAATGGCCGCATCTGCTTCAGGAAGATTTTTGTTATCCCCGTATGTCCAAATACTAAAGCCCGTCCACCCTGCGTAAATGATGAGTGCAACCAGTCCTAGTACAATTATTTTCTTCATAGAATGCTCTCCTACTCTTCGATGTCTTTCTCTATCATATCATAGAAAAAAGCCTCTCTGAATCATCAGAGAGGCTCAATAAACAAATTTTATTTATTCAAGTTATAAAAGGCTTTCTTCCCTGCATAAGTCGCTGTGTCAAGCAGCTGATCTTCAATTCGAAGAAGCTGATTATACTTCGCAACTCGGTCCGTACGAGAAGGTGCACCTGTCTTAATTTGCCCTGCATTTGCTGCTACAGCAATATCAGCAATTGTGGCATCCTCTGTTTCACCTGAGCGGTGGGAAATAACAGCCGTATAGCCAGCTTTTTTAGCCATTTCGATAGCCTCAAAGGTTTCAGTCAGCGTTCCAATTTGATTCACTTTAACTAGAATAGAATTGCCTACGCCTTCTTCAATGGCACGGCCAAGCATATTAGTGTTGGTTACGAATAAGTCATCCCCAACCAGCTGAACTTTATCACCAATACGGTCTGTAAGAAGTTTGGTTCCTTTCCAGTCGTTTTCATCCAAACCATCTTCAATAGAAATGATTGGATATTTATTAACTAGCTCTTCGTACCAATCCACCATCTCTTCAGATGTACGAACGACACCCTCACCTTTTAAGTTGTACTTATCATCTTCGTAAATCTCTGAAGCGGCAACATCCATAGCAAGTTTAACTTCTTCACCTGGTTTATAGCCAGCTTCTTCAATCGCTTCAATAATAGTCGAAAGTGCTTCTTCATTAGACTTAAGACTTGGAGCAAATCCACCTTCATCACCTACACCAGTATTGTAGCCTTTGGATTGAAGAACTTTCTTAAGGGAGTGGAAAATTTCTGCTCCCATACGAAGGGCTTCTTTAAATGTTGGAGCTCCTATTGGCATGATCATGAATTCCTGGATATCTACGTTGTTATCAGCATGCTCTCCGCCATTCAAAATGTTCATCATTGGAGTTGGAAGCGTAGCTGCTGTAAACCCGCCTAGATATTTGTAAAGAGGAAGACCCACCACTTCAGCTGCTGCATGAGCGACTGCCATAGATACGCCTAGGATAGCATTGGCTCCTAAGTTCCCTTTATTTTCTGTACCATCCAACTCGATCATCATTTTGTCGATAATCACTTGCTGAGTTGCATCCATTCCAAGAAGTTTTGGTGCAATGACCTCGTTTACGTTTTCTACGGCTTTTTGAACACCTTTTCCAAGATAACGGCCTTTGTCTCCATCACGAAGTTCGACGGCTTCGTATTCACCTGTGGAAGCACCACTAGGTACCATAGCTGTACCGAATGCGCCGGACTCTGTATAAATTTCTACTTCAATCGTTGGGTTACCGCGAGAGTCTAAGACTTCACGAGCATAAACGTCTGTAATATATGGCATTTCTAAATCTCTCCCTTATTTTTTGATTAATGATTTTCCGGTCATTTCTTCCGGTTGTGTTACATCTAGTAATTCAAGCAATGTTGGTGATAAATCACCAAGAATTCCGCCTTCACGCAATTCAACACCATCTTTTGTTACAATGACAGGAACAGGATTCGTTGTATGAGCAGTCATCGGATCACCTTCAGGGGTCGTCACCTCATCAGAGTTTCCGTGATCTGCTGTAATAATCGCATGTCCGCCTTTGTCCTGGATTTTATCCACGATCTTGCCTAAACACTCATCTACCGCTTCAATCGCCTTTACAGTCGGTTCAAGCTTACCTGAGTGACCGACCATATCAGGATTGGCAAAGTTCAGTATAATCGCATTGTGCTTATCGGCATCTAACTCTTTTAATAGAGCATCTGTAACTTCATAAGCACTCATTTCCGGCTGCAAGTCATACGTTGCTACTTTGGGCGAATCAATAAGGATGCGCTCTTCCCCATTAAATTCTTCCTCGCGGCCGCCGCTCATGAAGAACGTTACGTGCGGATACTTTTCTGTTTCAGCAATACGTAATTGTTTCATTTGGTTGGATTCGAGTACTTCCCCAATCGTATTCTTCAGGTCATTCGGAGGGAAGGCAACTTTACTATTAACCGAATCACTATACTGAGTCATTCCCACAAAATGAATATTCTTCGGAGCGTTCTCTCCACGATCCATTTCGTCAAAATCATCATTCGCAAACATCCGTGATATTTGAATAGCACGGTCCGGTCGGAAATTAAAGAAGATTACGGAATCTTCATCCTCCATTTTTGCAACCGGGTTACCTGAATCATCTGTGAGAACAACGGGTATTACGAATTCATCATAAACCTCTTCTTGATAAGAAGCGTCAACCGCCTCAATAGGATCCTTAAAGGTTGGACCTTCTCCATAAGCAATGGCTTTATAAGCTTTCTCCTCGCGTTCCCAGCGATTATCACGGTCCATTGCATAGTAACGGCCGGAAAGAGTTGCGAATTGTCCAACGCCTAATTCATCCATCTTGTCCTGTGCTTGCTTAATATAAGTCTTGGCAGATTGCTGCCCAACGTCACGGCCATCTAAAAAGCCGTGGACATAGACTTTTTCAAGGTCTTCTTTTGCCGCCATTTCCAAGGTAGCAAACATGTGCTCTATATGACTGTGAATACCGCCATCAGAAAGAAGTCCAAAGATATGCAATGCTTTATTTTGTTCTTTTGCATGGCGTACAGCATTTAGAAGTACCTCGTTATCAAAGAAATCTCCTTCGCGTATGGAAAGATTGATTCGAGTGAGACTTTGATATACTACGCGTCCTGCTCCAATATTCAAATGGCCGACTTCAGAATTTCCCATTTGACCTTCTGGAAGCCCCACCGCTTCACCGCATGCCTGCAGCTGAGAATGCGGGAATTGCTTCCAATAACGATCAAAATTAGGAGTATTCGCATGTTTAACGGCATTGCCTTTTTCTTCATCACGAAGAGCAAAGCCGTCTAGAATAATAAGAGCGGCTAGGTTTTGATTACTCATGCTTACCTGCCTCCACTAATTTTAGGAATGAATCAGCTTCAAGACTTGCTCCGCCTACTAATGCACCATCAATATCTGATTGAGATAGAAGTTCGTCTACGTTCGCTGGCTTCACACTGCCGCCATACTGAATGCGTACAGCTTCTGCTGCATCACTGTTTACAAAATCAGCAACGACTTTTCTAATGTGAGTACAAACTTCATTCGCCTGTTCTGAAGTAGCAGTTCGGCCAGTACCAATCGCCCAAATCGGCTCATAGGCAATAATCACTTTTGCAGCTTGTTCATCGGTCAGGCCTTCCAGCGCTTTCTTCACTTGACCTTCCACATGATCCATCGTTTGATCCGCTTCACGCTGGTCCAGCGTTTCGCCAACACAAATAATGGGAGTCAGGTTGTGATTAAAAGCCGCATGAACTTTTTTGTTTACTTCTTCATCTGTTTCTTTAAATATTTCACGGCGCTCAGAGTGGCCTAAAACAACATACGTTACGCCAAGTTCTTTAAGCATAACGGGGCTTACTTCACCCGTGAAAGCACCTTTTTCTTCAAAATGCATGTTTTGTGCGCCGATTTCAAGCGGTGTTCCTTTTGTTTCTTCCACTAACTTTTGCAGAAATGGAAATGGAGCACAAATCACCGATTCCACTTGGTCTGAAGAAGGTACTTCATTTTTAGATGTTTGAATAAAGTCCTCAGCTTCTGTATGGACTTTATTCATTTTCCAGTTACCTGCTATCACTTGCTTACGCATGTATTCATCACCTCTCCTTAATTATTTATCATTAAGCAGTGCTACACCCGGAAGTTCTTTACCTTCCATAAATTCAAGTGAAGCACCACCGCCTGTTGATACATGATCCATAGAGTCCGCATAACCGAATTTCTCTACAGCAGCTGCGGAATCTCCCCCGCCTATCACTGTGTAGCCTTTCGTATCGGCTAATGCCTGTGCTACTGCTTTTGTACCATTTGCAAAGGTTTCAAGTTCAAATACACCCATAGGTCCATTCCAAATCACTAACTTGGAATCTTGGATGACTTTAGCATATTTTTCTCTTGTTTTCGAACCAATATCAAGCGCTTCCCAATCTGCAGGAATGCTGTCAATAGCCACTTCTTTTGTATTGGCTGAATCTGAAAAGTCATCTGCTACAATTACATCTTCCGGCATAAGGAAGTCGACACCTTTTTCTTCAGCTTTCTGCATATATTCTTTAGCTAAGTCAATCTTATCTTCTTCTAATAAAGATTTACCAACTTCGTGGCCCTGGGCTTTTACAAAGGTATAAGCAAGTCCACCGCCAATAATCAAGTGGTCTACTTTATCAATAAGATTGTCAATTACACCTATTTTATCTTTAACTTTCGCTCCTCCGATAATGGCTGTAAAAGGACGCTCCGGATCAGAAAGCGCTTGTCCTAAGACATTAATCTCTTTCTCCATAAGGAATCCAGCTACAGCAGGAAGATGTTCAGCTACTCCTGCAGTGGAGGCGTGGGCGCGGTGTGCTGCTCCAAAAGCATCGTTAACATATAAGTCTGCCATATCGGCAAAGGCTTGAGCTAATTCAGGGTCATTTTTCTCTTCTCCTGCATTAAACCGCACATTTTCAATTAAAAGCACATCGCCATTTCCCATTTCGGAAAGAGCTTTGTTTACTTCATCTCCATAGACTTCATCCGTTTTGGTAATCTCCTGCCCAAGCAAGTCGCTTAAACGCTTAGCAACAGGGTCCAGTCGAAGTTCTTCCACTACTTCTCCTTTTGGACGGCCTAAGTGGCTTGCAAGAATAACTTTCGCTCCATTTCCCGTTAAGTGCTTAATTGTGGGTAGGGCTGCTTTAATTCTTGTATCATCGGTCACTTCTCCATCGCTCATAGGAACGTTGAAATCAACACGGCAAAATACTGTTTTGCCATCAACTTCTACGTCACGAATTGTTTTCTTGTTCATGAGTTCGACAACCTCCTTGGTTTGTAGTCAGGATTGACCCTGCCCATTATGTACGTTTCCACAAACCAAGCCTGTGAAAACGCCCACGAGCAGGAAGCATGAAAACATGGATAAAGGAGGAGGACCTGAGACCTCCTCCTTTCTTATAGTGTTCTACTCATTTAACGTACGTTTGCCGGCTTACAGGCCTTTTTCTTTAAGGAATACAGCAAGGTCTACACAACGGCTGGAATAACCAAACTCATTGTCATACCAAGAAACAACTTTTACCATGTTGTCTTCTAAAGTAATAGTAGATAGAGCATCGATGGTAGAAGAGTTTGTATTACCATTGTAATCACTGGAAACTAGAGGCTCATCACTGTATCCAAGGATTCCTTTAAGGTTTCCTTCAGCTTCAGCTTTAAGAGCTTCGTTAACTTCTTCAGCAGTAACATTTGTATCTAGTTCAGCTACAAGGTCAACGATAGAAACGTTAGCTGTTGGCACACGCATAGCCATACCACTAAGTTTTCCTTCAAGTTGAGGAAGAACTTTCGCTACTGCTTGAGCAGCACCTGTAGTTGTTGGGATGATGTTCTGAGCTGCTGCACGGGCACGACGGTAGTCTTTGTGCGGCAGGTCAAGGATTTGCTGGTCGTTTGTGTAAGAGTGAACCGTAGTCATCATTCCACGTTTAAGTCCGAATTTATCGTTAAGAACTTTCGCGTATGGTGCAAGACAGTTTGTTGTACATGAAGCGTTAGAAATTACATGGTGGCTGTCTTTGTCGTATTGATCTTCGTTAACACCCATAACTACTGTAAGGTCTTCCTGCTTCGCTGGAGCAGAAATGATAACTTTTTTAGCACCTGCATCCAAGTGTTTCTTAGCATCTTCACGCTGTGTGAAACGACCAGTGGATTCAATAACTACTTCTACTCCAAGATCGCCCCAGCCTAATTGAGCTGGATCTTTTTCGGAAAGTACTTTGATTTCTTTTCCACCAACAATCAGGTTTTCACCATTAACCGTTACTTCTTGATCAAGACGGCCATGAACCGTGTCATACTGAAGTAAGTGGGCAAGCATATTCGCATCAGTTAAATCATTCACTGCTACTATTTCTACCTCATCGTTTTTTTGAGCGGCACGGAAAACATTACGTCCGATTCGTCCAAAACCGTTAATACCAATTCTTACAGTCATGCTAAATTCCTCCTTGGATTAAATACAAAATTTTATATTAAAGGGAAATTCCCCTTATTAACGCGTTGGCAGCACCTTCATCAGTAATCAGGACATTACTTTGTCCCGGCTGAAAATAAGATGCAATAGCTTGAGCTTTAGAGCGGCCACCTGCTACGGCAATTACCTGCTGAGTATACTTTAAATCTTCCAGTTGAAGACCCACCGTTCGAACCTTATGAACGATTTCACCTTCCATATTGAAATAATATCCAAAGGCTTCCCCTACAGCTTTGCTTTCCTTTATCTTTGCCAGCTGATCAGCAGGAGTTTTCCTTCGCTCTGCCATTGTAATAGCATCCCCTACGCCGTGAATCACAATCTCTGCATTTCTAATAATGTCTAATACTTCTCTAATCGCAGGTTCTTCTATAATGGTTTGATAGGATTCTTCACTTAAAGGATCAGGAACATACAAAAGCCGGTAATCTCCTCTTGCTTTTTTGGCCATCTCTGCACAAATTGTATTGGCCTGGTTTTCTACTCGTTCACCAAGCCCTCCTCGTGCAGGGACGAAAAGACAATTTTCTGCTTCTTGCAGCGGGGGCATCATTTCAGCGACCGCAGCCATCGTGCTGCCACCAGTAATGGCTACTGCCTGCCCCGGTTCAATTTGCTTTTTTAAGTATTGAACGCAAGCTTTTCCCATTTCTTGTTTAACCCAATGCAGCTCATCACTGTCCCCGGGCACTACAATAACGTAGTCTAGGTTTAATTTATCCTTTAATTGCTGCTCTAAAACCTTTATCCCTGTTATCTCTTTAATAAACTCCGCCAACTGCTCCAGAATGCTTTGTCCTTCATAAGTTAAATGCATCCCTTTGGAAGTAATAGCAACAGCACCTTGGTTACTAAGAAAGTCCACTTCACTGCGGACCGTCCGCTCTGCCAAGTCGAGATTTTCAGACAGGGTTCTGCGTCCCACAGGCTGCATGAGCTGAATATAGTACAGCATTTGATATCTTCGCTGCATAATTTCCAGCACCTCAGGAAATAATTTTGTTTGTAGATCAATTAAAGCTCTCATGGAAAAGCTCCTTCTATAAGAAATCCTTATACTGGGCAAATAATGTCCCGGTCAGTCATATAATGTCCCACTCGGAGCAAAAAAATATCCTTTTCACCATTAATATTAACAGTGTGAATTAAGGTGCGCAAGTCAAACGATGACGGCAAATTATTGTAAACGTTCTCTTAGTGAAGACAAATTGATCGAGCGGTAATCCAGTTCTTCCCCGTTAATAATGACCACCGGAATCTCCAGCATATATCGCTGAAGTAACTCCTCATTCTTCTCAATATCGATCTCCGTAACCTCTATTTCTGTTTCCCATGCTGCCATTTCGATTATCGTCCTCATTTCTTCACACAAATGACAGCCCTTCCTCATAAGCAGCTGAATGTGATTCATAATCCCGCTCCTTTTAACTTTTTCCTTACCCTTGAAGCTGGAATCCCCATGCTTTCTCTATATTTAGAAATCGTCCTTCGCGCACACAAAACCCCGTAATTGCTCTGCAAATCCTTAGAAATCTGCTCATCTGAATATGGTTTCTCCGCCTCTTCTTTACCTACCCATTCCTTTATAAAATGCTTCACTACGCTAGAGGAAATGTGTTGACCGTTGTTCATGGGAACACTGCTTGAAAATAGGAACGCCAGGGATAGGACGCCATTTTCCGTTTGAATATATTTGTTGGCAATCGTTCTGCTGATGGTAGAAACATGAACGTTCAGTTCATCTGCTACATCTTGCTGGCGAAGCGGTTTAAGCATAAACAATCCATTTGTAAAATACGCCTCCTGATAATCCAGCAGCCATTTAAGGATATCTGTAAATGTAGAGGATCTGTAGGTAACCAGCTTCTGCAGCTGAATCGCTTCTTTATGCTTTTGTTCAATATAGACAGCGGCTTCCTCATCAGCAGAATCAAACGCTGCCGCATTCACCCTGACCTGCGGAAAACACCAGGAATTTAAGGAAAACTCCACTTTCCCTTGTACTACATAGATAAACGCTTCTGGAACGATCTTCTGGTTTCCTTCTGAGATCAAACCCCTGCCAGGATGTATGGAACAGTCTTTCATCTGATCCAGAGCTTCATACAACTCATCTATTGTGCAGCCCAGGCTTGCCTGGATACGGTCAAAATCAATATTTTTCAAGTCGAAAAAATAGTCTTTAACAATCTGAACAGCTAGATGAGCATTCTTTTTCCTCTGCAATTGGAGAATAAAACACTCTTGAATTCCCCTTGCTCCTATACCTACTGGCTCCAGTTGATGAAGAAGACCGCAGGCAGATTCGAAAACTTCCCTGTTTCCATATCCAAGCTTGTCCCATTCTTCACCACTAATAGTAAGATACCCTTCATCATTTATATAATCAATTAAGTGGATGCCGGCAGCTTCCAGCTCTGCACTAGCTCCAAGCTCTTTCATTTGAAGTTTGAGCTTCTCTCGGCCATTCACCGCGTATGCCGTCTCTCTTAGTTCGTACCCATTAGACTGCATAGGAAGGTCTTGCGAAGAATCTAAAGGCTCTAATAAAGGATTGTCTAATACTTCTTTTTGAATATATTCACGGAGCTCAATTCCAGGCAATTGTAATAGATGGACGCCCAGCTGCAGCTGCTTACTCAACTTCATCTGGACCGACTGCTCTTGGTGTAGTTGCTGCTTCAATTGGCACGCCTCCCTGAGCTATTATACCACGAGTGACAACGCTTTCTTAAGCAAAAATAAAAGAAGGACACACTCAGGAAGCGTGTCCTTTATTATCATAAAAACCATGGTCAATTTTTAATTTACGTTTTTCCAAGAAAAGTGATAATTCTTCGCCCGCATACTGCTCAGGGGCACGCTGTAATAGCTCGTAGTTAAAAGATAACTTTTGCTGTTCTTGCATATCAAACACATGTATTCGTCGATCTTCCGAAACTCTTTCAGTAGACAACATTTTATAGCGGATAATGTTGGTCATAATAACCTCATTTCTTTATCCTAAAGCAGAAACAATACTTTCATCTCTAATCTGTTTACTTATCATAACACAATTCAGCCCTTTAAGAAACTACATTAACATAACTTTCCCAAACATTTGTTTGTAATAGTTTTGTAGTCTTTGTGTCATAAACTTAATTCAAATCCAAAGGGGCACTGCGCTTCCTTGCTTCTATAAATTGTTATTCAAATATACTCTAAATTTAAATTCGAGCATTCCTTACATCTTATTAAACAAAAAAACTCCTAAAAGGTATCTCATATACCATTTAGGAGCTTTGATTAAGATGTTCACTTACTTAGCGCGCCCGAGAGGATTCGAACCTCCGACTGACGTAGAACCGGAATCTACCGCTCTATCCAGCTGAGCTACGGGCGCAAAATGACATGCAAGAATTATTATACGAAGAACTAAGGAATTACGCAAGCCCTTAGAGAAAGAAAGTTTAATATTTTTATTTTATCCCAAGTCTTTGGACGATAGGGAAGAGCAACAAAAAATTATCACACTTTCAATTTCACAGAAAGTATCCCAGAAAAAATGTCGTATTTCCTCAATAAATGATGAATTTAACCTCCTATGTTTATCCAAAAATTATTAGGGAAAGATGGTATAAGGTAAAGTGAGAAAAAGGACAGACATTTTGTTTGACCTTTATTGACCTTAAATGTATGATAAACATATTCCATCATAATTAAGTGATGAAAAGGAGGAAATTACATTGAATTTAGTTCCTACAGTAATAGAACAAACAAACCGCGGAGAACGTGCCTATGACATTTATTCCCGCTTATTAAAAGACCGTATCATTATGCTTGGCAGTGCGATCGATGACAATGTTTCGAACTCCATTGTGGCGCAGCTTCTTTTCCTTGCAGCGGATGATCCGGACAAAGACATCTCCCTTTACATTAACTCTCCGGGCGGATCTATCACTGCCGGAATGGCTATTTTTGACACGATGCAGTTTATTAAACCTAACGTTTCTACAATCTGCACAGGTATGGCTGCTTCAATGGGAGCTTTCCTGCTTAATGCCGGTGAAAAAGGCAAACGTTATGCCCTTCCAAATAGTGAAGTCATGATCCACCAGCCTCTTGGAGGAACTCAAGGTCAGGCATCTGATATTGAAATCCATGCAAAGCGTATCATTAAAATGCGAGAGAAATTAAATCAGATTCTATCTGAGCGTACCGGTCAGCCTATTGAGGTTATTGAACGTGATACAGACCGCGATAACTTCATGTCTGCTCACGATGCTGTAGAGTATGGCTTGATTGATAAGGTTATGGAGAAAACAGGAGAATAATAGCTGTAACAAAAACGCTGCGATTTGATCGCAGCGTTTTTTTATTGAGAAACTATGGTATCGTTCTCTTATTTCTTATGTTCATTTTTTCACATAAAGATCAATTATTTTTCCTTAATAAAGTCGGTGAGTTCTTCCATCGCGGTTTCTTCATCGGTCCCATCTGCAATGATCATTATCTCTTCGCCATGACCCACAGCCAGGCTCATTAAGCCCATAATACTCTTAGCGTTAATTCGTTTCTTATCCTTCTCAATAAAGATATCTGCTACAAAGCGATTTGCTTGTTGAACAAATTGAGCTGCTGGTCTTGCTTGCAGTCCTGTTTCAAGCTCCACTTCCAACGATCGTTCAATCACTAATTATTCTCCTCTCTCCAACTGAAATACTCTCTTTCAATAACGTACTCTTAGTTAAATATGGAAAAACGCCCTCATTTTTGAAAGCGTTTTATATTTGTCATCATTATAGCATGAATCTCAAAAGAATACATTAATTTTGAGAGTTTTCGGTCACTTCACCTTTACGGACTTTGTCTGCAAATTCATCAATCTTCCGGAGCCTGTGGTTAATCCCGGATTTACTTATAGTGCCTCCGGAAACATATTCTCCTAATTCTTTCAAAGAAACATCCTGGTGTTGGAGACGAAGAGATGCAATTTCCTGCAGCTTACCCGGAAGTGCTTCCAAACCAACCGTACGTTTAATAAATTTAATATTCTCCACTTGTCTAAATGCCGCGCCAATCGTTTTATTTAAGTTCGCTGTTTCACAATTTACTAAGCGATTCACTGAATTCCGCATATCGCGTACGATGCGCACATCTTCAAACTTAAACAAAGCCTGATGAGCACCAATGTTACTGATCAACTCAGTAATCTTATCCGCTTCTTTTAAATAAGTAATGAAGCCTTTCTTTCTTTCAAGTGTGCGAGCATGCAGTCCAAAGCTGTTCATTAACTCACATAATGCCTGATTATGCTCTGGGTCAGAAGAATAGATTTCCAAATGATAAGAAGATGTTTCCGGATTATTGACTGAGCCTCCTGCAAGGAAAGCTCCACGCAAGTAAGCTCGTTTACAGCAAGTATCCTGTAAGTATTTAGCAGGAATCTGCGGGTTTATCGATAAAGGACCTATCAGTATTTCTAAATCCTTCAATACTTTGTCCGCATTTTCCGTCATACGGACTATATACACATTGTTTTTCTTCAGCCGCATTTTTTTTCGTACCAGCAGTTCCACTGGATACAGATACAGCTTTTTAATCAGCATATAAATGCGCCTTGCTATGGCAGCATTTTCTGTTTGAATATCTAAGAAATACTCTCGATTAGACATAGAAAATGTACCATTCATACGAACAAGAGCAGCAAGCTCCGATTCAAGACAGCATTCATCTGCCTCAACATTCGTTAATTCTTTTTTTATTTCTGAAGCAAAAGACATACTAGTACACCTCCTCTAAAACACAAACGACAGACTAGAGCATCGAATAAATTAATTGGGCGAGTTTCGTCGTATCATGCCGTAACATGGATTGACTTTGGTCAATAATATCTTCTTCTACAACCTTCAGTCCCATATTTTTAATACGGTCAATATCGTAGACAACCGGCTCTGCATTTTCCTCTGCATAAACCTTTCTCACACGTTTCGCTATGGGAACGTTATGGACAATTATAGAATGGATACAATCTTCTCCAATATGGTCAAATAGGGCCTGCACGTGATCGGCAGCTGTATAGCCGGATGTTTCGCCTTCCTGAGTCATAACATTACAAACGTATGTTACTTTGGCTTTCGTTTCACGTAAAGCTTGCCCTATTTCTGGAATAATAATATTGGGAAGGATACTTGTATATAGACTGCCTGGAGCAATCACGATCAAATCTGCTGCTTTAATCGCTTCGATTGCTTCCGGCAGCGGTTTAACAGGAAGCGGACTTAAATAAACCCGCTTAATTCTTTTATTTTGCTGAGGAATGGTCGACTCTCCGGTAACCACTGTTCCGTCGTCCATTTCGGCATGAAGATTCATCGAATGATTAGCGATCGGATAAATACTGCCCTTAACGTTTAAAACCCGGCTGATTTCTTTAATTCCATGATAAAAATCTCCTGTCATAGAAGCCATGGCTGCCAACAAGAGATTCCCCATAGAATGACCTGATAATCCGTTGCCGTTTTTAAAGCGGTGCTGAAACAAATCAAGGAGCATTGGTTCTGCTTCTGATAAGGCAGCGACCACATTACGAATGTCTCCGGGTGCCGGAATTTCCATTTCTTTACGTAAACGACCAGAGCTCCCTCCATCGTCAGCAACAGTCACGATCGCCGACAAGTGAATGGGAAAATATTTCAAACCGCGGAGAAGTACGGGCATACCCGTTCCTCCCCCGATAACGACAACACGAGGTTCGGTTGTATTGGTCATGAATTATAAACCCTTTCTTTTTTCAATATCTCGGTGAGTGACATGCGTTAAAAAATCACTCGAGAAATATTCACTTAAGTACTCCGCAATGGCAACAGAGCGGTGCTGTCCGCCGGTACAGCCAATAGCTACAACGAGCTGGCTTTTGCCTTCCCGCTTATACTGGGGAAGCATAAATTGCAGGAGATCTTTCAGTTTCACCAGGAATTTCTGAGTTTCAGACCATTTAAATACGTAAGAGGCGACCTCTTCATTAAGCCCTGTCATCGGCCTCATATGATCAATATAATGAGGGTTAGGCAGGAATCGCACATCAAACATTAAGTCCGCATCGATCGGAACCCCATACTTAAAACCAAAGGAAACCATTTGAACTGTAAATACCTGCTGTTCCTGCTCCCGGTATTTCTCGAGAATCATTTCTCGAAGTTCCTTTGGTTTTAGACTAGTCGTATTGATGAGTGTTTGTGCGCGTCCTTTTAATTCATCAAGCATATTTCTTTCTCTTCCAATTCCTTCAAGCGGCAAGCCTTCTTTAGCTAAAGGATGAGACCGTCTTGTTTCTTTATAACGGGAGACAAGGGTCTGATCATCTGCATCCAAAAAGAGAATGTGTTCTTGCAGCCATTCCTCCTGACCGAGCCTGTCCAGGGCATCAAACAAAGAATCAAAGAACTCACGCCCGCGCAAATCCATAACTAGGGCAACATTTTGAATATTGTTAGTTGAATCCTTCATAAGTTCAAGGAATTTCGGCAGTAAAGCAGGCGGCAGATTATCCACACAGAAGAAGCCTAAATCTTCAAAGCTCTGCACGGCCACCGTTTTACCCGCTCCGGACATACCCGTAATAATGACAAGCTGTGTATTTTTCGATTGTTTGGCCATGGCTATCGCTCCTTGTTATTCAGGTCGGGATGGATCTAAGTCCTGATCAATCAGTTTAAAATCAGTGGTATAGACGAAGGTTCCATATATTTGTTCATCACTTTCAAGGATGTGCTTAAAAATAAACCGGTCTCCTTCTGCCATTGGTTTGTTCAGCACTTCATCAACAGGGACCCACTCCAGCTGGCCCTCTTCGCTCACTTCTAGAAGATCTCCTGTATAGTCAGTACTATAGAAGGTAAACATCATCCATTCCTGCTTTGTCACCTGCTCATCACGCATGACAAAAGTAAAAGAACCTCGCAGTTCAGGATTGTCCACGGTCAGCCCCGTTTCTTCTCTGAACTCTCTAACGGCAGAATCCTTAATATTCTCTCCAGCTTCCATTTTACCGCCAGGGGCTACATACCACCCACGGCTTGGCTTTTTTAACATTAAGACATGATTATTTATTCGTAAAATACAATTGGATACACGTTGCATGTTCGTCACCTCATTTTCTCTCTAGAGGGCATCTTTAACCATTATACAATGAATATTCATATCCCTACAATATTATGATTACTTATTCAAAAAATGAACAAAAAAATGCACAGGTGAAATCACCTGTGCCTAATAGAGATCTATCTATTAAAAGGGGGTCAATTAATCACTTACATTGTACCCTACAAATATTTCATAGGTGTTACAGCATAGTTAAAATGAAGTTACTTTTTTATTTTACAACCTTCAGTTCTTCAAGAAGGTTTTCAATATAATGTTGAGCTGACTGAGCAGCTATACTTCCATCTCCTGTTGCTGTAACAATCTGCCGCAATTCTTTCTCACGAATATCTCCTGCCGCAAATACCCCAGGCACTTTTGTTTCCATCCGTTCGTCTGTTTCAATATAGCCTTGCTCATTAGTAATTCCAAGACTCTCAAAAGGTTTACTCAATGGAATCATTCCGATGTAGATAAACGTTCCATCGGTCTTAAAGTCATACTCTTGATTTGTCCTCTGGTTACTCAACGTCACACTGCCCACTTTTCCATCTTTTTCATTAATAGATGTCACGACTGTATCCCAGATAAAGTCGATTTTATCGTTATCAAAGGCACGATCCTGCAGAATCTTCTGGGCACGAAGAGCGTCACGGCGGTGAACAATCGTCACTTTACTTGCAAATCGTGTTAAATAAACACCCTCTTCAACCGCAGAGTCACCTCCGCCGACCACAACCAGCTCTTTGTTACGGAAAAAGGCGCCATCACAAACTGCACAGTAAGAAACTCCGCGGCCGCCTAGTTCTCTTTCCCCAGGCACTCCAAGCTCTTTATACTGAGCTCCAGTAGTGATAATGATTGTGCGAGCTTTATACTCTTTTTTTCCTGCGATGATCGTTTTATATTCTTTTCCATCAATTACTTCTTTAATGTCTCCGTAAGCATATTCTGCTCCGAATTTCTTTGCATGCTCGAACATTTTATTCGAAAGATCAGGACCAAGAATACTTTCATATCCTGGATAATTCTCTACATCTTCCGTGTTTGCCATTTGACCGCCTGGCACTCCACGCTCAAGCATCAAGGTGTCAAGGTTGGCGCGGGAAGTATAAACCGCCGCTGTCATGCCTGCGGGTCCGGCCCCTGCGATAATCACATCATATATGCGTTCTTCCGTCATCGATGATCAACTCCTTGTGATTCCATTGACTCAATTTATTTTCCTACCTTATCATATTAAATCTTAATTTAGGCGTCCATTATTCTGCTTTCCATCTATGAAGACGAGAGTGCATTCAGCTTTCAATCCAAGGTCCGCCTTCTTCACTGAGTTTAGGGAACTTCTGACAGCCTTTCTCCCAAAGCTGAAGCGCCTTTGAAGGATTTCCTGTATGGTATATAGCAATGCTGTACCACTTAAAATAAACACGGCGTTTGACCACTTGTTTATTTCCAAGCTTGCGAAACCGATCAATCGCTTCCTCATAATAACCTGCGCGAGTAAGGATTTCTGCTACAGCTAGTTTTTGCTGATCATGCATAGGAAATACATTTCTTAAGCGATTTACATGAACCATCGCCTCGTCATCATTTCCCTGAAGCAGTAAAAACTTTGCTAAGTTTACATGACTGTGGATATTTGTATGATCTTTATCTAGCCACTGTTTTTCTAAATCGAGAGCTTTCTTTTCATTCCCATTTTTAAATAATGCATAGGCATACTTATGCTGAGCTAATGAAAAGTCAGGAAATAATTGCATCATTTCTTCCAAAACAGCAAGCGCCTGTTCCCACTCTTCCTGTTCTAAGTGATAAAATGCCGTTTCTTGATAAATAAGCAGCTCATCTTCGTCATCGAATGCCCATTCATCTTCCTCTTCTTCGTCGTCAAGAGAATTCAGCATATCTAATAACTGCTCTGCTGCTTCGTCAAACTCTCCATCCTCTGATTTCTCGATGTAGAGCTCTACATATTTCTTTGCATCATTTAATAATCCAAGGTGTGCATAGTTATTAGCAAGTAAATAGTAGCAGTCGACGTACTCTTTGCCAAACTTTGCCAGAACCTCTGTTAACAACTGATTTGCCGCATGATAAGAGCCAACTTCCGTATAAACGACCGAAAGCTGGCATTGGTATAACGGTTCATCAGGAGCAGCTTCCATAGCTTTTTTAAGCCATTTTACAGCAGCAGTGAACCGGCGCTTTTGAAAAGCCTGGATCCCATGCGTGAAATAAAAATTTCCCGTTGGCAGAAATGGAATCACATTTGTATTCTCTTGGACTGCTGTGCTCTTTGATGATATTGTCATGACGGCCCCCCTATTTCCGTTTCAAATCTCACTAATTAAGCAGTATAACATACTATTGCCTAATGAAATAGGAGGAATTTCATAGAATCCTGTCGAAATTACTGGTGACGCTCTTCAAGAACTTCAAACACTTGGTCTAATGTGACGCCGCGATCTGTGAGGAGTAATAGTAAATGGAAGAGTAAATCAGCGGATTCCATTGAAAGTTCCTGAGGATCATCATTCTTAGCTGCAATAATCACCTCTCCCGCTTCTTCTCCAATTTTCTTAGCGATCCGGTCAACGCCTTCCTGAAACAACTGGGACGTATATGAACCCTCTGGTAACAGCGTTTTGCGTTCGGCCAGCACTTCTTGCAGTTTATCCAGAATTTGATAACGGTGTGACTCTATTTTTACAGAAGTTTCCGTCAAACTATCGGAAAAACAGCTGTAGCTGCCAGTGTGACAAGCCGGGCCAGTTGGAATGACCTGAACAAGAAGGGCATCCTGATCACAATCATAATGAAGGCTTGCCACTTTTTGTGTGTTTCCAGAGGTTTGCCCTTTATGCCACAATTCTTGTCGAGAGCGGCTGTAAAAAACAGTTTCCCCTTTTTCTAACGTAAGCTTAAGAGATTCTTTATTCATATAAGCTAGTGTCAGGACTGTTTTAGATCGAGCATCTTGAACTATAGCGGGAACGAGTCCATCTTCACCAAACTTAATCTCCTCAATATTCATCGCACAGGCACTCCTTTTTCCTTTAAGTATTCTTTTACATTTCTTACAGAGGTTTCTTTATAATGAAAAATGGAGGCAGCTAAAGCAGCATCAGCCTCTGCTTTGGTAAAGACCTCATAAAAATCTTCTGCAGATCCCGCTCCTCCTGAAGCAATTACGGGTACATTCACTATTTCTTGAACAGCTTGCATTAAAGGCAAATCAAAACCAGATTTTTCTCCGTCTTTATCCATCGAGGTCACCAATAGTTCTCCTGCTCCCAGTTCCACTGCTTTCTTAGCCCAGTCAGTGATGAGCCATTCTGTTGGTGTCCGGCCCCCGTGGGTATAGACTCTCCAAGTGCCTAACTCTTCATCATAACGAGCATCGATAGCGACTACAATGCACTGGCTGCCAAAATAATCCGAGCCTTCTTGAATTAATTCAGGGCGATTAACGGCGGCAGAATTTAAAGAAACTTTATCCGCCCCATTTCTAAGGGTTTCCTTAATGTCCTCTAAAGTACGAATACCTCCACCGACTGTGAAGGGAATAGCAAGTTCTGAGGCAACAGAGCGAACTACATCAATCATCGTTTTTCTGCCTTCATGAGTTGCTGAAATATCTAAGAACACGAGTTCATCTGCTCCTTGCTGGTCATATACTTTGGCTAATTCCACTGGATCTCCTGCATCACGGATATCGACAAACTGGATACCTTTCACGACCCGTCCTTCTTTCACGTCAAGACAAGGAATAATACGCTTTGAAAGCATGTTAATCAACCTCCGATTCGAGGGCCTGCTTCAGACTGAATTGCTTGGTGTAGAGAGCCTTCCCTACGATCGATCCAATCACATGATCCTCACGATATTTTTTTAATTCTTGCAAATCGTCGAGCCCCTGAATTCCGCCTGAAGCTATTACGTTCACCCCAGTGACTCTTCCCAGTCTGACAATTTCTTTGACGTTTGGACCTGATAACATACCGTCTTTCGCAATATCCGTGTAGATGAACGTTCGGGCTCCTGCATTTGCTAGTTCAAGCCCTAAGTCTACTGCCTGTATTTGCGATCGTTCAAGCCAGCCTTCCGTTGCCACGTATCCATCCCTGGCATCCAAACCAATCACGATTTGACTTCCAAATTTGCTTAATAATTCTTTTGTCAGTTCTAGGTTTCTAACAGCTAAAGAACCGATAATGACCCGGTCGACTCCCTGCTCAAGGTAAAAACGCACATCGGCCTCTGAACGAATACCTCCGCCAATTTGCACGTGGCAGTCTAATTCCCTCGCTGCCCTTATTACATGTTCCGCGTTTTTTCTCGATCCTTCCTTGGCACCGTCTAAATCTACCATATGGATCCAGGAAGCTCCCGCCGCTGCAAATTCCTGAGCTATTTCATACGGATTTTCTCCATAGATTGTTTGTTTATCAAAATCTCCCTGTTCCAACCGCACACATTTCCCGTCACGCATATCAATTGCTGGATAGATTGTAAAACTCATGACAATTACTCCTCACTGTTTAACCATTCGTTTACAAAAATTTTCAAGCAGTTTCATTCCCGCTGATCCACTTTTCTCTGGGTGGAACTGGCTGGCTGCTAATTGGCCTTTTCCTACCACAGCTGGTACCTGCTGATGATAATCCGCCGCCGCGTATAATATAGAATCATCCTCTGTTTTCACCACATACGAATGGACAAAGTAGACATAATCTTCTCCCACATTTGTAACAATAGATTGACCGGGCTGATAAATCTGTAATTGATTCCAGCCCATATGCGGCACCTTGTACGGACGTTTTTCCGCATCGATACCAGAAAATTTGACAATATTTCCAGGGAAATAACCGAGGCCCTTCGTATGTCCGCCTTCTTCACTCGACTCGAATAACAGCTGCATACCTAAACAAATCCCATAAAGCGGCACTTCTTCTTCCACCTTACGCTGAATAAAATCGATAAATCCATGCTCTTTTAAAGCTTTCATTGCATCTGGAAATGCTCCTACGCCAGGGAGAATATAGCCATTACAATCTTCGATTAAGTATGGCCTGTTTCCCAGCTTATAGGGGACATTCAAACGTTCCAGTGCTTTCGAAACACTAAACAAATTTCCCATGCCGTAATCAATAACGCCAATCATTTATAAACTCCCTTTCGTGCTAGGAACTCCTTTTACTCTCGGATCTATCATAGTAGCTTCATCAAGAGCCCGGCCGAACGCCTTAAACATCGCTTCGATAATATGATGCGTATTATGACCATGGTGCAGCACTATATGCAGATTCATTCTAGCTTCTATTGCTAATTTCCAAAAAAATTCATGAACATTTTCTGTGTCAAAAGTTCCTACTCGTGCACCAGGAAGTGCGGCTTTCCATTCAAAGTGTGGGCGATCACTTAAATCCACAGCTACAGTTACCAGCGCCTCGTCCATAGGAAGCGTCATTGAACCATAACGCTTCATCCCATGTTTATCGCCCATAGCCTGGCGTAATGCCTGTCCAAGACATATGCCAATATCTTCGGTGATATGATGGTCATCGACTTCTACGTCACCATAACCTTTTACGGATAGATCAAACAAACCGTGCTTTGTAAATAACTCCAGCATATGAGCAAGAAATGGAACTTGAACATCTAACTCGGAGGTGCCTCCTCCATCCATTGAGAAATCTAAATGGACGTCCGTTTCTCTTGTTTTCCGTTCAATTACCGCTCTTCGTTCCTCCGTCATTTCCATCGCTCCTTACGCATTTCCACTGCCCTGGCATGAGCTTCCAAACCTTCTAATCGTGCGAAGCGGGCAATTTTATCTGCATTCTTTTGTAATGCTTCCTCACTATAAGATATCACACTTGATTTTTTAACAAAGTCATCCACGTTCAACGGGCTAGAGAATCTAGCGGTGCCATTAGTGGGGAGGACATGGTTCGGTCCTGCAAAATAATCTCCGACTGGCTCACTGCTGTATGGCCCTAAAAATATGGCACCCGCGTGTTTGATTTTACCTAGCTGTTGAAAAGGATCCTTCGTTACTACTTCTAAGTGTTCAGGAGCAATTTCATTAACGGTTTCCAAAGCTTCATCTAAATGACGGCATAAGATGATCATGCCAAACTTTTCTATACTAGCTCTAGCAATCGCCTTGCGCGGCAAATTGGCGAGCTGAGTTTCGATTTCTTGCTTCACCTCTTCCGCCAATGAACGGCAGGTGGTGATTAACAAACTGGAAGAACGGGCATCGTGCTCGGCCTGCGATAACAAATCAGACGCAACTTCTCCCGCGACTGCTGTTTCGTCTGCCAGAATAGCGATCTCGCTTGGACCGGCAATCATATCTATATCAACATCCCCAAACACTTCTCGTTTTGCAAGAGCAACAAATATGTTCCCCGGTCCGGTAATTTTATCTACGGTCGGGATCGTTTCCGTTCCGTAGGCAAGGGCTGCGATCGCCTGAGCTCCGCCCACCTTATAAATATGATCAATTCCTAAAATATGAGCAGCCAACAGTACACCATCAGGGACTTTGCCATCTTTACCAGGAGGTGTGACCATATAAATATTTGTCACTCCAGCAACTTGGGCAGGAATAATATTCATGAAAACAGAGGAAGGGTACGCCGCAGTGCCTCCAGGAACATACACCCCGGCAGATTCAATCGGAGTGATTTTCTGCCCTAGAATCGTACCGTCAGTAGAGGTATCAAACCAAGAAGTAGAAGTTTGCTTCTCATGAAATTGACGGATGTTATCAGCAGCTTCTTGAAGAATCTCTACAAATTCCCCATCTAATGCTTGATAGGCAGCTTCAATTTCTTCTGGCTGCACCTTCAAGGAGTGTAAGGACACTCCATCAAATGTTTCGGTATAGTGATATAACGCCGTATCGCCTTGATTTCTAACTGCCGAAATAATCTCTTTTACACTCTTCCGCTGATCTTCTGTCCCCTGATCAACCCGACGTTTTATCGAAGTGAGTTCTTCTCTATCAATTATGTTCATGAAGACTTCACCTCCATAACGTCACTCAAATTCTGAACCATTTCATCGATTTCAGAGCTTTTCAGCCGATAACTGACCGGGTTAACAATCAGTCTGGAGGTAATGTCAGCAATTTTCTCATACTCTATCAGTCCATTTTCTTTAAGGGTCCGTCCTGTGGAAACAATATCCACAATGCGGTCTGCCAATCCGATTAGTGGAGCCAATTCAATTGAACCGTTAAGAGGAATGATTTCAATCTGCGCCCCTTTTTCTCGAAAATAGTCAGACGCAACTTTAGGGTACTTCGTCGCAATTTTTGGTGCGATTCGACTAAGAGGCTGATTGGGTAACCCAGCAACCGCAATATAGCAGGGACTGATTTTCAAATCCAGAACTTCATAAACATCTCTATCTTGCTCAAGCAACACATCTTTACCAGCAATACCAATATCCGCTGCCCCATATTCTACATAGGTGACCACATCCATCGGTTTAGCCATCATAATTTGAATGTTTTGCTCGGGAAACTCCAGAATCAGTTTTCTTGATTTCTCTGATTCAGCTCCTAAATCATAGCCCGCCTGCTTCATTAAAGCTGCCGCTTCTTCATAGATCCTTCCTTTTGGCATGGCAATCGTTAAAGGCTTATTCATCCTGATCGTCTCCCTCCGTTAAATTGATCGTTTTAACCAAGTCCTGTTTGAAAGCATCTACGCTTGGAATTTGGTCTAAATGCTGCAACAGTACTTGATAGCCTAGTTCACGGAGTTCCTTAGCTTTTTGAATGCCATGAGCATGTGTATCATCGTCGAAAATGACCGCTACACGCTCATCTTGTTCTTCTTGTTCATTCAAAGCTTCTACAAGCCGTTCCACCCGAATCGCAAAACCCGTGGCAGAAGCATTCAATTCAAAGGTCGGAAGCAACTGGTCATAGCGGCCTCCGTTACACAGCAAGGCACCAAGATTAGGAGCATAACCTTCAAACAAAATGCCGGTGTAATAATTCATATGGCTGATTAAATTCATATCAAAATGAATATACTGTTCCACATCGTAATGCTTTAATAAGCGATATAACTGCTTCAGTTCGTTAACCGCAGAAATACAAGCCTGATTTCTTGCCAGAGATTTACTTTGGTCGAAGATCTCTTCCCCGCCCCTTAACGTAAGTAATTTCAGCAATGCTTCCTTCGATTCGTGCGGCAGCTGAAGGGATTTAACCATTTCCCGATAACCAACATAATTTTTTCTATATAAATAACTTAATAACGATTCAATCGCTGGTTCGTCATCTCCCATAACATCATAGAAGAAATTCTTCACATAGCCTATATGTCCTACAGTGATGACAAAGTCTTTTAAACCAGTTTCTTTTAGGGATTCCACCAATAATGAGATCACTTCAGCATCTGCATAGGAGGACTGGTCGCCAATTAATTCTGTTCCTACTTGTTCAAACTGGGCTGGTTTACCGCCTTCGGTCTGCTGAGCACGGAAAACAGGGCCATCATAAGCCAGTCTTAAAGGAAATTCTGCATTTTTTAATTGGGAGGCAGCCACCCGCGCAATTGGAGCTGTCATATCAGGACGGAGTACTAGAGAATGCCCCTGCTGATCTAGTAATTTGAATAGCTGCTGATCAAGCGTAGCACTTACTTTCCCAATGGTTTCATGGTACTCAAGCAGCGGGGTATCCATAAATGAATAGCCATACGATAAGATAGACTCCGATAATTGCTGTCTTGCTCTTTTCTTCTGGTTATAAAAAAAAGGAAGCGTATCGCGCATTCCTAATGGTTTTTCAAACATAAGTCTTTTCCCCAATGAAATTCATTCCTTTCGACAAATCCTTTAGCTTGCTAATATGCTAACAAAATAAAGAAATAGCGTCAATTGCTAGATTTCTACTTATTATTCGTTCCCTCTTTCATCATAGCAGAAACAACGACCAATGAATGGTTCTTTAGCAGAGACAAATGATTTTATTCACTAGTTCGTGGCTGGGACATAAGGAAATCCCCCCATCTTTGTTCATCTATGGAATACAACATAAAAAAAGTAAGTATTTGTTCTCTGAAACGTTTGAATGTCTCTTGAACACAAAAAATCCGAATAATGATCGAAATATGCCGTAAACATTTCATCATTATTCGGATTGAATATTAGCTATAAAATTTTTGTTACCGCCTATTCTCAATTAGGTTCAAATAAGCTTCAGCGTGTGGGTTGATATGTAACTGGAATTTATGAGTGATGGGTTTGAATTAAATAAATAAACGCGATCAAAGAATAAGGAACTTGTTCGTTTACTTTCCATTCAATTAAACTTCCTGGCAGTCCTTCAAATTGTTGAGCCGCCTCCACAGAAGTAGCTCCCTGCTTTAATACAGCCCACGCCACCCCTTTTTCGTCTTTAATTACATAATGAGCGAGATACGGATCCCCTTCAGCAGACCAGACCGGATGATGTCCTTCTATATATTGATAAATTCTTTGGCCAGTTGCTTTATTCTTCGATTGTTCTGCATAGGCAATGTACTGTTGCTTCTGGTCTTTTACGTAACCTCGCCATTTAAAGCCGCCTTTCTTCTCTAGTGAGTAAATCAACCTGCCTTGACCATCCACCATCTTATAATCTGCTGGAACGAGAACACCGCTGCCAACGATCCCAGTAAACATTCGAAAAAAGCTTCTTAGAAAGTAATCTTTTTCCTTTAATTCACTGTAAATCTGCTTATCCAAGCCATAGAGTCGCTCTGGTACAAGATTGCGATACTCCTCGCCTAAATACATCTGCTGAGGAAGCTTTGCTATTTTTTTATGTTCTTCCTCCCCGGGAAGGACGCTGATTGCTGACTTAGCTCTTATAAAATCCTTCCGGGATGTAAGTAATAAAGCTGTCCCAGAAGCTCCTAGCGCTATCCCATAAATGACTCCTTGTACGAAGGTACCTAATTCTGCAAATATCCCAATAATGAAAAAGAGAGCGGTAGATGAAAGAATAATTCCAAAAAATAATTGCCGTCGAGCATCCTGCTTAAGCAAGCTTTGAACATTTGACATTAAAATCACCCCCCATAATAAATCATACGATTAGTTAAGCACTAAGGTTTCACACATATTAGAAAAATATAGAAAAGAGTACATTTCTTCCCATTGAAAAAACCCCGGACCAATGGAATGGTTCGGGGTTTTCATGGAATGAAGTTCTTATCTAAACTTCCTTGTTTAGACGTATTCGATAGGTTCTACCGCTTCTTTAAGAAGCTGATTTAATTCTTCCGTGTATCCTTGCTTTTGCTCATCGGACCACTTCAATTCCTGGGCCATGTAAGCGATCACACCGTCTTTATACTTTCTGACAAACTGGATGTTAAAGAATAATGCACCCGTTCTGCGGACAAAGAAATCGACGGGTTTATAAGTGAGCTCATATTTCAAAGCGTACACGAGCTGAGCAAAGACAATTGGATCAATATTATATTGCTCTGCCTGCTGCTTCTCTTCTTTATAGATCTTAAATACTGTATCTACATTAGAACCATACAAGTGAACAAGCTCTTCCGCCTGACTTTCAGTAAGTCCGATCGACTCACCGATTTGAGTACGTTCTTGTTTGAACTTCTCAAATCCTTTCGATCCGTTTACTTCACCGCCGGATATAGGCATATGCTTAGTTTCAGAATCGGAATATCGAATGCCGCACTCTTCCATAAGCTGGTCACGGACTAAATCTACTGCTGTCTGAGCCATTTTACGATATCCGGTTAATTTACCACCTGCCATAGAAATTAATCCTGAGTCAGAAACGAAAATCTCGTCTTTCCTGGAAATTTCAGATGGATCTTTCCCTTCCTCATATATAAGCGGACGTACACCAGCCCAACTGGATTCCACGTCTTCCGCAGTGACACTTACCTCAGGGAACATCATATGAATGGCCGCAAGAATATATTTCCTATCCTCGGTAGTCATCGTTGGATGAGAAATTTCACCTGTGAATTTGGTATCTGTCGTACCCACATAGGTTTTTCCATCCCGAGGAATAGCGAAGATCATCCGGCCGTCCGGAGTGTCAAAATAAACGGCTTGCTGCAATGGAAAGTCTGACTGATCAAAGACCAGGTGCACCCCTTTAGTTAATTGAAGGGTTTTTCCTTTCTTAGAGCCGTCAATTTCACGAAGATCATCTACCCATGGACCACCGGCATTGATAATT
Organism: Halobacillus rhizosphaerae; assembly: GCF_046719735.1. Taxonomy (NCBI): domain Bacteria; kingdom Bacillati; phylum Bacillota; class Bacilli; order Caryophanales; family Bacillaceae; genus Halobacillus; species Halobacillus rhizosphaerae. The sequence continues at coordinate 166,749 of NZ_JAUTWQ010000010.1, forward strand.
CTTTTGGCTTTCACGTGATACTGTTCGCCGGAAACGGTATCTTCAATTTTAGCGCCATGAATGGTTCCTTGGTCGTTATAGATGAAGTCTACTACTTTTGCATAATTGGTTGCCAGAGTTCCATGCTCGACAGCTTTCTTCATAACCTCCAGCGTCAGACGGGCATCGTCGGTTTTATATTCTACATAAAATCCTGCACCTTTAAGACCATCTTTCTTCACTAGCGGTTCACGTTTCAAAGCTTCTTCAGGACTGAGCATTGTCCTTCGTTCATCTTTCTTAACACCGGCCAGATAGTCATAAACTCGCAAACCCAAGTTTGTAGAAAATGGTCCAAAGTTTCCTCCCTCGTGGAAAGGAAGCATCATCCATTCAGGGGTTGTCACGTGCGGTCCATTTTCATAAACAATCGCCCGTTCTTTCCCTACTTCAGCTACCATTTTCACTTCAAATTGTTTCAAGTAACGCAGACCGCCATGCACAAGCTTCGTGGAACGGCTTGAGGTTCCTGCGGCAAAGTCCTGCATTTCCACAACAGCTGTCTTCATTCCTCTGCTTGAAGCGTCCAGGGCAATGCCAGAACCAGTGATTCCTCCGCCCACTACTAGTAGGTCCCATTCCTCCTGGGCCAATTTATTAAAATGCTGTTCTCTTTCGTAGCTCGAAAATTGCTTCATAGTATCTCTCCTTCAGTTATTAATCAAAAAAATAAGTCGTCTGATACGGTTATTCCCTAATTCCGGTATGATTATGTGTTGAATTATATGCCAAATGCTCCGCCTGAACATTCCAAAAAAAAGAGACCACGAACGTTCTTTATAATTCTTCATTATAAAGCGTCGTGGTCTCTCCGTATCTCCGACCCATAATCATTAACTTATATACTGATTATATCAAATAGACAATCAAAGTCAAAAGATAATCATCCCGTTAAGGCTTAAATACTCGCGTTGCTTCTACTGCCTTCTGCCAGCCTTTATAAAGATCCCGGCTCTTTCTTTCATCCATATGAGGATCAAAATTTCTTTCGACTTTCCATTGCTTGGAGATTTCCTCACGATCCTTCCAGAAACCAACTGCCAGTCCTGCTAAATAAGCGGCTCCAAGTGCTGTAGTTTCATTAATCTCAGGACGTTCTACAGGGACATCCAGGAGATCACTTTGGAATTGCATCAGCAAGTTATTCTTTACTGCTCCGCCATCGACACGAAGTTTTTTCAAGCCAATGCCGGAATCTTCCACCATAGAATCTACCACATCTTTCGTTTGGTAAGCTAGTGATTCAAGTGTCGCACGGACAAAATGAGCTCGTGTGGTTCCTCTGGTTAAGCCGAACACTGCTCCGCGAGCCTCACTATCCCAGTATGGAGTTCCCAGCCCTACGAAAGCAGGTACCACATAAACACCGTCGGTTGTATTAACTTCACCAGCAATTTCTTCACTTTTAGGGGAGGATTCTATCATATTCAATCCATCTCTCAACCATTGAATAGCAGAACCAGACACGAAGATACTGCCTTCAAGAGCATATTCTACTTTGCCATCGAGCCCCCACGCGAGTGTGGTCAGCAAGCCATTGTCCGATTTAACAGCTTCTTCGCCTGTATTCATCAGCATAAAACCACCGGTGCCATAGGTGTTTTTCGCCATTCCTTTTTCGAAGCAGGCTTGGCCGAACAAGGCTGCTTGCTGATCGCCTGCCACTCCTGCGATGGGGATCTCTTTCCCAAAGAAATGATAGTCAACCGTATGGGCATAAACTTCTGAAGAAGGCTTCACCTCTGGCAGCATGCTTTTAGGTACTTCAAGGATGTCAAGCAGCTCATCATCCCATTTCAGATCAAAGATGTTATACATTAATGTCCGTGAAGCATTCGAATAATCTGTAACGTGTGCCTGTTTGCCGGAAAGCTTGTAAATTAGCCATGTATCCATCGTTCCAAACAGCAAATCGCCATTTTCAGCTTTTTCTTTTGCTCCTTCTACGTGATCAAGGATCCACTTGACCTTTGTCCCTGCAAAATACGGATCAAGTAGTAACCCGGTCTTATCGCGGAACTTATCATTCAAACCTTGCTCTCTTAATTCATTACAGATTTCCTGTGTTTGGCGGGATTGCCATACAATTGCTTTATGAATAGGCTTGCCCGTATTTTTGTCCCAAACCACAGTCGTTTCTCGCTGGTTCGTAATTCCAATTCCAGCAATTTGGTCGGGTTCAATATCTGCTTTAGTAAGAACGTTCGCGATACAAGAGAGAACAGATGTCCATATTTCGTTGGCATCATGCTCTACCCAGCCAGGCTTAGGAAAGAATTGTTCAAATTCCTTTTGTGCCGTTTCCACGATTTTGCCTTCTTTATTAAAGAGAATGGCTCTTGAACTGGTGGTTCCCTGGTCGAGTGATAAAATAAATTTTTCCATAACAATAACTCCTCCTATTCTTAAATAACTAGGCTTGTTTTACTTTCTTTAACTCTGTCTGCATAGAGGCAAATAATATGAAGAGGATGACAACGGTGGTGATCCAAAACCAAATGTTCGCGTCGGTTTTAAAGATAGCCTGATAAAACAGTCCCCCATAAATTCCACCAAGGGCAGGACCTACAACGGGTACCCACGCATAACTCCAATCTGAGGTCCCTTTACCTGGAATTGGCAGAACTGCATGGGCAATCCGCGGTCCTAAATCCCGAGCTGGATTAATCGCATATCCTGTGGTGGCACCGAGGGACATGCCAATGGCAACAATAAGTAATCCGACTATCAAAGGATTCAAACCTTCAGTAAAGTCATTAGCTCCAATAAACAGGATCCCCATGACTAATAAAAAGGTTCCAATAATTTCACTGACCAGATTAGAGATCGGGCTTCTAATCGCCGGGTCCGTACAAAAAACAGATTTAATTGCCATTTGGTCCTCTGTATCTTTCCAGTGAGGTAAGTAATGAAAGAAAACAATGGCTGCTCCTATGAATGCTCCAATCATTTGAGCGGTAATGTATTTAGGAACTTTGCTCCATGGGAAATCCCCAACAGCAGCCAAGCCCAAGGTTACGGCTGGATTAATATGAGCCCCCGTAATATTGCCGACCGCATAAACGCCCATGGCCACCGCCAGACCCCAGGCAATCGTAATGAGTACCCATCCACTGCCTTCTGCCTTAGTCGCCTTCAGGTTTGCTCCGGCTATAACTCCGCCGCCAAGAATGATAAGAATCATTGTTCCAATAAGCTCACCCATGAACTCTGTCAATTTTTCTTCTCCCCTTTCGCAGCCTGCTAGTTTCATGAAAAACACACAAGGATAATTACCCTTGTGTGGATCATTGGCTCTTTCGCACGTGCTACTATGTACTCTGGCGTATCAATTTAAAATCGCCATAAGTCCGAATGTGAAGTAGACACTGCGGCAGCACCTGCATCAATCGCCTGGCTGACTTCTTCATTTGTTCTTATCAGTCCGCCAGCAATGACCGGTACACCCAAACGATCATTAATCTCTGTTATCATTCCCGGTATAATCCCTGGCAAAACTTCTACATAATCAGGCTGAGTTTTGTGAATCAGTTTCATATGATGATTAATCGCCTGACTGTCTATTAAAAATAAACGCTGAACGGTACATAAATTATATTTTTTCGCCTGCAGAATCACTTGGGACCTTGTGGAAATGATCCCATCCGGCTTCACTTCCTGACCGAGAAACTCCATTCCATAGTCATCCGCTTTTAATCCTTGGATAAGGTCGACATGGACAAATATTTTTTTACCTGCCTTATGCCCCACCTTGACTAGTTTGTTTAATAGCCCTAGTCTGCTGTCCAGTAAAATGATATATTCCGTATTGCTTTCAAGAAGACTCTCAAAGTCCTTAATTTTCTTAACTGCTGGAAGAACCTGCTGATTTACACTCATTGGCTTTCCTCATTTCCTTGAAATGGCATGCCTTTCTCTGTGCGCATTTCCATTTCTTCTTTCGTATAAATAATCTTCATGGGGTTTCCACCGGCAAATACCCCTGCCGGCACGTCCTTATGTACAAGGGTTCCAGCTGAAACGATTGCCCCGTTTCCGATCGAAACCCCGGGCAATATCGTGGTATTGGCCCCGATCATTACTTCATCACCAATATGAACTTCCCCTAAACGGTATTCTTTAATCAAATATTCATGAGCTAAAATCGTGGTATTATAGCCAATTACACTATTGCGGCCGACCGTTATTCTTTCCGGAAACATAATATCGACCATTACCATTAGAGCGAAGGCAGTTTCTTCCCCAATCTTCATTTTAAGAAAAGTTCGATACAGCCAGTTTTTGACGCCAAGCAGCGGTGTATAACGAGCAAGTTGAATGATGACAAAGTTTTTCACTACTTTGAAAAAAGGCACAGTTTTATAAATGTGCCAAAGTGAATTTGCTCCTTGAACTTTGTATCGTTCTGTCTTCCTCATAGCTTAACCTCCTGTAATCTTAAGTAAATCGCTCATATGGTCAAGCATAAAGTCCGGATGCAGCTGATCAAGAACTTCTCTCCCTTTCACAGTCCACGCTACTCCTGCCGTTCTAGTTCCCGCATTTTTTCCGCCTTCAATATCATGAACATTATCTCCTACCATGAGTGCTTCACTCGCGGTAGAGTCGAGCGCTTCCAATGCTTTGACTATAGGTTCAGGGTGAGGCTTAGCATTGGTTACGTCGTCCAACGTAATAATCGTATCAAACAGACCATCTAGTCCGGTTAATTCCAGACCCATTGTAACCGTGGTCCGCATTTTTGTCGTTACAATCCCCAGCTTGAAACCTGCTTCTTTTAAGTTCTTTATCGTATCTACTACACCTTCATAAGCTTTTACATAGGCGTCATGATTCTCAATATTATGCTTACGGTAGGTACGCATCAGCTCATCTGCTCGGTCAGGATCAATTTTATCCATACTATCTTTTAAAGGAGGACCAATAAAATCCAGGATTTCCTCTCTCGAATATGGACGGTTGCCGTATTGCTCAATAGTATGGGTGAACGAAGCAATAATTAATTCATTGGTGTCTATTAAAGTTCCATCTAAATCGAACAGTATCGTGCGAATAGTCATTGGTTAAATCCTTTCCTTCCGGTTATCGGTTGATTGATAAGAAAACCTCTCTTACTTTTTCAATAAGAAAGGTTTTCTCAGTTCTATTCTTTATTTTACTTTCTTTCCGTTATAATATTTATCTGCCATATTCGTTTTTCTTCGGTAAAAGATGATGGCGAGGGATGCAATGACTAGGACGATAGAAATAAATTGCGCCATACGGATATGGCCGACAAGGTACAGGCTGTCCGTTCTCATGCCTTCAATAAAGTAACGTCCCACTGAATAATAGATCACGTAACTCAGGAATACTTCCCCGCGCCGCGGGTTGAATTTGTGCCTTAATATTAATAACAACACTACACCCAGCAGGTCCCAAAGCGATTCATAAAGGAAAGTCGGATGATACATCGTTCCACCAATACACATTTGCTGGGTAATAAAATCAGGTAAATACTGCATGAAGTTATTGTAAAAAGCTTCCGTCACCGGTCCCCCGTGGGCTTCCTGGTTCATGAAGTTGCCCCATCTGCCAATCCCCTGACCCAGGAGAATACTAGGGGCAGCGATATCAACAATTTGCCAAAAGGAAATCTTTTTTACTCTCGTATAAATGACGGCAGTAAGAGTTGCCCCAATCAAGGCCCCGTGAATGGCGATGCCACCTTCCCAGATAGCAAATACATCCCACCATGGTCCTCCTATATACCGATCTAGTTCAAATAACACATAATAAGCCCTCGCACAGATAATGGATATTGGAATTCCATAAACGACAATGTCAATAAAATAATCTTTATTTAATCCAAGACGCTCCGTTTCTCTTGTGGCAATTAACAATCCCAGAAAAGCTCCTGTAGCGATAATGACGCCATACCAATAGATATTTAGTGGTCCTAAGTTTAGAAAAACGCGGTCTAATGCATCTGGTGTACAAGTCATGATGTACCTCCTCTATTCCCCGTTTGTTTGTTCCTGATCAATTACTTTAGTCAAGCGATCAGAAAATTCTTCAGCGGCATTTACTCCCATTCTCTTCAAACGGAAGTTCATCGCTGCTACTTCAATAATTACGGCTAAGTTACGGCCCGGCCTTACCGGTACAATAGCTTTTGGAATTTCTACATCCATAATTCTCATCGTTTCTTCTTCTAGGCCGAGACGATCATATTGTTTATTTTTCTCCCATAATTCAAGATTAATAACCAGTGTAATTCTTTTATAGCTTCGAACGGCACCGGCTCCGAACAAGGTCATCACATTAATAATGCCCAATCCACGAATTTCAAGCAAGTGCTCAATCAAGGGCGGACTATTTCCGATGAGGGTATCGTAGTCTTCTTGTCTAATCTCCACGCTGTCATCGGCCACTAGCCTATGTCCCCGTTTAACAAGTTCCAGTGCAGTTTCACTTTTACCTACACCGCTTTGTCCGGTTATCAATACTCCAATACCATATATATCAACCAGCACCCCATGAATCGCTGTAAATGGAGCAAACTTGGTTTCAAGGTAATTCGTTAACCGGCTAATGACTCTTGTCGTTTTGTAAGGCGAACGCATTAAAGGAACACCAGCTTCTTTAGCAGCAGTAATCAGTTCAGCTGGAATTTCCATACCCCTGCTGATTACAATGCCAGGAGTGATATCGGTGCATAATTTTTCTGCACGATCTCTCCTCTGGTCTTCGTTAAGTTCATTAAAATAAGAAAGTTCTGTTTTTCCAAGCAGCTGCAGGCGCTCCTTAGGATAAAATTTAAAGTAGCCAGTCATCTCTACCCCTGGCCTGGAAATATCGCTTGTATGTATTTCTCTATGGACTCCGTCTTCTCCAGTGACTAAATCAAGATTGAATCGATCGATTAGATCTTCTGTTCTCACCTTGCTCATTACTGATATGCCTCCTCTTTATTCCATCAATCACTGTCACCTATTGTAGCACTTTTTAATATTTCTTGGGTAGAATTCATAAAGTGTTCAAGTATCGGTTTGTTTTAATGACTTTCCTTATTCAGTGATTTTATATGTAATCATTGTTTGAAAGTTCGTTATTCCGCTAGAGCTCACTATTCTTGAAGATTCAGTTTCGAGATACTTCAGGTCCGTTGCCATAACAAGAGTGGGGTTGGATAGGAAATAACTCGCTTTCCTGCGGGGGAACTGGCAAGCCTCCTCAGTCGTTATCACTCCTTGCGGGGTCTCGCCTAGCTCCTTCTCCCGCGGGAGTCTCGCTATTTCCCATCCAACCCCTTTGTGTATAAAGTGAACGGATATTTTCAACTGAAGGAAATTTGTCGCTCTACCTTTCTACACGCAATTAAATCGGAATTTTAGCAGCCATAAATTCTTTACATCTTCCTCTTTTAACTTAAGCGGATATGGAGCAGATTTCGAGAGCCACAATACAGCAAGGGGCGGAGGGGAACAGGGAGACTCCTGCGGGAAGAGAGTGCAGGATGAGACCCCGGAGAGCTTTGCTCGAGGAGGCTCATCGCGCGCCCGCGGAAAGCGAGTCGTTCCCCTCCGCCCCTACAATCTCAATAAAAGTCTCGAAATCGAGTCTTCCACAATCCTGCCCAATACTTAAAGACTTGATTTATAACAGGTCTTCTGTATCTAAAGAGGTAATTATATTCCCAAAAAAAGAAGCTCCGCTTAGAGCAGAGCTTCTTAAAGGCTTACTTCATATCCTTGATTAAACTATTTAACACCAGGTTAATCAGCGAAATAACAATCGCTGCTAAAATGGCTGTGCCAAATCCGGCAATTTGGAAAGTACTGCCGAGCAAAGCGTCCGTTAATAACAGAGTAATCGCATTGATGACGAATAAAAACAGACCCAGCGAAATAATGGTAATGGGCAGTGTAAGGACCACCAAGATTGGACGGACAATGGCATTTAAGATAGAAAGTATCAATCCTGCAAGTAAAGCTCCGCCGATTCCCTCGTACGTGATTCCTTCAAATAATTGACTTACTGCAATGATAGCTACTGCGTTTACTATAATATGCAATAACCAGCTTTTCATAAGATAAACACCAACTTTCTAGCTGAGAGTTCTTCGTTGTATTTCTATATTTCTTTAGCAGGTATTAAGGTTACAGACCCTGTTTTTGTCTCTGCTTCTACATGATATGCATGAGGGTATTCTTCAAGTGCTTCGAATTCCAATTGTTTACTAATGACTTCTTTTTTATTTTGGATAATTTTATAGTTTTCAAGTCGGCAGTCAATACTGCCAAAGCGCGTTTTTAAATTCCCGTCTATGCGCTGTTCCTTAGGCAGATGTACAATAATGCTTCCTGTGGTAGTTTTAAAAAAGCCGGTCTCCGTATGACTGCCGTTATTTTCTACCACCACACTGCCCGTTACTGCAGAGGCATGATTTTTCGTAAAGTCTCCCTCCAGTTTAATCGAGCCGTTCACCGTATCAGCTTCACATTTATTATAGGAACCGTTTACGACTTGGATCGAACCATTTACGGTTTCCATTTTACAAGTTTCTCCACTCATATCATTCAGGCGGATAGAGCCATTAGAGGACTTGGATTCCCAGTGATCACTCTCAAGTCCATAGGCATGGATGGAACCGTTAGAAAGCTTTGACTTAATAAATTCATAACGACGATTGGGGACAAAAAGCCGGACAATGGTTTTCATTCTCTTAGAGGGGCTGGAAAGTCGCAGAACATTATGATTGCTGTCAAACTGGCTATCCGCAAAGAAGCGCTCACGAGCTTCCTCTTCGTCTTTAGCTTGATAAACCTTCACACGAAATTCAGCTTTTGCAAAATCCTGGTCCCATGTTTCTACATCTAAAGCGCCATTTACGATCGACACATCGATATCATTAAAATCATCCGCTTGAATTTCTTTTACATGCTCAAACGTAAACGCTTCCCCAAAAGAAAGATCAAAATCAACATTTTTAATTTTTTCATAGGCTTCCCCGATAAATTCTTTCACACCGTATTTGCGAGTGGTTTTGGCATCAGCTGCTGGACCTTCTTCCTCTATGGCACTAAGAAGTTTAGCCCCTTCTTCTGCCGACACTATTCCTTCTTCAATCATCTTTAAAATTCTCATACGTTCTTCTGACATCGCTATCTCTCCTTTATTCTGCTCTAACCTAAGCTTTCCCTTAACTTTCCTATAAAAAACCCCAAAAAAAGGACACCTGAAGACAAGCAAAGCCTTCTAGGTGTCCGGGCAAATCAATCAAAAGAATAGCGGTAGAAGCGTTCTTTCTTCATCCGAGCTTCTTGTTCGGATTTTTTATCATGGTTCTCAATCAAACTCAACACTCCATCTGCTTGAGACAAATGAGCTTTAATGGCGGCAAGCTTTTTATCCCAGTAGGGTTCAATATCATTCATGATATCAGGCTCTCCTAAGTCATCTTCGTGCCGATTAGATATCGCATGCATCCACACTTCCGGGCGCTGCTCCGGATTCATTTGTTCGATAGCTTTCACAACTCCAGCACCTAAGGCATCGTGATCCGGGTGAACCGCATAACCAGGGTAATGGGTAATAATCAATGAAGGTTCAAGAGCCTCGATCCTTTCCTGTAAATGCCGGGCGAGCTGATCAATGGGTTCAAATTCAAGGGTTTTATCGCGGTACCCTAATAGTTCCACTTGAATGTCCAATTTTTTTGCTGCTTCTGAGAGCTCCTCTTTTCGAAAGGAAGATAACGTTTCCCGATTAGCAAATACGGGGTTTCCCATATTTCTTCCCATCTCTCCTAACGTGCCGCAGAGATAAGTGACAGGGATACCTTCTTCTCTGAATTTGCTAATAGTCCCCGATGCCCCGAAAGATTCGTCATCTGGATGCGGAAATATAACAACTACGTGCTGATTACTCATTTTGATCGCCTTCATGTGAAAAAGGGGTTTCACTTATCTCAAGTGCTACCATTAAGCGGCCTTCACGGTCATGACCAGCCATAAGCAGCCGGTCTTTATCATCAATTTCGTAATCGGTCACACCTTCTGCATATACCCATCCTAAGTCCAGCTTCAGCCCCACGCGAAAGGACCCGCCAGTGCTGACAATTTTACCATGTTGATAGCTTACTTGAGCATTTCTTATGAATGCACCTACATTATAGGCTTCTTCATCAAAATGGCTGGCATAAGCTCCATTCGTTGTTTCAAGGTGTACATACACTTGTTTATTAGCTAAATCATTAATCTTATTTTGCACTTTTTCCTGTTCAATTAACTTCATCCTAGAAACCTCCCGTTAAACATCTCTCGTTTAACGATACTTTAAAACGAGTCCTACCGTCAAAACATCTACTTGCTCGATATCTTTTCTTTTGCTTTCACTTGGTTATCCATACGCTTTCGATCTCTCTCAAGAACTGGCTTTAAATACTTACCGGTGTAAGATCCTTTCGTTTCACCAATTTTCTCAGGAGTACCTGTGGCGATGATTTTTCCGCCTTTTTCTCCGCCTTCAGGACCTAAATCAATAATGTGATCCGCTTCTTTAATCACATCAAGATTGTGTTCAATAATCAATACACTGTCCCCATTTTCGACGAGACGCTGAAGCACTTGCAGCAGACGGGAAATATCATCAACATGCAAGCCAGTCGTTGGCTCGTCAAGAATGTAAAAGGATTTACCGTTGGATCGCCGGTGAAGTTCACTGGCAAGTTTTACTCGCTGCGCTTCCCCACCGGATAAAGTCGTTGCCGGCTGGCCAAGCTTAATATATTCCAGACCTACGTCTGCGACTGTTTGCAGCTTACGTTTAATCTTAGGAATATTAGCAAAAAAGTCCAGAGCTTCTTCAATGGTCATGCCCAGCACATCGGAAATGCTTTTTCCTTTATACTTAACTTCTAATGTCTCTCTGTTATAGCGTTTCCCATTACAAACTTCACAGGGAACATATACATCAGGCAGGAAGTGCATTTCAATCTTGATGATCCCATCACCGCGGCAGGCTTCGCAGCGTCCGCCTTTAACATTAAAGCTGAATCTGCCTTTTTTATAACCACGAATTTTCGCTTCATTTGTTTGGGCGAACACATCCCGAATATCATCGAAGACACCAGTATAAGTGGCAGGATTGGAACGCGGCGTCCGGCCAATTGGTGACTGGTCAATATCAATCACTTTTTCAAGCTGATCAATTCCCTCTATCGTTTCATGTTTTCCTGGCTTTTGTTTACCATTATGAAGTTTCATGGATAAGGACTTGTATAATATTTCGTTAATTAAAGTACTCTTGCCTGATCCGGATACACCGGTTACGGCTGTAAACAAGCCCAGAGGAATACGAGCATTTACTTTTTTCAAGTTATTTTCTTCTGCTTTTTTAATGGTGAGATAACGGCCGTCCGGCTTTCTTCGTTTAGCGGGCAGCGGGATAAACCTATCCCCAGACAAATACTGGCCAGTTAAAGACTTCTTACTCCGCATAACTTGTTTAGGCGTACCCTGGGTAACAATATTTCCCCCATGAGCCCCGGCGCCAGGTCCTATATCAATTAAATAGTCAGCAGCAAGCATTGTGTCTTCATCGTGTTCGACTACGATCAGCGTGTTATCTAAATCACGCATCCTTTTTAACGTATTAATCAGCCGGTCGTTATCCCTCTGGTGAAGTCCGATAGAAGGCTCATCCAGCACATAGAGAACGCCGGTGAGAGCAGAGCCAATTTGCGTAGCCAGCCTGATTCTCTGCGCTTCACCGCCGGATAAAGTTCCAGCCGAACGCGAAAGAGTCAAGTAATCCAAACCAACGTTCGCAAGGAAACTCAGACGTTCGCAAATTTCTTTAAGAATCATGCGGGCAATGGTTCTCTCTTTTTCCGTCAGTTCTACTCCTTCAAAGAACTCTTTAGCTTCCGTAACCGAGAAGTCTGTGGTTACACCGATGTGTTTTCCGTTAATCCGAACAGCTAATGCTTCTTCATTCAAGCGATTTCCCTTACACTTCGGGCATGGCTTCTGGGTCATATATTTTTCCATTTGTTCACGGATAAAGTCTGATCCCGTTTCTCTATAGCGACGGGAAATATTGGGGATGACTCCTTCAAAGAAGATTTCATTTTCCCGGACTTTACCGAAATCATTTTCATACCGGAAATGAATTTTTTCTTCTCCGCTGCCATATAAAATCCGTTCTAACACTTTCTTCGGAATATCTTTGATCGGCTGGTCCATATCAATGCCATAATGCTTGCACACACTTTTAAGCAGTTGAGGATAGTACTGAGAACTCGTCGGCTCCCAGGCAGAGATGGCGTGCTGATTTAAAGATTTGGACCAATCAGGAATTACAAGGTCGATGTCCACCTCAAGCTGGGTACCCAAACCATCACAGCGGTTGCAGGCTCCGTAAGGACTATTAAATGAAAACATTCTCGGTTCTAATTCACTTACAGAAAATCCACAAATCGGACAGGCATGATGTTCACTGAACATGAGTTCTTCTTCACCGATTACATCAACAACTGTATGGCCTCCGCCTAGATTCAGAGAAGTCTCTAAAGAGTCTGACAAGCGGCCTTCTACGCCATCCTTCACAACAATTCGGTCCACGACTACTTCAATAGAGTGTTTCTTGTTTTTCTCTAAGTTTATTTCCTCGGAAATTTCACGCATTTCCCCGTCTACTCTTAGCCTGATATAGCCTTCCTTTTGCAGCTGTTCAAAAACCTTCACATGCTCTCCTTTGCGTCCAGATACAACCGGCGCCAGGATTTGCATTTTCGTTCGTTCAGGATATTCAAGAATCCGGTCGACCATCTGCTGAACGGTTTGGGAACTAATTTCAATTCCGTGGTTTGGACATGTTGGTCTGCCGATTCGAGCAAACAACAGACGTAAATAATCATAAATTTCCGTTACTGTACCCACTGTAGAACGGGGGTTTCTGCTCGTAGTTTTCTGATCTATAGAGATCGCCGGGGATAACCCTTCGATGGAATCTACATCTGGTTTGTCCATTTGCCCCAGGAACTGGCGGGCATAGGCACTCAGAGATTCTACATACCGTCTCTGTCCTTCAGCGTAGATGGTGTCAAACGCAAGCGAAGACTTCCCTGATCCGGACAGCCCAGTCATTACGACTAATTTATTCTTAGGAATATCAATATCGATATTTTTTAAGTTATGTGCTCTGGCTCCTTTAATGCTAATATGCTTGCTGGCCATAAAGTGCTCATCCTTCCGCTTTTAGTTCCAAAATTATATCTCTCAGTTCGGCTGCCTTCTCGAAATCCAGATCCCTGGCAGCTTGTTTCATCTCTGTCTCGAGGTTATCCACTAGTTCCCCACGCTCTTTCTTAGTCATCTCTGAAGGTTTTTTCCCTGTTTCATATGACGCCTCTTCTTCAGCAGCAGTAGTAGCTTTAATGACATCCCTAATCTCTTTATTAATCGTTGTCGGAGTAATGCCATGCTCTTCATTATAGGCAATCTGCTTTTCACGGCGCCGGTAGGTTTCATCAATAGCAAACTGCATAGATTTCGTGATTTTATCCGCATACATAATCACTTGGCCGTTTTGGTTACGTGCAGCCCGGCCGATCGTCTGAATTAACGAGCGGTCAGAGCGCAGAAATCCTTCTTTATCCGCATCAAGAATCGTCACGAGCGAAACTTCAGGAATATCCAACCCTTCCCTTAAGAGGTTAATTCCAATTAAAACATCATATTTTCCTCTTCTTAAATCACGGATAATTTCTATCCGTTCCAGTGTTTTAATTTCTGAGTGTAAATAAGCGACCTTAATACCAAGTTCCTTTAAGTAATCCGTTAAGTCTTCTGACATTTTCTTAGTTAAGGTAGTGACCAGCACTCGTTCATTACGTTCACTGCGCTTATTAATCTCTCCGATTAAGTCATCAATTTGACCATGGATCGGTCTGATATCTATTTCCGGATCCAATAAACCAGTTGGACGGATAATTTGTTCAGTGACTCGCGGTGTATGTTCTAACTCGTAAGGACCGGGTGTTGCGGACACATACGTAATTTGATTGATATGATCTTCAAATTCTTCAAACCTGAGCGGCCGGTTGTCAAGAGCAGACGGCAGGCGGAATCCGTGGTCGACGAGCACCTGTTTACGAGCTTTATCCCCGTTAAACATTCCTCGAACCTGAGGAAGGGTAACGTGAGATTCATCTGCCATAATCAAGAAATCATCTGGAAAATAGTCAAGCAGGGTATAAGGAGTGGCCCCCTTTTCCCGGAAAGTTAGATGACGTGAGTAGTTCTCAATACCCGAACAGAAACCCATTTCATTCATCATTTCCAGATCATAGTTGGTCCGCTGTTCGATCCGCTGAGCTTCCAGCAATTTATTTTCATCCTTCAATTCTTTGACGCGGACGTTTAATTCTTCTTCTATATTTTTAATAGCTTTTTTCAATTTCGCTTCCCGCGTTACGAAGTGAGAGGCAGGGAATATGGCAACATGTTCACGGTCACCAACGATTTCCCCTGTAAGCACATCTACTTCTCTGATTCGATCAATTTCATCTCCGAAAAATTCAACGCGCATCGCATGGTCTTCTCTAGAAGCAGGGATAATCTCTACAGAATCCCCTCTTACTCTAAAGGTACCACGCTGAAAGTCGATATCATTTCTAGCGTACTGAATATCTACCAGATTACGCAGCAATTCATCGCGGTCTTTCTCCATGCCGGTCCGAATCGAGAGAACCTGGCTGCGGTATTCGTCAGGAGAACCCAGGCCATATATGCAGGAAACACTGGCTACTATGATCACATCGTTTCTTTCAAATAATGAGGACGTTGCCGAGTGGCGGAGTTTATCTATTTCATCATTAATGCTCGCATCTTTTTCGATAAACGTATCCGATGATGGCACGTAAGCTTCCGGTTGATAATAATCGTAATAGCTTACAAAATATTCGACTGCATTATTAGGAAAGAACTCTTTAAATTCACTGTATAATTGACCTGCCAATGTTTTGTTATGGGCGATAATAAGAGTTGGCTTGTTCACTTGCTGGATCACATTAGACATGGTAAACGTTTTACCTGTACCTGTTGCACCCAATAATGTCTGATGCTTTTCACCTTTATTGATGCCGTCCACAAGCTCTTTGATAGCTTTAGGCTGATCTCCCTGCGGCGAATACTGGGATACCAATTCAAATTGATTCTCCATGACGACCCCTCCGTTCCTAACTAATTCATCATTAGTTTACCACAATATTTTAACATTCTAACATGAAACGAACAAACATTCGGTTTCAGGATTTGAAGAACTTTATGACCTTTATGAATTTCAATTAAAAAAGAAAACCTGAACCGTGACATTTCAACGGTTCAGGTTTTCTGCATTCTTCATAAATAGAGGCCGCAAATCAACATTTGAGGTCGTATCGCCTGCTTAGACGTGCGATGTTTTCCATGTGCCTAATTAACCCTCTTCTTCCACTATCCACCTGTTCTCGATGCGAGTTACTCCTGGTGAATTTCTTCTCCATTAGCAATGAGGATCTGTCCTTTTTTCTTGTCATGAAGCAGCGTTTGTAATATGACCGTGGACAGTTTACTAGGTGGATAAGGTTTAACTAAGTAGCCTTCTACTTTAAGTTCTTCTTCCGTATTTGATTGGTTCAATGCGCTTGATATAAAGATAGGCAGATGCTGCAAATGGCTGCAAGTTTTAATTCCAGCTATAACTTCCCATCCGGATACGTGGTCCGCTAAGGTAAGATCAATGATAAAGGCATCAGCATGAAGAGTAGGAAGAGCATCAAGAACAGACCTTCCTTCGTTATAATGAGACACTTTCAACCCGGCATCCCTGAGCTCATCCTTCAACAACCGCGAAAGATTAAGATCATCTTCAACTAATACTACATGCGGTACGTTTTCAATCTCACACTGCTGGCTGGAAATGTTTTCGTGCAGAGGCAGGGTGACCGTAAACACACTTCCAGAGCCCTGCTCAGACAACACGGTAATTTTCCCGTGGTGGACTTCTGCAATTTCTTTACTGATTGCAAGTCCTAAACCAGTTCCTCCGATTTTCCTCTGACTAGAGTTATCAATACGGTGAAACTTCGTGAAGAGCTTTGAAATTTCAGATTCTGGAATCCCTATGCCTTCGTCCGAAATATAGACATACACATTCTTTTTATCATTATTTACAGCCACAACGACTTCTCCCCCATCAGGAGAAAACTTAAGGGCATTGCTGATCAAGTTCGTAAACAACTGAATCATTTTCTCACGGTCCGCATGCACGCTGGAAGTGAAGGAGTCATTAGAGTAGATTAATTCGTGACCAGGGTGACTAATTTCAAAACCTTCCATCAGTCCTTTCATTACTTCATCTAATTCAAATACTTCCTGTTTGAAGGGTTCTCTGCCGGCTTCCATTCGTTGCAAGTCCAGAAAATCATTGATTAAATTGGTTAACCGTTTCGCCTCGCTGTGTATCGTTTTCAAGTACCTTTCCTGACGCTCAGGGGTCAGATCCCGCTGAATCATAAGCTCAGTGTAACCTAACACACTAGCAAGTGGCGTCCGCAATTCATGACTCACTGTAGCGACAAGATTGGTTTTCATTTGATTCACTTCAAACTCCATCGTGATATCTCTAAATACAAACAGAAGCCCCACTTTTTCCTCTTTTCTGTAAATGGTTTCGGTGTAAACATTAATCATCCGGGTTTCTTCCCCTGCTCGAACTTCCATCTGCAGATTTCTCGTCGGATGATGGTGAGTAAATATTACTTCATTACAAAATGCGGCAAACCGTCCGTCGTCGACAATATGACGGCAGACTTGACTCAGCCAACCATCAAATTCCTTTCGCAGCCAATTATGCTGCTCAGGAAAACGCAAACCAAGAAAATTCAGCCAGTTTTGATTGTATTGAACAAGACTGCCTTCTTCATCTACAAATAAGATTCCCTCATTAACATTATCGATAATGTCCTGATTCAGCTGCCGATTTACTTCTGTTACTTCAAATGAATCCAGCCGCTCAATCGACAAGGACGCCCGGTCTAATATAGAGGCCATCGCTTCCATCTCATAATCCTGGTAAGTTTCACTGATCCGAGTTGCTACGAGAACAGCGATCAGCTTCCCCGTAGACCCAAATACAGGCAAATGCAAATCATAACTCTCCGCAGGTGGATAATACCCCGTTTCAGATGGCTTGGTGATGCGCTGCCGGACGAATGGAGCTTGAAGTTGAGATAATCGCTCAATCACATAAGTAAAAGCCCCCGTCACCCCATCCTCGAACACTGCCGCTTCAATGCCTATCGAAGAAAATTGTTCCGATTCTATTAAAAAGAAAATGCCATGATCAAAACTGTATAGTTCTTCCAGCTGCTGCAGAACTCTTTCTAGAAGAAGCTTCTTGCTCATCGTCGTAGATAAAGACTGATTCATGGCATTTAATTTCTCCACCGTGCTTCTTGCTTCTTCTGTTTCAGCTAACGAATCTCTAAGCTGTCGTTCAGCTTCTTTTATACTTGTAATATCCTGCTGAATAATTATGTACTGTTCGATTTCCTGTTCATCATTAACGTAAGGTACAACCGTTGTCTCCCCATAGAAAAGGGTGTTATCTTTTCTTGAACAGGCAAGCTCTCCTTTCCAAACATGACCATGATCAACCCCCTCGAAAGCTTCATGAAAAGGCAGATTCAAAAGGCTTTTAGTCAAGCTTAAGAAAGATTTCCCTTCTAATTGGGTTTCTGTTAAGCCGGTAATTTCGCTTAGCTTCTCATTCGCAGAACGTATATGACCTTCTTTATTGAGAGTAGCTACAATCGAAGATTCATTTAAAGCTAAGTTAAGATTTCTCAACTCAGCTAAATAGTCTTCGAGCGTTTCCTGCTGGGCGACCAGCTCTTCATTCTGTGCGGATAAACTTTCTTCTCTTTCATTGATCTGGGTGGCCATTTCTTGAAAAGAACGGTGTAAGACGCCAATCTCATCTTTACGGTCAATCGTTTGTAAATGATATGTATTTCCTGCTGCTAGCGCCTGAGAAGCACCGGACAATTCAGATAATGGCTGTCCTATACCTTGGCTCAAATTCCGTGTTACCCAGTATAATATAAGGAGAACAATTAGGATAAACCCAATTAATGCATACGACATCAAGTCTACCTGCTTAATGAATTTATCATTCTCATTAGTTAAACTTTGCTGTGTTTTAGCTGAGATAGTATCTAAATCTGCGATTAAGTGATTGATCTCGGCAGTCGTGTCCGAAAGACTAATTGTCCTGATAGCTTCATAATTCCCCGACTCTACATGCTGGGTAACTTTAGGTATCAAATCTTCCCAGTAATGATTTACAAATAATTTGAGGCTGGATATTTCCAATAATTCCTCATCTGTCCAATCACGCTTCTCAATCTCTTCCATATGATCCAATAAGTCTTTGGAATAGGCACGGGATTTCTCCAGCTCTTCTTCGTTTGAAAAGGCAATATAGCCTCGCACGCGAGAAACCATCTGGTTATAATCTTTCTTAATCCTATTAATAGTGTCGCGTTTATTCTGCAATTGTTCACTTACCTGGACATGATGAGCTTGATTAGCATTCTGAAAATATACTAATAAAGAGATGGCGGATAATATGACAAGAAATACAATCATCATGACTAGAAAGAACTTTCTTCTGATCGAGGATTTAAAGTATTGGATCATTCAAGAATCTCCTTAACAAGCATCAGTAATTCAGCAGGGCTGAAGGGCTTGCCCATAAAATATTGGATACCCGCGCGCTCTGACTCTTCAATGTCATTGGTCTGTGTCTTAGCAGTAAGCATGAGAAGCTGAGTCTTCTGCTTCTTCTCTTCGCAAATTTGTTCCGCGACTTCAATTCCGGTGAGTCCCGGCATCATAAAATCTAGAATCACCAAATCAAATTTGTCCTTTTCTATTAAGTAAAGCGCTTGCTCCCCATCTTCTGCTTCAGAAATGGAATAGCCTTCCTCCTCTAGTGTATCTGTTATTAACATTCGAAGAATCTCTTCATCGTCAACGACTAAGATTTTCTTCATCGGCGGACCCCTCCTTTGTGCCTGTTCACGATTCTTTTTAACCGAGCAACAAGCTCATCTAAACTAAATGGTTTAGTGATATAATCATCGGCGCCAATCTCTAAGGCTTTAATTATATCGGCATCCTTTTGTCTTCCAGTCAGCATTACAACAATGGTGTCCTGGTCTCTCGAGCGAATATCTCTCAAGACCTCCGTGCCGTCCATTCCTGGCATAACCCCATCAAGAAGAACGACGTGTTTTCCATTTGAAGGAATGTTCGCTTGAAGAAATATTTCACCAGTTTTATAGGTGCTGACAATCACTGGTTTTCCAGCAAAGGTTAGTTCTTCAAGGCGGTCAGCGAGCATTTCTCTTATAATAGAATCATCATCTACTATGGAGATGTGGACTTGATCTTCTGTTCCTGTTTCAAGATAGGAATCCAACTCTGGGTTATATTGATTCACTTGTCCTTTTCCTGCTCTTTTACCTTTATAAAGTGCCAAATCCGCCTGTAGTATTAAATCCTCAACCTTTTCCTCTGCATTAAACTCTGTGACTCCGCATGTAAAGCTGATGCGGAAATGTTCACCTTTAGCATGATGTTGGATATTCTTGAATGACTGCAGCACTTCGTTCATTCTTTTCACAGCGTCACGCCCACTAATGCCTGGCATCAACACAATAAATTCTTCTCCTCCATACCTTACAACAGAATCTTCCGCTCTTATATTTCGTTTCAATTCCTGCGCAAGCTTAATCAAAACCTGATCGCCAATCAGGTGTCCATAAGTATCGTTCACATGCTTAAAATTATCTAAATCAAGCATGACAAGAGAGAAACTTTCTTTACTACGATAAAATTCTCTCTTTTTATGATTCAGCCAGTCATACAAATAAGTCCGATTAAACGTGTTGGTTAATTGATCTGTAGTAATTTGCTTCTTTAAGGTCTGAATGTGAAATAGTCGATTTCTAATCATGGC
The DNA here is from genome assembly GCF_046719735.1 of Halobacillus rhizosphaerae. NCBI lineage: Bacteria > Bacillati > Bacillota > Bacilli > Caryophanales > Bacillaceae > Halobacillus > Halobacillus rhizosphaerae. The sequence goes on from NZ_JAUTWQ010000010.1 coordinate 186,843, forward strand.
ATGCAGCACTTTAAAGTTGATAGGTTTTGTCACAAAGTCAAGAGCATGAGTTAGATAAACTTTCTCGGCCAGTGCCTCTGAACAATCCCCGCTGATGATCATAATTGGAGTTAATATACTCGTGGCGTGCGAGGAGATATGTTTCATAACGTCTAAGCCTGTGAGACCATTTAAGTGATAATCGATGATCAAGTAATCAGGCTTTTGATCAAAGAACAGCTGCAATGCTCGATCTTGAGTCGTAGCCATCAATACATTGTATCCAAGTTCTTCCAAATTTTCTCTTAGGAACTGTAAAAATCCTAAATCGTTTTCTAGTATCAATATCGTCGCTCTCTGTTGATCGAGGGTTTTGGAAGTTAACTCTTTATTTACTGGCCAATCAGTATCTAAATCTATGTATAAAAGAATGGATTGAAGGAACTCCGTCCATTCCTCCTGATTCCATAGTACTAAAGACTTCTCCTGCACTAGTTTGCTTAAATGATTTGCCGCATCCGACATCCTGTCTAATCCAATCGAAGCTGCCGTCCCTGTGATGGAATGTAACAGTTTATAGATCTCTTGTTCTTGAACCCGGTTCCGTGCCGTCCATTCGTGTATCTTTTTTGACAGGTTCGCAAAAAAAAGCTTTTGATATTTTGCATTTTTTTCCACATTTCCACTCCTATTTTAATACCCATACTTCCTATTCTACTGTTCATTATAATCGTTTTGGAGTGTTTTTTGGTGGAATTCATGTAAAAAACCCGCTGCAAACTCTCTGCAGCGGGTAAAAAGTAATTATTCAAAGGCTTGATCGTATTGATTAACTTCAAAAAGATCTGTTACTTCAATATCTGGATTTTTGTCCTTAAACCATCGTAAAGAGAAATCATTTTTAAATAATACGAGCGGCTGTCCTTCACGATCCTGAACAAGCATATTCCTCTCGTCAAATAACGATTCATCCACCTGGTCAGGGTTCAGCCAGCGGGGAATACGCTCTCCCATTGGTGTTAATTCAATTTCCACGTTGTATTCATTTTTCATGCGGTATTCAAATACTTCATATTGAAGTTCACCAACAGCTCCAATAATGTAATCTTCAAAACGATACCGTTTAAACAGCTGGATAGCACCTTCTTGAACAAGCTGTTCCAGTCCTTTTTTGAACTGCTTAGATTTCATTACATTTTTCGCTGTAACTTTTTTAAACAGCTCTGGAGGGAACTGTGGAAGCTCGTCATATTGAAAATTCTGCTTGCCAGTGACAATAGTATCACCGATTCGATATACGTTCGGATCGTAAATCCCAATAATATCTCCCGCATACCCTTCTTCTACCGTTCCTCTGGAGGAAGCTACAAACTGCTGAGACTGGGCCAGTTTAAAGGTTTTTCCAGTTCGGGACAGAGTTACATTCATGCCGCGCTCAAACTTACCAGAACAAATGCGGACAAAGGCAATACGGTCTCTATGCTGGGGATTCATATTGGCTTGAATTTTAAAAATAAACCCTGAAAATTCCTCGTGCTCCGGTGAAACGATTCCTTCAGTAGACCTTCTCGGTGCCGGCTGAGGGGCCATATCTATAAACGTATTAAAAAAGGTTTCTACACCGAATGGAGCAAGTGCACTCCCGAAGAATACGGGAGTTTGATCGCCTTTCATCACCTTATCCATATCAAAGGTATCTCCCGCTTCATCTAGTAAAAGCATTTCGTCCTCTGCCTCTTGGAAGGTGGCGTTTTCTTTAATTTCAGGCCTTTGATCCAGATCTTTGTAGGGAATATACTCTTCCTTCTCGTTTCCTGTGTAGTGCACAAAATGTTCTTGATTTCGGTCAAACACGCCGAGGAATCTTTTCCCCATTCCTGCGGGCCACGTCATAGGAAAAGTTTCGATGTCCAATGTCTGTTCAATTTCTTCCATTAAATCAAATGGCTCTCTTCCTTCACGGTCCATTTTATTAATAAATGTGAAGATAGGAATACCGCGCATTTTACACACTTTAAATAATTTGATGGTCTGGGCTTCTATTCCTTTTGTTCCATCGATTACCATGACCACGCTGTCAACAGCTGTCAGCGTGCGGTACGTATCTTCACTGAAATCTTCGTGACCTGGGGTGTCCAGGATATTGACCTGGTAATCTTTATAAGGAAAGTTCATGACACTGGACGTTACTGAAATTCCGCGCTGCTTCTCAATTTCCATCCAGTCAGAAGTCGCAAACTTGCCAGATTTCTTCCCTTTAACCGTTCCAGCAGAACGAATCAAGTTCCCAAATAACAACATTTTTTCCGTCATCGTCGTTTTCCCGGCATCCGGGTGCGAAATAATTGCAAAGGTTCGACGTTTTTTCATTTCTTCTAAATAATTCATCGCCATATCCTCCAGTACTTATATTCAGTTGGCTGTAAAGTCATTCAGGCAGGATATACGTATCACATTGGCCGATTCACTCCATAAAAAAGCCGCTCACTCTAAGAGCGGCCTGCCAGATTTATAAAAAACTTCTACCTTGAAAGGTAGCACAACCACCCGCGAAAATCAATCCTCCCCTGTCTCCATCTCCTTTTATTGGATAAGTACACCATAAGAAATGGATACTATAAACAGGTATAAAAAAATACTTTCTAAAACTAGTCCGTTTTATAGGAAGATAAACAAGCCCTTAACCTGTTATAATGAAAAAAAAGATAGTAAGGATGCCAGTTATGCAGTCATATTTATTACAACCGAATGATATTAAGAAAATTACAGGACCTACATTTTATCAGCGCGGCAAGCAGTATTATGAATCAGGGAAAGTCTATGGACTCGCCCATAACAGCGCCATTCGTTCCTGGCGGGCTGTAGTGACAGGCACTCACGATTATGAAGTGCGCGTTTTCTTTTTTGAAGATGATGATTTGGAAGCCACCTGTGAATGTCCTGCTTATGAAAGCTATTACAGCTGCAAACACGTAGCGGCGGTTCTTATTGCGATCCGAGAATGGGCGATTAAAGATGCAGCCCCTGCCTCTAGTGAGCCATCCATTTCAACGTCTAGAGTGATGACTACACATGATCGTTTATTTACTTCCCGACTTTATGAATCTTTCCGGCAAAAACGTGAAAACCGTTATAGTGGACAGGGGAAGAAAACATTAAATATCGAATATATCCTCCATATTCAAACCTTATTAGGTTCCAAAAATCTTGGACTGGAACTGAAACTTGGAGAAAACTATTCCTATGTCATTAAAAACATTCGAGAACTGCTGGAGCATGTCCAGCAGCAGAAACCATACCGCTTTTCTAAAAAGTTCAGCTATGACCCGGCAGAGCATCAGCTGTCCCCAGAAGATAGCGCAATCTTCCAGCTGCTCTATCAGGCACATGAACAGGAGCTATTCTATGATCGGCACTGGAATCAATCCGACCATAAGATATTGCCAATTCCTCCAGCGTCCGCTCGGGAATTACTGCCTAAGCTTGCGGAACAGTCGTGCAGTGTAATGAATCGAGGCAGTTATGAAGGAAAAGTTAATCTTCATCCTGATTTTCCTGAACTTGCTTTTTACATTTCTGAAGAGCGGGGGCACTTTCATATGCACATGAATAAGTTAAAGAGCTTTGATTACCTAAGCCCTTATCACCTGTTATATAAAGAAGGCTCTTTCTATCCGGTAGACCGTGAAAAAGAGGAGGTTATTCGGACGCTCACCTCTCTGTTACCGTATAATTCAAATGGAAACCATACGGTGAGCCACGAAGACATGCAAGGCGTTGTCTCCCATGTACTTCCTGAGTTAGAGACCATCGCCACCATCGAGCTGGATGAAGCCGCTCAGAAAAAGATTATCCAGGAAGATCTTCAAGCAGAAATCTACTTGGATTACAGCAGCTGGACGCTTACCATTGAGGTGAAATTTAAATATGGGGACTCCCTCATTAATCCTTTTAAGGAGAGGGAACAGCAGCAGCTGATCATAAAAAGAGATACAGAAATCGAGCAAGCCATCATTCAAATTATTGAGGATGCTGAATTTAGATTTGATGGAGAAATTGTTTATATCGAGGATGAAGAGGTCCTTGACGAATTCATGAGCGAATTTCTCCCTCGGCTGCAGGAATTAGCCAACGTTTATTTATCCTCCTCCATGAGAAATATGCTGAATCAGCAGGAGCGCGCTTTAAAACCAATGATTGAAATTGAACAGGACGGAAGCTGGCTGGATATCAGCTTCGGCATTGATGGGATTAGTTCCAATGATGTAACCGAGGCCATGAAAGCAGCGATCGAACGAAAACGATATTACCGCTTATCAGATGGTACGTTATTGTCCCTCACTACAGATTCATTTGAGAAATTCCAGCAGCTGGCATCAGAACTTGATTTAACGGCAGGAGATATTGATAACGAAACGGTAAAAGTCTCTCAAGCTCGCAGTCTTCAAGTGGATCATGTGCTGAATCCAGGAAAAGAAGAGCGTAATGAGAAATTCTCTGAGCTCGTTACCCATTTACAGTCTCCACAGACGTTTAATATTGATCCGCCTGAAGGATTGATGGCGGAGCTTCGGCCCTATCAGTTGACGGGATTCCGATGGATGAAAACACTTGCCACTTATCAGTTAGGCGGTGTGCTTGCTGATGACATGGGACTTGGAAAAACGCTTCAAACCATCAGTTTCTTATTGTATGAGAAAGAGAATGGAGGATTACAAAATCCAGTCCTCATTGTCGCCCCTTCCTCGCTTATTTATAATTGGCGAAAAGAAGTAGAAAAGTTTGCCCCGGATTTATCAGCCACCGTTATAACCGGCGATAAGTTCTCACGTGAGGAAGCGGTAAACGAAGCAAAAAACAGCGATTTATGGATTACTTCTTATCCGCTGTTACGTCAGGATGAATCGTTGTATAAAGACCAAAGATTCCATTCTTTAATTCTAGATGAAGCGCAAGCCATTAAAAATGAAACAACGAAGACCGCTGCAGCAGCCAGAAACATTAAAGCCAAGCATCGTTTTGCATTAAGCGGCACACCGATTGAGAACTCACTAAACGAGCTATGGTCTTTATTCAGAACAATTATGCCTGGCTTTTACAGCAGTAAAAAGAAGTTTCTGCAATTAAAACCTGAGAAATTAGCACGAATGACTCGTCCTTTTATATTAAGAAGAATGAAGACTGAAGTGCTAAAAGAGCTGCCTGATAAAATTGAAACGGTTCAATATTCAGAGCTGACGCGTACCCAGAAAGAAGTCTATTTAGCTTATTTGGAGAAGATTCAACACGATATTCAGGAAACCATCGCTGTTAAAGGGATCCAGCGAGGCAAGCTGGAAATCTTAGCCGGCCTGACTAGACTGCGGCAAATATGCTGCCACCCTTCGCTTTTCCTTGAAAATTATGAAGGCTATTCTGGAAAGCTTGAACAGCTGAAAGAACTTAGTCAAGAACTAAAAGAAGGCGGTCACCGCATGCTGATTTTCTCTCAATTTTCAAGTATGCTGAAGATTCTGCACGAACAATTATCGGCGGAAGGACTTGACAGCTTCTATTTAGACGGAAGGACTAAATCAGATCAGAGAATGGATATGGTTGAACGATTTAACCAAGGGGAAAAAGAAGCCTTCTTTATTTCATTAAAGGCAGGTGGAACCGGCCTCAACCTTACCGGGGCTGATACTGTCATTCTCTATGATTTATGGTGGAACCCAGCCATTGAAGAGCAAGCAGCAGGACGTGCTCACAGAATTGGCCAGGAAAAAGTCGTCCAAGTGATACGGATGATTTCTGAGGGCACCATTGAAGAGCGGATTTATCAGCTGCAGCAAAAGAAAAAAGATCTCGTTAATCAAATTATTCAGCCGGGTGAATCTATGCTGACTTCCTTGACAGAAGAAGAGCTTCAAGAATTGATTTATTAAATCGCATAAAGGTAAATGACGTGCCCACGGAAAGCGGATTCCGTGGACGAAGCGCCATTATGGATCACCGCACTAAGAACCCCCCAGCCATTATTATTAATGGCTGGGGGGTTCTTATGAATATCATTTTTTGTTTTATTGCAATATCACAGCGGGTTTTTTTGCTGCTTAAACCAGTAGCTTCCCATAATAGACCCACCAATGACCATCGTAATCGTAGAAATGATCATATGGATCGATGAAGCAAGAATGATGTTACCTGTGATGACTATCACAAAGCCGACCACCGCGTTCAGTATAATACTAATAAAGTATAGCCATGCCAAAGTTACATGGTAGCCAAATTTGGACGCATAGATCACAAACCATAGCGCGGCAACAAAAATCACGACGGTTGCAACCCAGTGAAGAGAGTAGATCATGTTGGCCATATTTTCATTAGTGACCAAGTACTCTACAGCAGGAATGTCCATCATTACATTACTAGCGCGGCTGTGTTTAAAGAAGGCACCTAGAATAATTTGGACTAAATAAAGAAGATAGCCAACCATAAATGCTTTGTAGCTCATGGAAACTTTTTCTCTTTCCATTTGAGAAAAGCTAGTCTGCCGCTCATGTAAACTATACGTAAGCAATACTAAATCAAGAAGCAGTGCCTGGCTGAACGTAACATCAAAAGTCGTAAAGCCCGGAGGAGTGCCTAACAAAACATTAAACCCACCAACCAGTGATTGAAGAACCAAAAGCACTAAACTCAATACGGAAAGAATTAATACCGAACGCCGCTTGCGGTACTTGTAAAGAGCACCGGCAGCGTTAATGACGGTTAGAAAAACTAGAAGCGGCACCATCAGACGGTGCGAATATTCAATAATCATACGGTAATTCGTAAAGTTCGGAAAAACCGATCCTTTACAGACAGGCCACGTTGTTCCACAAGCATCACCGGAATTAGTAGCTACCACTACATTCCCCAGTATAAGTGCCAGAAACGTAACGAAGGTTGTCAAAATAGAAAATTTCTTCATGGTCTTACCCTTTCTCTATTTAAAATAACGATTAATCTTAGCATCTCCATACCAAATCATATCATGAAAACTAAACAATAGAGAACGGAAAAGATAAAACATCCCCATGAACTTTTTGTGAACATGTCGAATCTTGTCGACTCCAGAGACTCTTGTCCCCTTTCTTTCCAGGGCGTTTGTTTATAAAAGAAAGATAAGGGGAACCCGCAACTGGAAAGGAGAGTGGTGATTTATGAGCTACAAAGCTTATGTATTTGATGCTTATGGAACTTTATTTGATGTCCATTCCGTAAAAGACAAAATTCATGAGATATTCCCAGATAAAAGCGAAGTCATTAGTCAGGAATGGCGAAGCAGGCAAATTCATTATTTTCTCGTGAGGCAATTAATTCAAGGGTACGAGCCCTTTGATAAAATCACCCGGTGGGCTCTGTTGGACGCGCTTGCTTATAGCGGCGAAGAGGCTGAAAAAGAAACCGTTACAACGCTGATGAAGCAATACGAAAAACTGACTCCCTATAAGGAAGTCTCCACTCTAGCTAAAAAGCATGCTGAAAAAAAGTTCACCATCTTCTCTAATGGAACTCGCGATATGCTGGAGCCCTTGTTAAGATATAATCAGCTAACTCAAATGTTTGGGTTACTAAGTGCAAATGATCAACAAATATTCAAACCCCACCCTAAAGCTTATCAATATGCTCAAGATGAACTCGGCGAAAAGAAAGATGAAATTCTATTTTTCTCAAGCAATCCCTGGGATATTGCCGGAGCTGCTCAATTCGGGTTTCATACAGCTTGGGTAAACCGAAGTCAAATGAAATGGCCGGAGCTTGGTTCTCAACCGGATTATATTATTCAGAACCTTAATGAACTACCAGACTGATCAAAAATGGATGGCACATGCCATCCATTTACATTAAATCTTCATATAAATAAATTTGGTCTTTTCCTTTTTTCTTCCCAGCATATAAGGCTTGATCCGCCAGTCGGAATAACCCTTCCATCGTTTCGCTGTCCGATGGAAAACTGGACACACCGATGGAGAACGAGGACAAAATGGACAGGTTGTCTACCTGGTAAGGAATACGCAGTCGGTCTAATAATCGCTGAGCAATATCAACCGCCTGCTCTTTCCTCGATAAGTTATTTAGTAAAACTGCAAACTCATCGCCTCCGATTCTCGCCACCAAATCCCCTTCTCGTATCCACTTGCTCAGTCTCTCACCCACAGCTCTTAGAAACTTATCGCCTTTGTCATGCCCATACTGATCATTAATTTGCTTAAAGCTGTCCCCATCTAAATACAGAAGCGCCATGATCGTATGATTATGCTTAGAATTTTCAATCAGGTTCTCCATTTGATCTTCAAAAAATCGCCGGTTCGGCAGATCAGTCAAATAATCATAATAGGCAAATTCCTTTAACTGTTTTTCATAGCTGACTTGTCTTGTAATATCTCTGGCCACTAATACAATATGGCTAACCTTCCCGTCTTCAGAAAGAACGGGATTCCCTCTGCAGTCATGCCATATCCATTGACCCTGGTCATTTAGCAGGCGAACTTTCATAGTAAAGGAATGAGTAGAATTCTTAAATTGCTTAAACACCCCAATGACCTCCGGCAAATCTTCTGGATGAAGAAATTTCACTACTTTATCAAAATCCATACTTAATGGATCTATCCCCATAAGCTGCTGATGAGAAGGGGAGGCATACATAATGTTTCCTTTGGGAGAAAATACCGTGATTAAATCCTGAGAGTGATTAGCAATTAACTGAAATTTTTCTTCGCTCTGTTTCAGTCTGTCCAGCGCGTATTTTTTCTCCGTTACATCTTCAAGCACCGCATACATTCCTACTTTTTGCTGGTGATCTAATATGGGTACAAGGAATACGTTCACAATTCGTTCTTCACCAGCTACTTTAAAACAGGTTTGAAAAGAATTCTGTTCCTCTAGAAATCCATTAATATGCCTTCTTACTTCCTCCAGCTTATCCTCCGGAATCCATTGCAGAATGGAAGTCCGCCACAGCCTCTCCTGGCTCATATTCAGCATCGTAAGAGAAGCTGGGTTTGCTTTTAAGATATCTCCGGTGCTGCTAAGCCTTAACACAGGGTAGGGATTGTATTGAAACAAAGAATGATAGCGATGCCGGCTGCCTTCCAATTTCCGGGCTGCCTGCTTTTGCTCAGAAATATCCCTGATAATCGAACTTACAGCGATCACTTTGTCCTCTTCCCCATGAATGGGAGAGACGGTAATTTCCACCTCTACTCTCGTTCCATCCTTACGTCTGCGCACGGTTTCAAATGATGAAGTATAGTTTCCATCTGCTGCTTTACTGAGCAGTCCAAGCGCTTCGTCCTGCAGTTCTTCTGGAATAAAAGGAAATGGAGTCTTTTGCAAATCTGACCGTTCAAATCCGTACAATTTTTGGAAAGCAGGGTTAATTTCCTGCACTTTTCCATCCATATCTACAATGAGGATAGCATCAGCTGTGTGTTTCATTAGAGAATGGTATTCCGCATTTATCCGTTTAAGCTGCTTTTCTTTTTCTACTAAATCTGTAATATCTCTAGTAATGGCTAAGATGTGAGTGACTTGATCACCCTCATTCTTTAAGGGTGTGAGCAGAGTATGACCGTTAAAGGTAAAACCATTCACGATCATCTGGTCTTCGTATGTATGAGGTCTGCCCGTATTTACCACGATCTGATATTCCTCCGCAAGATGTTCTGCTTTCTCTTTCTCAAGAATATCTTCCATTCGTTTCCCCTCCCATTTCGACTTAGGAAGGAAATGATATTTCTCAGCTGAACGGTTGATATAAACATAAGTAAATGAAAGGTCCTCTTCTACTGCCATCAGAAATAAAAAGTCTGATATTCCATTCATGAGCGTGTCAACCAATTCTCCATAGGGAAGCTGAACGGAATCCTTATCAAAATTCGCTTTAATTAAATCCTGCATACGCCCCATCCATATATCTCCTCACCTATTTTCTAGTTCTAAAGATCTACATTGTAATTCTATCGTACCATGTTACTCATGATTCTACACTATCCTGTTGAGATTAAAAATCAAAAATCCTAATAAAAGGAAATTTACACTATTATTCTATATTTGAAATTTAATTTAGCAAAACAACGCGTTAAATCGATATAGAATGAGCATGATTCCAATGTAAACGCTTAATTGGACTTGTTTTGACTAATTTCATCATTGAGAAATCAGTCCAATTCTTTATATAATTAACAATCAGAATATTTAAAAAATATAAATGAGGAGTGACATACTATTAAAAATTTAGTAGTCAAAAATGAAAGAACGATTTATTCTGTAACAGGAGAAACAGAGTTAGGAAAAGTTAGCCTGATGTCTCAAGATGAAGTTAATCAAGCCATTCAAAAAGCTGACTCTATTCAAAAACATTGGAAAAACTATAATCTTCACGACCGGGCGAAGATCTTGCATGACTGGGCTGACCGATTAGTAGAGAAGCAGGAAGATCTTGCTTTCATGATCTCTCACGAAGTAGGTAAAGGGATTGCCGCAGCTAGAAAAGAAGTGGTTCGTACAGCAGATTTAATTCGCTACACCGCCGAAGAAGGAGTCCGAGCTCAAGGCGATATCATGAGAGGAGACTCCTTTAAAGGCGGCTCCTCTTCAAAACTTGCTATGGTAGAACAAGAACCTTTAGGCGTCGTTCTAGCCATTTCCCCCTTTAATTATCCAGTGAATTTAGCCGCTTCAAAAATTGCTCCAGCTTTAGTCACCGGCAATACGGTGGTCTTCAAACCGGCTTCTCAGGGGACATTAAGCGGGAAACTTATGATTGAAGCTTTATTAGAAACCAATATTCCTAAAGAAGTCATTCAATTCATTACAGGAAAAGGCTCTGAAATTGGAGATTTTCTTGTCACTCATCCTAAAATAAATATGGTTACATTCACCGGCAGTACGAAAACAGGTCAGGCAATTGCGGAGAAAACAAGAATGATCCCTGTTGTCCTCGAATTAGGCGGGAAAGATCCCGCACTAGTGCTTAAAGATGCCGATCTTGATCTAGCTGTTAAACAAATTGTCAGCGGCGCTTTCTCTTATTCCGGTCAACGCTGTACAGCCATCAAACGAGTACTCGTGCAAAATGAAATTGCAGAGGATTTAGTTCAAAAACTTAAAGTAGAAATAGAAAAACTTACGGTAGGCAGCTACAAAGAGGAAGCAGATATTTCCCCGCTCATAAATGAGCAGGCAGCTGATTATGTGGAAGAATTAATTCAAGAAGCTGTAGAGAAAGGGGCACGCGTTGCCGTAGGAAATAAACGTAAGGAGAATATCATCCATCCTACCTTACTTGATTTCGTTAACGAGGATATGCGAGTGGCCTGGGAAGAGCCGTTTGGACCTGTACTTCCTATTATCCGAGTGCAGACGGAAAAAGAAATGATCAAACTTGCCAACCTGTCTGAGTATGGTCTGCAAGCAAGTATATTCACAAAAGATGTGCAAAAAGCGATCGAACTCGGCGCAGAATTAGAAGTCGGCTCTGTTCAATTAAATGCTAAAACGGAGCGCGGACCCGATCACTTCCCATTTATTGGGGCGAAAAGTTCAGGGCTAGGATCTCAGGGTGTTCGAAGAAGTATAGAATCTATGACAAGAGATAAACTGTTTGTCCTGAACCTATAAATGGAATACAAAGATGCTCAGCGTGCACCGAAGCCTATCACTTCTCTGCACGCTATTTTTTTAAGTGCTGTTCGAAGGAACATCAACCTAGCTGCCACCAATGAAATCCCTCATCTACGTAAGCTTCTTCTCTAAGACTTAGGTTGACCCGACTTCCTCGAAAGGATAAATCCAGTGAAAGACGCAAGAATCTGCTGAAACAGCATCCCCACTATAACAGGTACAGCTACTGGCGCAGGAAAGTAAGTAATCGCGATAACGGCTCCCCCGCTGATATTTCTCATCCCGCTATTATAGGTTAACGAGACGATAACATCCTGCTGCTGCTTAAATAACTTTCCCGCAGCATAACCTGTAGCATAAGCAAGCATGGCTAAGGCCAGAACCGTCGCACCTATTGCCAGCAGCTTCCCATTGATTTGTTTAAGAAAAGGCGCAACTCCTGAGCTGTTAATCGCTACTACCATTCCAATTCCTATTTTAGTGAAAGGGGACAGGGCGGCACTTAACTTAACACTTGTCTGCTTCTTAGTAAATTGATTCACAACCATGCCAAGAAGAGAAGGGATTACAATCATCCAAATCAAACCAGACATTATATCCGCAACGCTCATTTCTACTGCGGTCCCGACAAATATTCTAAGTACGAAGGGGACAACGAAAGGGGCAAGTAAAGTATCTACAAGGATGATGGAAAGCGTAAGAACTACATTCCCTTTATAAATCGAAACCCAGATTAAAGTAGTAATCCCCGTAGGAATAAGAAAGGATAAGATCAATCCTGTCACTGTATATGAGTCACCTGGAAACAGTATGCTTCCCGTTGCCAATGCAAGCAAAGGCATGAAAACATGGAGAACAAGTAAACATACGACAAGGGGCAGCGGATGTTTGAGAACTTTCCTTAAGTCCGTGAAGTTGGAATTTAAACTTCCTGAGAATGTCATAAAGGCAAAGATCCAGGGCACTAAATATATGTAGGTATGGAGCAAGCCTGAGAAAGTGACACCAAGTACTACGCTGACAGGCGTGATAAATGGCATGAATTTTTGTAAGTATACATTGATGGATTGCAGCATCAGTCAAAACTCCTTGTGTATGTATTAATATTGATGAACTGTTCCACTAAAGCTCCCAATTATTAAAGACTTAGTTTCGAGACAATTCAAGGACTTCCGGTAAGGTAATAAGTGGACATCCCATTCCTCATTATAAAACTATTCTACATTTTACCATGCTACATGATTGACTGCTCCGCTGAAGAATTGGACTACCACTGCCCGCTCAACAAAAAATGCCAGAAAGGACAGAACCCCTCTGGCATCATGATTTATAAATTTTCGGGCTTAGAAGATTCATTTCCTGCCCCATGTTCAATATAATCTTCTTCTAAAACAGTGTGATCTTTCATCGTCATTTCTGATTCCTGGGCTTCACGCTTTCCTCTTCTTTCAAAGTAAATCGCAACCGCAATGATTGCTGCTGGAATTAATAACCACAGCCAAACCATGGAATCCCCTCCTAGGGTTTAATTGTCTTACAATTAGTATATTCCCCGTTTGGAGGTATATATGCGATTCTAACAGGAAACAGGCAGGTAGTTCGACGACTTGTAACATACGCTAAGGTTTTGAAATCAAACTGTAAGCTGAACCCCAACCTTAGAACTACTTGATCTTCATTCCTAGACCTTTTCTTTGAATAAAGATAAAGGGTTCTTCACTTTTCCATACTCGGAAGCATGCGGCCGGTCATCACCATCTTCATAACCGTAATCCACCATTCGGTTTCTATTCAAACACAGCTTAGTCATTTCTGGTTTAAAGAAGTTAAACAACTCAAACCTTTCTTTTAAATGTGGAAATCGTTTTTGATACTTCTGGATGGACTCAGCAAGTAAACTCCAGAATTTCTCTTCCGATAAGCATTGGTGATTGATAAGGATATAGCTTAAATAACGCAGATGACATACAAATAAGCCCGTAAAAATAAATTGAGTTAAGCCTTCAGGAGGTTCACTTCTTAAAACGTCTTTTAGATCCTCCGGCAGGTCTCCTAGCTCGGGAAATGCTTGATCCGTGATATTCACATCATCTACGAAATCCTTTATAGCGAGCCGGTGCGGCCGTCCATCTTTCAGGACTAAAATCGTATTTTGACCATGCGGTGAAAATACGATCCCATATTGATAGAGATAATGAAGAAGTGGATCCATCACGACTTCAAATAATTGACTCACCCATTCCTCCGTGTCTAAGCCTGATGAATCGATTAAACTAGTCACGTAAGGTTTATCCTGATGATCTTCATGAATTAAGGCAGCTAGAGTGATGGCTTGCTCACCTTCTTCAAGATACGTATAGATACTCTCCCTCCAGATGGTACCCAGCATTTCATGGTATTGATAAGGAGCGTTTTTCACCTGGGTGAAATGTCTTTGGTCTACATTAATGCTTGCATTTTCACCTGGCATAATAGCCCTGCACTCCTCTTTTAGAAAGGAATCCTGGTCAAAAATGCCTTTAATTAATTCCGTAACTCTAGGTGCCGCTATGGTCCGTTCTGCCGGAAGACCCCGGTAGACAAGAGTATTTAATATGCTCATCGGCAGTTTAACATGGTGTTTGGTAAGAGAGCTTCGATTCAAGAATGTTCGAATGGATTGCTGCGGAAGGTAGATATCCTCCCCTTTTCCAAGTGGTATAAGAATGTTCTTCGCCAATTCTTCTGGGAAGTTTAAAATCAAAACATTTTTCCACTGCCACTCATGGACCGGTAAAAAGTAATATTCTGCTGGATCATTGCCCGCTTCCCTAACCTCATTTTCAAAACGCTTCTGTTCTTGCTGACTCAATTCCTGATTTATTAAATCCGTATAGTTTAACCCAGCAACTGATCGAAACTCAGCAGATCTACGCTGGACAGCCACCCAGGAGAGTCGTATTTCTTCATGCTTCTCTGGAGCATAAGCTAGATAGTCATCATACCCAAAGCCAATTCTCCCTTTGTTATAAGTAATCCAAGGATGACCTTTCATAAACCCTTCTAATTCAGCGTAATCCAGGTGGATCAATTCATCAGAAGATTTGGCGGACTTCTCCTGATGATGAGCGTCTGCAATTAAAGTCGCATTTAATTCCTTGATCAGGTGGCCCGTGGTCTCAGAGGACATGTTGATCCATTCCTGTAAATCAATTAACAGTTCAATCGCACTCTCTGCCTCACTAATGCCAGCCTCATTAATCACTTGAATGGTCCGCCATCTCACATCATAGCTGTCCAATAAACGACGAGCTGCTTGAAAGCGATATTTTTTCGTAGGAGAGACTGTTAATTCATATACTAATTCTCCTCCCCAGTTGTCGACAACTTTTGGATGGATCATATCTTCATACATGTACTCTGAGAGCATTTTCGCTTGTAATTTTTGATTGACCTTTTTCCACGATGATGGTTTGAATGTATCTTGAACATCGTTTTTGAATAACATTATATCCCCACTTTCCTAAAAGAATTGGATGTTTCTGTTTATGATTAAGAAGTGACGTAAGAATGTTTGTCCGCGTCATTTACTCCAAAAGTTTGAAAAACATTCTTTGAATGAACCGGATACACTTCTCTGCCTGCCATTTGATTAATGATCACTGCATTTCTATAAGCTCCAAGTCCCAAATCTGGTGCTCCAACTCCGTGAGTATGAAGCTCTCCATTTTGTACAAAGATTTTACCTTCCGCATGAATTTGATTCTCTAAAGAGTAATCTTTCTTAATAAAGTAACGCTTGTGTTCATCTTTAGGGATCCACTCTTCTAGTTTGCTGAGAAAATCGGGAAGGGCAGGCCGGTAGCCCGTCCCCAGAACCACGATATCCGTATCTGCTGCGACCTTCTCTTCTTTAAGACGGTGGAAACCATCTAATCTCCAGCCTGTATCCGTTTTATAAATACTGGTCATTTCCGTCATCGCCTGCAGCAGAATATTTGGGGATACGTTTCCAATCGACTGCTCATATAAATGATCATAAATTTGAGCAATTGTCTCTGCACTGATCCCTTTATAAAGGAGGTCTTGATCCTGGATTAACTTATCCTTCTTGGATTGAGGCAACGGATAGAAGAAATCCGTATAATCTGGTGAGAAATATTCAAGACCAAGCTTCGAATACTCCATTGGGAAGAAACCCTTAGAACGGGTATACCACTGTAAATTTCCCTTCCCTTCTTTTTGTGTTTTAGCTACATCAAGGAATACTTCTGCCGCGCTTTGACCCGACCCGATCACCACTACAGATTGGTCCCTGCCCCACTCTTGTTTTTTTCCCAGGTAATCGGAAGTATGACAAACCGTTGAACCCAAATACTCTCGAAACGGTTCAGGAACGAATGGCACCGTCCCTATTCCCATTACAACGTGCTTCGTTATATACTGTTCAACCTCATCCGTTTCGACATTCTTAGCGGTTACTTGATAGAGGGTTCGACCTTCCACTTCAATTGGAATAATCCCCCTAACATCCCTGCCAAATCTGCAGGATGACAGCCGCTCACTCACCCATTGACAGTAATGATTATATTCTTTTCTAGGGATATGAAATTTTTCTAAAAAGTAAAATTGATAGAGTCTGTTATGTTCCTGCAAATAATTCAGGAAACTATACTCGTTCTTCACATCTGCCATGCTTACCAAATCCGCCAAAAAAGGAACCTGCAGCGTCGTCCCCTCGATCATCATGTTAGGATGCCACTGAAAGTCTGATTCCTTCTCCAAAAATAAGGAATGAATCTCCGGTACTGATTCTAATAAAGCTGCCATTCCTAAGTTAAAGGGGCCAATCCCTATGCCAATGACATCGAAAACGTCGCCTGATGGATAAATGGAAGGATTCATAAAGCAGCCTCCTTGTCTTCAAAATCGTGACGGTTACAAAACATGAGCAATCCCTGTTTGTCTGGCAAATCGATTTGTTTTACAGGCTTAAACCCGCACTTTTTAAACACATGGATCATCTTCTCATTGCGCACGTCAGGTTCGGCGATGATTTTCTTTGTTTGCCTGACTTGAAATTGAAAGCGTACCATGGCGCGAAGTAAAGAAAGGGAATAACCCTTCCCAAGAAACGCTTTTTCACCTATTAATAAATGCACACCTTGATCATAAGCAGCGTTGGAATAGGTACCCTCTACCACATCTCCATAGACCCAGTAACATTCCCAATAGCTCATAACTTTTCCATCTATCATTCCTAAATACAGGGACTGATGGGAATCAGTCAAAGCCTTTTCTAAGTGCGATTTAAACGAATCTATTGGTAGATTCAAATTCCAAAAGGGAGAAACATAATCTTCATTCATCCATTTATGAATGAGTTCAAGGTCCTCATCCTTTACTTTACGAAAAGCAATCGTTTGCTGAAGATGTTTATCATAGTACTCAAAATCATAGTTCATAGCTGCACTTCTCCTTGGTCACCAACGGATTATTTACTTCTGTGTAGATAGACTGCGATTCCATCGGGCCCGTCAGCTCGTCCATATCATACATACGGGTCAGCAGATTCGCTTTGCATGGGAGCACGGGCTCTTCAAGTAGACTGGTGAGCAGTCTGGACGAGGAATGTGATTTTAATTTTGCTTTTACTACATCCAGAAGTTTGCCTTCTTCAATAAGCCTGCTGGCACCAAATCCATTGATCAACCCAAACAAATGATTATAAAAAAAGTAATAGCGGAGCCGTTCTTCAGCTACCTCATCGTCACAAATCGTGTCACTTTCTTCATTTAAATCCGGCAGTAAATCTTCCAATTTTTTTGATCTCGATTTACAAAAGTAATATCCTTGATTATCTCGGTAATAAAAATTCTCTGGATAACCACCTTTCAACTGAATGATTGAATTTTGCTGGTGAGCTTCTAAAGCAATCCCATAGTTATCAAACAACCATAGAATAGGTTCCAGAGAAATATTTAGATAATTGTTAAACCAATCTAAACTCACTTCTTCCAATGAGCGTTCTTCTCTATGAGCAATCCCGCTAATTATGGAATGAATTCTAGAATCACTGTCGTAAGCTGAATCATGGACTAGCGCAGCAATCAACGTGGTTTGATCACTGTTTTCATAAAAAGGATTTTCTCGAACGACTAATTCAAAACCTGAAATTTCTTCCTTCATTTGAAGATTCATATAAGCGGGATCTTGAATAAGATGAAAATGTGGGTAGGCAAGCTTTAATTCACTTCCCAAATTTGTTTTTAATAACTTGGAAACCTCTACCCCTCTAGCAAGTTCCTTCGGTTGATTCACCCGCAGTGAATTGGTAATTTTAATCGGTACAGAAAATTTGTACATGAAGTTGGACTCGGGACTGTAAACAGTCCTAAATGAAGAGGTTGCAGTAAAATAATCTCCCATGGGACCCACATCCTGTATCGCTCCAGTACCTAAATGTTTCTTAACACTCGGTTTTTCCAGTAAAATTGGCACCTGCAAAGGATGAACAGGAATGAGCATGCGCTGGTCTTTTCTAAGTTGTTCAATCCATCCCGCGTCCACCGATTCTTTCATTTCATCTAAAATCAGCTCTGATGCAGATAGAGAAAGGGCAGAGTCCTGGACTACTAATGACGGATCTACATTGAAATAATGGAGCTGAAAACGACCTTTATGTTCAGGAGAATAAAGGATGTCCTCTTGTTCAGTTAACCCTTGTTTACTTTTAGGTGTGGGATGAAGCAAATGTCCGAATAATAAAGATTGCTCCGCGTCAATAAAGGTGAATTCCTCTCCAGTTAATTCCTTTCTGTCACTTATACGCTGCTCCACATACTTATGGATCTTTTTACAGCTGAGGATGACTCTATGTATAAGTTCATCTTCTGCAAGATCCTTTCCCTGTTCAATTAACCACTCCTTTATCACCAGTGTAATAAGAGTGACGTAATCGATAGATAGCCAGTCTTCTTTCCCTGCCAACTGGTAATAGAGAGGAAATCCCAGTAAATGACGCCCAGTTAAAGACCAGTACTTAACGGGAATCAGCAGCTTAACCTCTTGCCTTTCCAGCGGAATACAAATGGTCTTTTCATGGGCTTCTATTTGTAATAAATGAGATGGTCTTTCGGTTTCCATGTAATTATCAGTCTCGCGAAGATAACAATTGATGAAGCTTTGAATGGTTGCTTCTTCAGCTATTTGTTTCGTATTCCTCACGCGAACATCCCTCCATTCGCTATTTCATTTCCAGTTCTTTCAATTTCGCTGACTACTTCCCTTATATCTTTCTTTGTTGTACGGGGATTTAATAAGGTGAATTTTAAATAGACCTTCCCTCTTACCGAAGTTTTCGAGATAACCGCTTCTCCCTGATGAAACAAGGTTTGCTGAATGGACCGATTTAATTCGTTCAGATTAATAGAATCATTGATCTGGTATTGAAATACAACAGTACTCAGTTCAGGATCACCATTTTCAACAACAAAATTATCTTTTCTTCGTAAATATTCCGCTGTATATTGAGTAAGCTCGATCGTGTGATCAATCATACTTCCTAATAAGTTTGTTCCCAGCGTTTTAATCGTCACAAATACCTTTAACGCATCAAACCTTCTCGTGGTCTGTACCGACTTATTGACTAGGTTAACAATTCCCTCCTGGTCATCCTCCTTTGGATTTAAATAATCCGCATGATGAGAAAGATAGCGAAAATGTTCCCGTTCTTTGAGAAGGAATAATCCACAGCTGATCGGCTGGTAACATAACTTATGAAAATCCAATGTAATCGAGTCGGCCAAGTGAATACCTGCAACTTTCTGGACATAGGAATGGCTGAATATCAGACCACCCCCATAGGCTGCATCCACGTGCAGCCAGAGGTTATGTTTCTGAGCAATTTCAGCTAATTCCTCAATTGGATCGATACTTCCATAATCAGTCGTCCCACAGGTGGCTACTATAGCAATAGGAATCAACTTTTCTTCTTTAAGCTGCTTCAATTTTTCTTTCACTTTTGACTCCTTCATTCTATGATGACTGTCGCAAGGAATAGGGACGACAGATTTCTCGCCCATTCCCAATTGAGATGCCGATTTCTGCACAGAGAAATGAGCTTCTTCAGAACAAAGGATTCTCATACGGTTCCACTGATTAGGAAGCCCGTCTGTTTGCACATTGTGCTGCCAGCGTGATTGACAGTAGTCATCTCTTGCCAGCAGCATTCCCATATAGTTTGACTGAGTTCCGCCACTTGTAAAAACGCCATCGGAGGATTGGGGCAAGTTCATCAACATGGCCAACTGATGGACAAGCGCCTGCTCCATATAAGTGGCAGCGGGGCTTTGATCCCATGAATCCATGGATTGATTTAAAGCACCGATCATCAATTCTGTTACCACCCCTGAAATAAGCGGAGGACAATGCAGATGGGCTAAACTTTTTTCATGAGAAATGTGAAGGCTATTCAATAATACCGGGTCGAATAGTTCATCAAGTGTGTGTTCTAACGTTTCAGTCTCTTTAGATAAAGTCATAATTGAATGGAGTTCCCTCTGAATTTCCTCAGGAGTTTTCCCAGCGAATGGCCTGTCAGCATGCAGGAAAACTTGCTCCAGTTTATCCCGAACAATATTTACATGCTCTCTAAAGGACTGGACTCCCTCCTGCCCTGGATGAAGAAAAAAAGGATGATAAATGGGTGATTCAAGATTGGGATTCGTCTTTTTATAGTCAGTTACCATGGCTTACCCCCTCAAAGAAGCTTGGACCGCTTGTCTAAATATAGTAATCACTTCATCCACTTGGTTTTCTGTAATGATTAATGGGGGAAGGAACCGAACGACCGCTCCATGCCTTCCTCCCACTTCTAAAATTAAGCCGCGCTTAAAGCATTCCTGCTGAATATTACTGGCCAATTCAGAGTTAGCTGGATAGCTGCCGTTTGATGATTGAGGTTGGGCAGGGTCCACCACTTCCACGCCGATCATTAACCCTCTTCCACGCACATCCCCAAGCTCAGGAACATGTGATTGAATATCCTTAAGGGAATCAAGCATATAATTACCCATTGCTTCTGCGTGCTTATCCAACTTGTTGTCCTTCACATACTTAAGCGTTGCTGCCCCTGCTGCCATCGCCATTTGGTTTCCTCTGAATGTTCCTATATGGGCTCCTGGCTCCCAGGTTTCTATAGATTGATCATAGATGACTACAGAGAGGGGAAGACTTCCTCCAATCGCCTTTGATAATACAAAGACGTCCGGAACAATTCCTGCATGTTCAAAGGAGAACATCCTACCCGTTCGGCCAATACCGGTTTGCACTTCATCAATAATTAATGGAATTCCACGTTCTTTTGTTATTCTCCTTATCTCTTGAAGCCATTCAATAGGTGCAGGAATTGAACCCCCTTCGCCTTGAACGGTCTCGCATATCACAGCTGCAGGTGGCAGGATTCCACTCTCAGGATCATCAAGCAATTGTTCAATATACGCACTGCTGAGCTGATGACCATCCTCTCCCTTTCTGCCAAAAGGACATCGATATGTATAGGGATACGGTAAGAAATGCGTATCCGGAATGAGTCCCTGGACATGTTGTTTAGGGCTTAAATTGCCGCTGATGGCCATCGTGCCATGAGTGGATCCATGATACCCGCCTTGAAAGGTGAGAATACTTTGTCTTCCTGTCGCTGTCTTAACTAATTTTAAAGCAGCTTCTATAGCATCTCCTCCAGTAGGACCGCAAAACTGGATTTTCGCATCGTCATGAAGTTCCTCTGGTAAACTCGCAAACAGTTCATCAACAAAGTTCTCCTTAACTGGTGTGGTGATATCCAAAGTATGCAGCGGTAAACGGTCTTTAATGACTTTTTCCATTGCCTCAACCACAACGGGATGATTATGACCTAATGCCAGTGTGCCAGCACCTGCCAGGCAGTCTAAATATTTTCGTCCGTCCATATCTGTGATGTACATGCCTTCCGCTTCCTTAATAGCTAATGGAATCCTCCTTGGATAGGATCGAGCATTTGATTCTCTTTTTTCTTGCTGTTTTAGTAAATCTCTATTTGTCAGGTTTATGGAATTGATCAATTTTCTCTCTCCTTACTAACAGTTTTTCTTTCAACGTCATAGTAATTGATAATGATTATCAATGTCAATACTAATTGAAAATAGTTATCAATAATGAAAAAAATTTTAGTTCCTTTGGGTCATCTTTAAAAATTTCCAAGATCCTTGAATAATCAGCTTTTGATAGATTAAAGAGTAAAAGTAAACTCATTTTAGATATTTTTAAAATAAGCCTAAAGTCTCCGGCAGTTTGAGTAACCATTTGTTCGATTTGTTGAACTATTGAAGTAGCTCCATTATGGAATTCCGTATATTTATTTTGTGTTCTTTCTTTAGACAGGGAAATGCCTAGACTGCTGTGGACTGCAACGAAAAAAAGAGGCTGCATGTTGGCATGCAGCCTCTTTCAAGGAAATCTAGAATAGAAAATATGAAATTAATATAAATAGAGTGTTAATAAAGATACGGCAACGCCAAGCAGCCCGCACATAATACTGTAAGGAAGGTTTCTCAAGACAATTTGATACGGATTCATCCTTAACCCCACAGAAGTAATGGTTACAATCAGTCCATACGGAGCAGAAGGAACCGTAGCAATCGCACAGCTGGCTAACAAAATTGTCAGGGTTACAGAAGGCAGCGCGCCCATTAATAATTGGCTTACTCCGCCAAAGATTCCCATCGTAGCTAAGGGATGGACACCAAGGACCGTCATACCGAGGAATGCCACTTGAATAAACAGCATGATCAATAAGGGATGTCCTTTTAAAGCAACAATCGGATCCTGCAAATATTGCAAATACGGTGAAGCATTTAAAGCTTCGGTTAGAAAAGATAAGGTCAACAAGAGAACTATAAAATTATTTAAATGGTTCGTCTGCTGCTTCCAAGTTGGAAAGCCTATATTTAAGAAGCTTTTTCGCCTTTTCATGAGCACGGACCAGATGAATGCAAACGGGAAGATCGCCACCGTTACTGAAAATAAGAATGCGAAATGAACCACATTAGCCAAGAAGACCACCACAATTAAAAATAGGACTAGCGCCACAATAAATTCTAATAACCTCTTCTTGTTTTCTCCAAGCGATTTAGCAGCACCTGTCTGCTCTGGTACTTGATGTTTTCGAAACATCATCTTGCCAAGCCCCGCATCGAATATAAATCCAAGAAGAGCCACCAGCAGCATCCAAGGTAATACTTGTAAATAATTTGCTCCGGTAATAAAGATCGAAGTGGCGAGTAAGATTTCAAGAGGACTCCACAGCAAAGCCAGCGAATATCCGCGAAGAGTTGACATGGCGATGAAGCCTTTCCTTACTTTCGATTTCACACCCTTTAATTGATTTCTTAGTAAATCCTGAGAAATGGCCGCAGAGGACAGATTTAAGAACGCGGCAAGAGAAACCATCGTCACTTCACTGCGGACATATAGCGAGCCCATCCCCTTTACGTTTCCTCCAAGTAAGGCCTGCAGCAGCTTATTGTATCTACCTGCCTTGACCACACTATTCATCCACGGCAGCATGGAAATTAAAAAGAGCAAGCCCACATTTCCGGAAAAAAATGCCGGTACCTCAGTTACTTTCACGTCACTGGAAAGAAAGAAGAAAGTGCCAAAAGCAAGCAAAATAAAGCCTAGTATTTTGAACACCCGATCTGCTCCTGGAAAGTTAATGACCACCATAACGATGCCCAGTATCCCAATAATGGAATAAAGCATAGAATCCGCCCAAAATATATGAACAACATTTAATAAAAAAACGATCGAGTAAAAGATGTATAAATGATCAGCCATTTTAAAATTCCGCACAAAGATTCCCCTATCAGTCAACGACAAACAGCTTTATGTTCGTCTTTTTGTAAACGCGCCTCTTCCATTTAGTCAATGAACTCATCCTATCGATAAAAGTAATTTTTTTCAAGAAATTCACTTCCACATGAAAATAATTTTCCTTTTATAAAGAACTCATCTACTATTCTGATTGGAGAGTCCTAAACGATAAAACGTACCCCTTATCTGTTCATCCAGATAAGGGGTACGTTTATACTGCCTCTACTAAATTTCGAAAAAGATAAACTGTATTTTACTGTGCAGCCTGCAGGTACAGTCTCTCCTATCCTTTGTTAAACGAGGATCAGGAAGTTCGCTGCTGTTGCTGTTGCACGACTTCCTTAATAATGCAGCGGCCTTTGCCGTGAGGAATACACATAGGCGTCCCAAACAGTGGGTCTTCCCGGACGTCACAGTTCATTTCAAAAACATCCTGCACTAATTGACAGGAAATGATGTCTTCGGGTTTTCCTTCCGCATATACAGATTTATCTTTGAGAGCGATGATGTGATCTGCGTACCGGCTGGCAAGATTAATATCGTGCAGCACCATCACAACGGTCCGTCCCTGTTCTTGGTTCAGTTCAAATAATAGATCAAGAATTTCAATTTGATGAGCCATATCTAGATAAGTCGTCGGTTCATCCAACAGGAGGGTATCGGTTCCTTGCGCAAGCGTCATGGCAATCCAAGCTCGCTGCCTCTGTCCTCCTGATAAGGAATCAACAGACCGGTCTCTCAATTCCTCTGTATTCGTTGCTTTCAAAGCTTCATTTACCGCTTCTTCATCTTTTTTCGACCATTGTTTCGCCCAGCTTTGATAAGGGTAGCGGCCTTGCTTTACTAACTGAAGTACTGTCAGACCTTCAGGAGTAACTGGAGATTGCGGCAGAATGGCCATCTTTTTAGCGACTTCCTTCGTCCGCATTTTGGCAATATCTTTATTATCAAGGACAATATGACCGGATTGTGGTTTCAGTAATCTGGACAAGGAACGGAGGAGCGTTGACTTTCCGCAGCCATTTCCTCCGATCAGAACGGTCACTTCCCCTTTAGGAATTTTAACATCCAGTGAATCGATGATGGTCGAGTCTCCATAGCCTAAGGTCAAATCTTTCGCAGTCAACGTTTCCATCTGTCTCTCTCCTTTTATGAACGCTTGCTTGTATAAAGTAAATAAATGAAATAAGGGGCTCCAATAGCGGCTGTAAACACACCTGCTGGTACCTCTACTGGTAAAAATAAAGTACGGCCGATAAGATCAGCTCCCATAACCAGGATAGCACCCATGACAGCTGAAACCGGTATTAAAGCTCCATAGGACGAACCCACCAGCCTTCTTGCTATATGAGGAGCCATTAATCCAACAAAACCTATTCCTCCGGCAAAAGCAACTGAGATTCCAGTTAAGCCGGTAGACAAAATTAAAAACAATATACGATCTCTTTCTAAGTGAACCCCAATCCCTGAAGCCGTTTCTTCTCCAAGTTCCTGTGCATTAATTCTTCTCGCTACAATCATCGATAACAGAACAAAGAGCACAACTACAGGAATGATTATTTTTACCTCGTTCCAATTTGAACCATAAACGCTTCCTGTCAGCCAAATATTTGCCTGAGAAGCTCTATAGATCGGACCAAGAATCATAAGCATAGTAATTAACGCCTGAGTTAGGGCAGATATCCCAATTCCAATTAAGACGAGCCTCATTGGTGAGACCCCATTTTTATAAGCAAATAAATACACTAATACTCCTACTAGTATAGCACCTAAGAAGGAAGCAAGCGGCATCCAGCTGATGCTGACGGTCAGAGCATTATCGTCATTACTAAAGAGGGCAAGAAAAGAGACGACACCGACTCCTGCACCTCCTGTTAGTCCAATGATATCAGGAGAAGCTAGTGGATTTCTAATCATACCTTGTAAAATTGCTCCACTTACAGCTAAACCTACACCTACAAATAAAGCTGTTAAAATTCGCGGCATACGGAACATATTAACGACTAAACGGTCCGATTGATCCCCCTGCCCAAACATAACTTTCACCACATCAATAGGATGAACAAACAATTCTCCTAAAGAAGAGGATAGTATAAATAATATAATTAAACCAAAGGTCAGCCCTGCAAATATAAAGATGGCTTTAGGATCAAATAATAGCGAAAAGCGATCTTTCTTGGTGCGCAGTGTTTGTACTCGTTTCATTTCACGGCCACCCCCCTGCGCGCAATGAAGATAAAGAACGGGGTGCCGATTATCGCCGTCATGACCCCGACAGGGACCTCTTCAGGCATGATCACATACCTGGCACTAATATCTGCAGCCAGCAGCAGTATGGCCCCTAACAAGGCAGCATATGGGATAACCCAGCGATGATCCTGCCCTGCGATTCTTCTTGCAAAGTGGGGTACCACGATACCGACAAATCCTATTGGTCCTGCAATGGCTACGGCACCTCCGGCTAACAGGATGATTAAAACACCGGCGAAAGCTTTGATCCAGCCTGTTCGCTGGCCAAGTCCCTGTGCCACATCTTCTCCCATTAACAAGACGTTAATATGCCGGCCGATAAAAAACGAACCGATCCATGCAAGGATGAGATAAGGAAGTACTGGATATAAGTAACTAAGCTCCCTTCCCTGCACAGAACCTGCCAGCCAAAACAACACTTCATCAAGTGCCTTCTCATTTAGAACGAGCATTCCCTGGGTGAAAGAAGAAAATAGTGCCGCAATCGCTGCCCCGGCTAAAGTAAGACGGACAGGCGTCAGCCCCTGGCTGCCGGCAGCACCTATTCCATACACCACTACCGCTGCAAAAGCAGCCCCGGCAAAGGAAATCCACGTCATCCCCTGCAGGGAGAGAGAAGGCAAATAGGAAATAGATAAAACTACAAAAAATGAAGCTCCAGCGTTTACCCCGAAAATCCCTGGTGAAGCTAGTGAGTTCCTAGTTAAAGCCTGCATAAGAACACCGGCGATAGCTAGAGAAGAACCCACACATACCGCCAGGATAGCCCGGGGCAGCCTTACTTCTCGAATAATAATATGCTGGTTAGACTGATCAAAATGCATGAAAGCTCTATATACATCGGCTAAGTTCACATCTGTGTAACCTAATCCGACACTCGCTAAAGTAAAAATAATGAGGAGCAAGATTCCTGCTAAAATCCCGATTCCCTTTTGTTTTGCCGATTTTAACACCATAAACTATATCCTCTCAAATCTGTAACTCTTAAACTACTTCTATAGTATAGTTTATTTGCAGCCCGTTCTAGTGTCAATGATTTTGAGAATCATTTTCAATTTGATTACAGTTTCTTTGCAAAATCTGTTGACTTCTTTACGGATTTTCTATAGTCTACTAACTGTAAATGATAATCATAATCAATTAGGGAGTTGCTTTTATGACAAAAAAATACTTATTGCCTTTCCTGATGCTGCTGCTATTCTCATTTCTGCTAGCGGCTTGTGGAGAAGATTCTAAAGATACATCGAGTGAAGACCAAAGTAGTGGAAATGAAGGCACCGATGAATTTGAACCTTACACGATAAAACACGCCATGGGAGAAACGACTGTTAAATCTGAACCTAAACGTGTAGTTGTCCTGACTAACGAAGGAACAGAAGCACTGCTTGCCATGGGTATTAAACCGGTGGGTGCCGTTAAATCCTGGACAGGAGATCCATGGTATGAGCATATCAGTGATCAAATGGAAGGAGTAGAAGTCGTTGGAGATGAGTCCAACGTTAACATTGAAAAGATTCTTTCCTTAAAACCTGACCTCATTATAGGAAACAAAATGCGCCAAGAAGATATTTACGATAAGTTAAGTGCCATCGCACCAACCATTTTCTCCGAAACGCTGCGTGGAGAATGGCAAACAAACTTTATGACTTATGCAAAAGCTTTAAACATGGAAGATAAAGGACAGAAACTGATCGACGATTATGACCAACGCTTGAAAGACTTCGCTGACGAGGCTGGTGATAAACTGAACCAGAAAGTATCCGTTATCCGTTTTATGCCTGACCATGTACGTATTTATCATAAAGATTCTTTCTCCGGAGTCATACTAGATCAAATTGGCTTCAAACGTCCAGAATCCCAAGATAAAGATGACTTTATGGAAAAAGCGACGAAAGAAAGAATTCCCGCTATGGATGGGGATGTGATGTTTTATTTCACTTATGATACTGGTGATGGAGCAGCGAATAAAGTGGAGAAGGACTGGCTGAACGATCCATTGTTCCAAAACCTCGATGTAGTGAAATCTGGAGATGTTCATGAAGTAAGTGATGCGATTTGGAATACAGCCGGCGGTTACATTGCCGCTAACCGTATGGTAGATGATTTAGAAAAATATTTCTTAGATGATGAACAATAAGTATTACCATAGAAGAACCACACCAGTGAGACCGGTGTGGTTCTTTCTTTGTGCTAATTCCCCTGCCTATTTGGCGGCATAAAGGGCTTTTACACCAGCGAGATACATAGTCGCTTAATGTAAACTGGAATGAAATTCAAACGCAGTTGTACCATAGATGTTTTTAAAGTGTTTATTTAAATGGGTTAAATCTGTAAATCCGCATTCCGCTACTGCTGAGTAAATATCTCCACTTTTCTCTATCCTCTGCTTGGCATATTCTATTTTGGCGTTAAGATAATATTGATAAGGAGAAATACCGGTATGTGCCTTAAAAAATCTGATAAACTGATATTTCGACAAGCACAGTTCCTGAGAGATTTCATCCAGTTTGAGACCCCTATCTAAATGGGCATGAAGAATATCTTTGGCTTTCTTAATTAAGGTATGATCTTTCTTCCATTCTGTAGAAAGATCTGTTCGAATAAGACGATCAGCTAAAGATAAGAATAATTCACTGCAAAATGCCTCATCTTTATCCACTAAGATCGCCTGGGCAAGATTTATAATGCTTTGCTTAAGTCTCTTATCATATAAAATTGGAGATGGAAAACGCACCATCTCCTTCATCTGAAGAGCGTCTAGGAGCAATTTCGGCTTAATATACAACATCACGTAATCAAGCCCAGTCTTATCATGAGCCATTCCGTCATGGGCCTGTTCAGGGTTAAACAGCATAACACCTTGCGGATAGGACAATTGTATATTGCCATCTAAGTGATAACGTTGTATACCACGAATGGTCACCCCAATGGCATACTCTTCATGCGCATGTTTTTTATAGGAAAATTCATGAATACTTGCTGACAATGCGGTAATTTCTGCCGATTTTTTATAGTATTCAATACGGTAGAAATTATTAGAAGTAAGCCGAAAGCGATCGTTGCTCCCCATGTAAATTGCATCGCCTTTCTGGTGCCTGATTGGTGGGCGGTAGACACGATTACAATATTTGTCGGTCCGGGAGTAAAAGTGATCATAATACAATAGATAAAAAAAGATGTAAGATTCATAGATAAACTCCTCTCCAAGCGTTCTGATGTAATCTTACAGCTATTTGCCCCCGCCTTATAGTATATTATTGCAAAAGAATAGAAAGCTTCTTCTCAAAGTATTCATTACTTACACCCATGTCTGCCCTATCAACTCCTGTGATTATTTTTAGTGAATCCGGCAGTTATGATTGTCATTCATTTAAGTATCAAGCCTGTCTCCCCCTATCCCACTACCGTTCATAACGACTCACCAAGGTTAAGTCTGTCAGTTATGAATTGCGTAGATCCATTTCAAGAATGGACGCTCTTACGCCCCCTCCTTTTAAATCGTTTGTATTTACATGGTTACAATCTAAAAAAAGCTCTTAGTTAACATCTTTACCATCATAATCATGCCTTATCTGGTTAAACTAGGTGTAGTAAATTGTGGAGGAGCGTCGCAGGTGAAAATTGCTGATGTCTTGATCATCATAGGTTTTGTAGTAATTGCAGCGATCATTCTTATTGTGTTAATCGGTGGAATCTTTCTTTTAGTTATGGATCGAAAGCAGAAGCAGCATCCGATTCTCAGGAATTATCCGTTGATCGGCAGAGCACGATATTTCTTAGAGAGTATCGGACCTGAGCTAAGGCAGTATTTGTTTAATAACGATTTGGAAGGCAAGCCCTTTTCACGGGTAGAGTATCAGCATATTGTTAAGAAGGCTAAATACAAACGTGACGTCATTGGCTTTGGTTCACAGCGTGATTTTGAGGAGCCTGGCTTTTACATTCGAAATTCATTGTTTCCTAAATTGACGGAGGAACTCAAGATGGACCGGGAGTTAAAGGTGACCACGGAACGTTATCTTCTATTAAATGAGCCATTGTTTGCCCAGCGTGATGAGAAGCTTGAGGATGAAGAGTCACCTGTTTATTTATTGGAGGAAGAAGATGCAATCGTAATCGGCGAACACACGAGCCAGCCGTTTCGGGTTAAAGGTCAGATTGGGATGTCCGCAATGAGTTTCGGCTCCTTAGGGGATCGAGCGATTACTGCATTGTCGGAAGGATTAGGAATAGCGAAAGGAACGTGGATGAACACCGGAGAGGGAGGGTTGTCCGATTATCACCTTAAGGGCGGCGTAGATATTATCATGCAGATCGGACCGGGACTATTCGGTGTCAGAGATAAAGAAGGAAATTTTAGTTGGGAAGCGTTAGAGGAAAAGAGCAGAATCCCTGAGGTAAAAGCATTTGAAATTAAACTGGCTCAAGGGGCAAAAACTCGCGGCGGACACATAGACGGTGAAAAGGTGACCGAAGAAATCGCTCGTATACGAATGGTCGAGCCGTTTAAGTCGATTGACAGTCCGAACCGTTTCCATGAATTTGACGATCTACCTTCTTTGTTTCAATTCTTTGAAAAGGTTCGTAAACATACGGGGAAGCCAATCGGTATGAAGGTTGTTATTGGCAGCAAGCAGGAAGCAGAGGAACTGGCGAAGGCAATAAAGGAAACCGGGATGGGTCCTGACTTCATCACAGTCGATGGCGGTGAAGGAGGAACAGGTGCCTCCTATCAGGAATTAGCTGATAGCGCCGGTCTGCCAATACGTTCTGCACTTCCACTTGTCGATCAAGCTCTAAGGCAATACGGTGTCAGAGACCGATTAAAAATTATTGCTTCTGGGAAAATGTTTTCACCTGATCGTGTTGTTATTGCACTAGCCATGGGAGCGGACCTCGTCAATATTGCAAGAGCTTTTATGATCACCGTTGGCTGCATTCAGGCTCTTCAATGCCATTCAAACTCCTGCCCTGCCGGAGTGGCAACGACAGATCCTGAACTGCAAAAAGCACTCGTCGTCGATGAGAAAAAATGGCGCACGGCAAACTATCTCATATCTATGCGCAAAGGGCTCTTCCGTCTGGCTGCGGCATCTGGCTTAGATTCCCCAACCAAATTCACGCGCGATCATATTGTATACCGCGATGAAAAGGGACGCACTTGGTCATTGGACGAGATCTATCAATCGATCTATAAACCTGAAAATATTAATGATATCTCCTAGTAAGGAAAGAAGGTTAAGTATATGAAAGCAGCGGAACTGTTGATCAAGTGTTTGGAGAATGAAGGGGTCGAGTATATTTTCGGGGTGCCCGGTGAAGAGAACATTGATTTCATGGATGCGCTCCTAGACTCCAGTATCCAATTTATTTTAACGCGTCATGAAACGAGTGCCGCCTTTATGGCGGGCGCATACGGCAGACTAACAGGAAAGCCCGGCGTTTGCCTGGCAACACTTGGACCAGGTGCTACTAACTTATTAACCGGCGTCGCTACCGCAAACATGGACCTCTGCCCGTTAGTTGCCATTACAGGTCAAGCGGGACTAGGTCGCCAGCATAAGGTATCTCACCAATATTATGACATCGTCTCTGTTTATGCCGGAGTTACGAAATGGAATACTCAGATCAAAACGGCGGCAAGCGTTCCGGAAATTGTGAGAAAAGCATTTAAAGTAGCTAAACAAGAAAAAACCGGTGCTGCTCATATTGAATTACCGGAAGACGTTGCAAAAATAAAGGTCGAAGCCGCTCCCCTCAGCATCGTTCCAGAAAAGCTCTCCGAAGCAGATGAGCCAGTAATAAAGGACGCTGTCAAGCTGATCGAACAAGCACAGCACCCAATCATTTTAGCAGGAAATGGGGTAACGCGAGGAGATGCAGCAGAGGAACTGAGGACGCTAGTGAGCAAAATAAATCTCCCTGTTGTTCATACCTTTATGGGGAAAGGGGCTGTTCCTTGGACCGATGAACACAGTTTGTTAACGGCGGGAATTGGAGGCAATGATTATATTACCTGCGGATTTGCTCAGGCCGATTTAATCGTTGCGATAGGCTTTGATATGTCGGAGTACCCACCGAAAAACTGGAACGCTGAAGGTCAAACGCCAATACTGCATGTGGACACAAAAGAAGCGGAAATTGATGCATGTTATCCTGTCCGGTTGAATGTGGTCGGAAATATTAAGGAGAATGTAAAGAATCTTACAAATGCGTTGGCTCCGAAAGAACGGGATTTAGCCTGGGTGGCGAATGTCCGTAAACAGGCCCTTTCCGAACTGGAATCTTTTAAAAATGATCACTCATTTCCTGTAAAACCACAGAAGATTATTTCTGATTTGAGGTCGGTGATGGCGGAGGACGGGATTGTGATTTCAGACGTCGGAGCTCACAAAATGTGGATGGCGCGGATGTTCCATTGTTATCAGCCGAACACGTGTTTAATTTCGAACGGCTTAGCTTCCATGGGTGTCGCTGTTCCAAGTGCAATTGCTGCTAAAATGACGGCTCCAAAGCGTCAAGTCGTCGCGGTATGCGGAGATGGTTCGTTTCAAATGACGAGCGCTGAATTAGAGACGGCAAAACGCCTGAACCTTCCAATTGTCATTCTTCTTTGGCGTGATGATGGCTATGGTTTAATCGAATGGCACCAGATGAAAGCCTTCAACCGCTCCTCCCATATTAAATTTGATAATCCTGATTTTGGACAACTAGCAAGGTCTTATGGCTTTGAAGCCATAAAAATTGAAAAAACGGAAGAGTTGAAGCCTGGATTAGAGAAGGCGTTAGCAATGAATAAGCCTGTCTTAATCGATTGTCCAGTTGATTACAGGGAAAATATGAAGCTTACCGAAAAACTGGGACACATTATCTGCTGAACGGAGGACATGACATGATGAAACTTGGTTCAATTATTAACGGACAGGAACGAAATGAAGATAGTCGGGAGACGCTTGCCGTAACGAATCCTTATACGAATGAAAAAGTCGCGGAATTGAAACTTGCAGTCAAGAAGGATCTCGACGATGCAGTAGCTGCAAGCTATGAGACGTTTCATTCTGTAATGAAGCGGATGCCTGCATACGAACGTGCTGACATTTTACGTAAAGCGGCAGACTTACTAGTGGAAAAAGCCCACGATTTTGCGATCAACATCAGTATGGAGGCAGGCAAGCCGATTAAGTATTGCCACAGTGAAGTAGAGCGGTCGATCCAGGTTCTGCGTTTCGCTTCAGAATTAGCGAAAAATATTAACGGTGAAACTCTGCCCATGGACGCTGCGATCGGCGGGGAACACCGTATTGGTATAGTCAAGCGCGAGCCGCTTGGAGTTGTCGGCGCGATCACTCCGTTTAATTTCCCTTTAAACCTGTCGCTGCATAAACTTGCTCCAGCGCTTGCTGCAGGGAATACTGTTGTGTTTAAACCAGCCGAAAAGACTCCAGTGTCAGCCTATATGCTCGTGAAGCTGTTCCAGGAAGCCGGATTGCCTGACGGTATCATCAACTTACTGATTGGAACCGGGGATGAGGTAGGTTCGCCGCTTGTAACGCATAACAACGTCCACAAAATCAGCTTTACCGGCAGCCTTGCAGTCGGTAAAAAGATCAGGGAAA
The DNA here is from genome assembly GCF_046719735.1 of Halobacillus rhizosphaerae. Taxonomy (NCBI): domain Bacteria; kingdom Bacillati; phylum Bacillota; class Bacilli; order Caryophanales; family Bacillaceae; genus Halobacillus; species Halobacillus rhizosphaerae. The sequence continues at coordinate 220,229 of NZ_JAUTWQ010000010.1, forward strand.
CAGCGGGATTTAAAAAAGTTACCTTAGAGCTCGGCTCAAATTCGCCCAATATTATCTTTGCAGATGCTGACTTGGAAGAAGCTGCGACTCAATTAGTGAAAGGCGCATTTTCCTTCTCGGGACAAGTCTGCATATCGGCTCAGCGAATTTACGTGCAAAAAGATATCTATAAACCCTTTCTCAACTCTTATATTGAAAAGACTCAAGCCCTCACCATCGGCGACCCAAGTAAGGACGAAACTGATATCGGGCCCATGATTAATGAAGAAGAAGCAAAACGGGCAAAACAGTGGATTGATGATGCCGTTTCTAAAGGAGCAGTTATTGAAACCGGCGGTAAACGAATAGGCCCGGTTCTAACCCCTACGATCATGACCAATGTGGATAAAAACATGAAAATTATTGCTCAGGAAGTATTTGCTCCGATTGTTTCAATCATACCGTTTGAGACGGAAGAAGAAGTAGTCAACTATTCCAATGATTCCATCTACGGACTTCAAGCCGGTGTATTTACTAATGATATCAACAGGGCATTGCGCGTTGCTGATAGACTTGAAATGGGCGGCGTCTGGATCAACGATATCTCCACATACCGCCAGGATAACCATCCGTATGGAGGTGTGAAGCAAAGCGGAGTAGGTAGAGAAGGCGTAAAATATGCCATAGAAGACATGACCGAAATGAAATTCATCGGCATTAAAATTAAGGAACAAAGCAAGAATTCGAACCCTTAAATTCCAGGTCATCTAGGGAGCAAATAGGAATTTACTTTAGTCTATTTATTCTTTTACCCTTCACGAATTCTGGGCGATTCGCCAGTAAATAAAATTCCCAGCTCAAAATGTTCCCCTTCATAAATCGAGCGCTGCACATAGCGGTTTTCTCCATTCAAATCCAGCACTTCAAGCCTGCTAAAAGCCCCATTGTGCTGGAGAGCCTGGTAAAATTCCGTTTCGTCCTTTACTGGCAACGCGTTCACTCGTATCACGACCTCCCCGGGTTTAATGCCCATCTTATGAGCGGGAGTCCCTGGAATTACACCTAGCACCTTGAGGCCTTCTTGGTGAGCAGAGAAATAGGAATGACGGTCATCCTGAAGACGATGAAGTATGAACAGAAGTTCCCTCCCCATTATACTTATAGCAATCGCCAATAAAGATAAAAGTGGAATAGAAAGGCTGGCGACGGAGCATGCCAGAACAAGCAGGGCCAGGATCAACATTCTTCTCCCAAGTGCTTTAGAGGCTTTAACTGGGTCCTGTCCTTTCGCTAAACATTCCCACCCTGTAATGAATGGAATAAGAGCAAGGGCAAAGCTGCTTCCACCGATCGAGAACAGCGGCCACCAAGGAGCAAATGGTTCAATCATGCCTCCTGGAATTAAGGCGAAAAATGGAATGATCATCATCTTTCTTACCCGATGCTGACCGATCCATTTCCCTCTGCTCCCTTTCCTCCGTTCAGGATAAGTCTCATAGGTGGAAACCCTCAGCATACCTATCGCCTCTACCAATAGCAAGATCGCTAGAAGAACCGTTAATCCAGGCAGCTGAATAGTCGATAAATCTGCGACCCAAACATTGGTCTTTACTGACGCAGGTAAATAGGATATGGAAAAGAGAAGTAAATAAACCACTCCAATCACATAAACTGAAGAGAGATAAGTAACTCTAAGGGGCAAACTTAGCAGCAGAGTCACAACAAATAGAAGCAGAAAAAAAGGATAAGATAATTCCAGGCCTGCCATGATCGTAAAGCCACTAATTATCACCCCTGCCGTAAGAGCAAGTCCCCAAGTCCCTTTCCATTCGGTAAATGGATTAAAGATTCGCGTTCCAAAGTCTTTTCTCTCTTTCTTCACGCGTTTCCTGGATAATATAAATAATAATATAAATGAATAGTAAAAAAGCGGCTGGGTAAATATTCGCCCCACCCCTTGTAAAATTTCTAACAGCCAAACCTGCAAGACAATTCTCCTTTCCTAATTATCACGAAAAAATCCGCAGTCTAGAGACTACGGATATAGTTCGAGATACAACTCATGAATCCTGCTTATTTAAAAAGGACATCCAAGGCTTTTTTCATTTGAAGGTCATTTTTATCGTCTCTTACTTCTGTTACGATTTTTTCTTCAATTTTGCCCCCGGTTTTTTCATCTATGTCCCCGGTAGCTTTTAAGCCTTCATCTTGCTGAAATTCCTTTACTGCGGCTACCGTTTCTTTACTAAAGTAGCCATCAGTGCGACCCGGGTCGTATCCGAGACCCTTCAGCATTTTTTGCAGATTTTTAACTTTATCACCGGTTTCATCATACGTAAGCGTATCTTTAATCTCTACAGGATTGGTGTAGAAATAATCCGGCTGTTTGACTTTTACCGTAGGCTGAATTCCTTTTTTATGAATCCAGTTGCCATCAGGAGTTAACCATTTAAATAGAGTCAGTTTAATGGTGCTTCCGTCTCCCATTGGAATCGCTTGCTGGACGGTACCTTTTCCGAAACTCTTCGTACCTACTAGATCATAACCGCCTGCTTCATTCATCGCGGATGCTAGAATTTCTGCTGCAGAAGCGCTGCCTTCATCCATAAGTACGTTAATGGGGTAATCTTTCTTCTCTTTCAAATCAGAATAATAGGGTGATTTTTCTCCGTTACGGTCTTCCACTTGAACGAGCGGCTGATCCTTAGGAATAAATTGTTTAAGAATTTCCTGAACATCCTGCAGCAGCCCGCCAGGATTTCCACGAACATCAATCACTAACCCATCCATGCCATCTTTTTCAAGTTTCGTCAATGCCTTTTTAAATTCGTCTGATGTATTTTCTGAGAACGTGGTAATTTCAATAACGCCGACTTTTTTACCGTCTACGGTCTTCGTATCAGAGTAAACCGTGTCGAGCGGAATATCATCGCGGGTAATATCAATATTTAGAGGATCTCCGGTTCCCGGACGATCAATCTCCAAAGTAACTTCACTGCCTTTTTTACCGCGGATTTTAAGCACGGCATCATACAGATCCATACCCTCTACACTTTTACCATCTACCTTAAGTATTTGATCATTAGGTTTTAACCCGGCTTTCTCTGCAGGTGAGCCTTTAATTGGAGCTACGATCGTGACTTTATCATCGACCATGCTGACTTCAGCGCCAATGCCTTCAAACGAAGATTCTATAGTCTGGTTGAACTGTTTCATAGTGTCCTTATCCATATACACACTATAAGGATCATCCAGTGTATCCAGCATGCCCTGAATCGCACCTTCAACTAATTTATTCTGATCAATCTCTTTCACATAATTATCCTTGATCACACTATAAGCTTGTTCGACTTTCTTTAGATCTGTATTTCCTATGTTTTGTAAAAATTCTTCTTGTTCTTTCTCTGATAAACTGCCAAAGTTCTTTGTGTCCTGGTCGGCGTTAGCTATCTGCTTAGATTGAGATACGGAATTCTGATCATTGCCAAAATATTGAATTCCTATATATGAACCCGCAGCCCCTACTAATACCGCAACTGTTACTAACAACGCAACAAAACGCGGCTTTAAATTCATCGCATTCACCCTTCTGCATTAAATTTCCTCGATAGTTCTATACTAGCAAAAAAGGCACCTCACCGTAAATGAGCGATGCCGACTAATCTAATTTATGACTTGGATTAGAAGAGCATGTCCTTTTTATTAAAAAGAATAAATTTTCCTTTCCCCGCCTTTTCTATCTTACTCTTTTTCTACAATCTATTCCACTTTAAGGAAATATTCTTCCTGCTATTTCAACTGGTCATTTATCCGAGTGTTTCCGTTCATCAATAACTGACTAAAACAAGAGGCTGGGACATAAAGGAATGACCTTCATTTGAAAACGAACAATTAGGGGAGGGCAGGGGTTTACTCTGAATAGCCGCTCCGGAAATACACTCCGCTTTTCGCGGGCTGCTGGTCCTCCCGCAGAAGTCTTCGTGTATTTCCTAAGCTGGAATAGTTTTTTTAAACTTCCTTCTCCTGTTCATCAGGGGAGCCAGATTAAGATAAATGGGTAATGTATAATACGTCCTTTGTAAACGGCAAGAAATTCTACATCACGCTGGCAGAAAAAAAACCGAGCGATGAGGGAGCGTTCATCCCTTCACCGTTCGGGTTTAATAATGGCTGACAGACTTTTTCCTAACCTCATTTACGAGATTTATTTGTAAATCATAATTTTAGCTGCAGATTTGTCATGAGCTTCTCCTACGACCCGGAATTTCAATCCATAAGTCGGAATATCTCTTCCCGCATCTACAACACGAGGACTAGAATAATCTTTCCTGTCGTCAAACAGTGGATTACGTTTAGTAAAGTAATCTTTTAAAGTCAATCCAAAAATATCCGTGTAATCTAAGAACATCTTCTCGGTTTTATCAAGACTAAACGCCGCATCGTGAACCTGGTAGCGAGTTTCTGCTACAGTGTGATCGCTCCAGTAGTTCGTATGCTGATCGGCATCTACCACTCCAAGGAACCCTTCTCCCGGATGAATCCCAGTCCAGTTGTTATTGTAAGCATCGTCCACATACCATACCACCAGACCTGGATCGAAGGACATGAGGCTATTCCCACGCCGTATATGGTCCAATCCTTCATCAACACCGTCATGAGATCTCCATTCTAATAGATAATACTGATCAGAAAAGAATTTTCCTGTATCTTTTGCAAAGCCAGCGAAGTTAAATGCAGAATTACCTTCCGCATCATCAGAAAGCACGTTTGCACCATCAGCAGTTACTTGAATGTCATCTACATACAATCCTGGAAGAGCTAATCCTCCATCGGTCACATAACGGAATCGCAGCTGAATGTTTTTCCCTGTGAAATCGGAAAGGTCGAAGCTTGCATCCACCCAGCCATCTGACGTTCCATCAATGCCATTCCCTAAGTTAGCGCCGGCTCCAGCTGGATCATCATTGTTCGTGATGTTTCCTTCAATATTGGTCCAATCCTGTCCGTTTTCAGATACTTGAACATAAGCGTAATCATACCCTTTTTCAATGGAATACCACGTTTTAAAGTTCAAGGCCGCTTCTGAAGCGTTGGTTAAATCGATTGAAGTCGTCATTGAATTCGTTAAATTATCTCCGCTTCCGCTAAAGTACTCGTAATCCCCACTAGCTGGTGTATTCACGATGTTTTCCTTTTGAGGTAAGTCCACACGTACAGCGTCATTATTCGTTCCTTTGGTAGAAGCTTCATCCAAAAGAATCTCTTTACCTCTCCTTGTAACATCATCAGCGTTAATAGTGTCGCCGCTCAGCCAATTACCGCCATGCAAGTTCTGCAGCATTTCTTTCGCGTATGGACTGAATCCGCTTGGTTCGGTTCCTGGCACATCTCCGGCCCAGCTGCCGCTTGACATGATCGACCAGTAAGAGATGGGCTCCCCTAAACCAGAGTATTGCGTGTCATACTCATCAGGAAGGCCTAAATCATGACCAAATTCATGAGAAAAGACTCCCGCTGCGCCATCTTCTGGTTCGATCGTATAATCGATGGCAGCAATTTGGCCGCCCCAATAAGGTACAGTTGCTTCTGAGCCGGGAACAGTGAATGGGCTGCCGTCGGATTGAAATGCAAGACTCCAGCGGTGCGACCAGATTGCATCTGCTCCAAGAGAACCGCCGCCTGCTTCTTCTCCTACTCCAGAGTGAATGACCATTAAGTGGTCAATGATTCCGTCTGGCTCAGCTAAGTTTCCATCCCCGTCCAGGTCATAGCGGTCCCACTGGTCATAGTCTGCAAGGTTTACACTGGGATCTTTTGCAGCTTTCGCTAAGGCTTCCTGAACAAGCTCTCTTGCACGATGGTCACTGCCATCTGGAGTTGGATAGTTTCCTCCGTAGTAAGCGGCTGGATGATCCGCTGTATACCACCCGGCTACATCCCCATCAACGGTGTAACTGCCGCCGGATTGGGCTTCATAATACTGCTTCATAGAAATTAAATTTTCACCATTCGGTCCTTTATAGCCATTTTCGCCAAAAATCATATTTTGAAAATGATCATGAGTATAGTCTTCGTAAAACATGTCCGTCTCATCTTTCGTTATCGAGCTCTTTTCATAATCTGGGAAATCAATATTAAGCACAAGTACTTTATCTTCTCTGACCTCTCCGTTATAGGCTTCCTCCTTCACAGGAGCTACTTTATTCCACTTCCCATGGCCATGCTTATTTCCTCTCCCGTGTTTTAAACCTTTTTCATGCGCTTTTTTCTTTAAGGCTTTTTCATGCTTCTTCACCAATTCTCCGGTATCTTCTTCTTTTGCTTGTTTCACAGTCTTTGATTTTAAGTATTTTTTCAACACTTTATTCGCTTGCTCTGGGCTTGCGTTCTTCTTAATTTTACCTTCTTTCTTCAGCATTTCGATTAACTTCTCATCATTTGCAATCCCAAGATCGACCGGTGAGTTATAGGTTGATTGTGAAACTTCCTTCAATGCTTGCTCTGCATTCGATTGCTGCGCAGCAGAAGCTCCACCGGCCCAAGTACTCAGACCAATTACTAACGCCATAGCAGTAGAAGCAATCTGCTTCTTCTTGATAGACTTGTTCTTTTTCATCCAATTCCTCCTATGTAAGAATATGGAGTTATATGTAACCATATTTTTCTAACTCCAAAGAAAATTGTACAAAATTGTTGGAAAATTGTAAATATTACATATTACTATTCTATGAAAACGGTTAAATTATCCTAAATCCCTCTATTGCCTATCTGCGGCTATTGTCGAATAATCAATACTTTTTGTTCATTTTTTCCATTGAATTCTCTAAAACTCCCGGCCAATAGATCCTATTCACCTGCATCCTATGAGGATAACTTTCAAAAATTGCTCTTAATCGGGCTATTTGATTCAGGTCATATCTCCCTTATTTTGTCATTATTTTGTTATTGAATTTTTACTCTCAATTTTAATTAGCCGCCTATCTTTAATAGCTGCTTAATACTCGTGTGATGTAATAAAGGTGTAGAAAATTTGAGGAGGAATTTTATGATAAAAAAAAGAATGACACTTGGTTTATCGTTAGCTTTACTCGCTTCCAGCTCATTTACTGTTTCAGCTCATTCAAATGATGACCATAAGGAAAGACACTATTTCAATCCTGGGAACCAAGCTATTGCAAAAGTAGAATTTAATTCTATGGATGCCCCCACTACGATTGATCAAATGATTAAAACGTACACAAAAGCCACAGTAAAAGTTACATATAAAGATGGCAGCACCGAAGAGCTCCCGCTTTCTTACGATCAATTATTCCTATCTAAAGACAAAGTCGTCTCGAACAAAGGTGAAAAAATCCCTGCGGGTACACCGATTGATGTTAACGGAGATCCGATCATAGACTACAGCGTACCTGATGAGCCTTCTTATTACATCTCTGATGCGCCAGATGCCAATAGCCTGCTTACGATTGGAAATCAGGAGTACATGATTTCTCACTATGAATATGATTCCAAAAATAATGCAGGAGAAAGCGTCTCTGGTCTTCCAGCTTCCATGACTCTGACTCAATTAAACCGCGATAAAAAAACGGGTGAGTTAACAGTCCAAGATGCCAATAAGATTGATTTCTCTTCTGTCCACGGACTTTGGAATCCTTGTAATGGCTCAACCACGGACTGGGACACACATTTAGGTTCCGAAGAATATGAACCAGATGCACGAGCTTTTGAAAACAAGGATTCCAGTGCCTATAAAAATGTGCGAAGCTTCGCTGATTTCTACTTTGGTGATGCTTCCAAAGCAAATCCTTATTACTATGGATGGATCCCGGAGATTTCAGTGAATCACAAGGGCAGTGCATCTGTAGTGAAGCATTACAGCACGGGCCGCTTCTCTCATGAAATTATGAAAGTCCTTCCTGATCATAAGACTGCGCTATTCGGTGATGATGGCAGCAACACGATGATGTTTATGTACGTAGCTGATAAAGCGGAAGACTTCTCTAAAGGCACACTGTATGCCGCTAAATTTAATCAAACAGGTTCCCAAAATGGCGGGTCTGCTGATTTAGATTGGATAAAACTTGGCCATGCAAATGATCAGGAAATTGAAAAAATAATTAATAGCGGAGTCCAGTTCAGTGACATCTTCGCTGCTTCTGATCAGCCTAAAGAAGGCTATACCGCCATCAAGACTAATTCCAGCAGCGAAGTGGAATATTTAAAAGTGAAGCCCGGTATGGAAAAAGCCGCTGCATTCCTTGAATCCCGCCGCTATGGAGCGATCCTTGGAGCCACTTCCGAATTTAATAAAATGGAAGGAATTGCAGTTAATGAAAAAGAACATAAAGCTTATGTAGCGATTTCCTATCAGGAAGGCAGCATGGAGAAACAACAAGGGAGCGTACAAGACGATATCCAGCTTCCTAAGAAAGAGTCAGGCGTCACGTACGAAATTGATTTAAAGAACAACCAAAACGATTCCCTTCATCATTCCATATCCAGTAAGTTGGTAGCAGCCGATATGCACGGACTAGTCTTGGGAGAAGATTTGAAATCTCCGGATGCTTATGGGAATACAGCAAATCCAGACAAAGTAGCTAACCCTGATAATTTAACTTTTTCCGATGACATGAATACGTTATTCATCGGCGAAGACAGCGATATGCATACCAATAACTTTGTTTGGTCTTATAACGTGGAAACAAAGAAGCTTTCCCGAATCCTGTCCGTACCAGTAGGAGCAGAAGCTACAGGTCTTAACGCTGCAAAGGCAGGAAGAAATTCCCGCTACTTATTAAGCAATTATCAGCATCCTGGTGCAGACATTAGCGAAAAGAATATTACAGCTGTTGATAAAAGCGAACTTAAAGAAGCAATCCAAAATAGCTTAGGCATTGAAGAAACTGGCGGTGTGGGGTACATTTCTGGACTTCCATTTGGCCGCATTGGTTCTGAAGACCATCACTACCATGGCCACGAAGAGGGTGATTTTGATGGGAGAGATAAACACGATCAGGAAAACCATTCCCGTGGGAATCATGCAGACCATGAGCATTGGGGACACGATGATAAGAAGGACTAACTATTTCCCCTACAAATAAAATAGAATCACAAAGACCCAGCCCTCTTAAGATGGGCTGGGTCCTTGTGATTAAATCATCTCGTGATTATTAACTCTCTACTTTTAAATAGGTCAGGAGATGAAGCATTTCTTTCGCACCAATGCAAAGACTCAGCCACACTAAGCCGAACACATATCCCGCAGCAAGGCTGCCAGGTGATTGCATGTGAAGGTAAACTCTACCGATCCCTATTAAAAAGAGTAATAATACAAGCAGACTGGTTATCGAAGTCTTTATCCACTTATGCTGAATTCTTACAAGAATGACATAAGCAAACCAGCCATAAACAATAATAGAAATCAAGGTCACTTCGCTTGGAAAAGTACTGCCGCTGCCCAGGTGAGCATACTCCTTTATAAGAGTAAAGAATAAAGGGAGAGCCTTCTCAAGCAGAAAACCTCCTGAAATGATGATCATACCAAAGAGAATATCCATCTTTTCTTCTTTCATATGCTTAAACCAGATTAAGGCTAAACCGCTCACAAATATGATCAGTAGAAATTGATGTGCGGCCATCCCCTCAATGAATTGTAATAGAGGTATAAACCCATCCGTAAGAATGGAGTCAATAATCATCTTAGTAATTTGGTTAAACCTTCCAAATTCATTGCCCATGTAATCTTGAATTAACCCAATCATGAGAGCAAAGCTTCCAATAAATAAGGCAGCTAATAAAGCGAACACCACTCGAATTCTATTAACCGTGGGCAGATAGGGGAGAACCCGCTTGAATAAATCAATACCAAAGACAAGGATTTTGTCCCCCTGTTGCTTAATTAATTGATATAAGAATAGAACAACGGCAGCCCCAAGTACGATAAATAGCAAGTACAGCTTCAGATCCCCTTGATATTCTTCCCATTGCGGTCCGAGAATTTGACCGATCGTAATGAAGCTTCCCACCCAAATCAGGGCTCCTGTATAAGCGAATACCATATACGTTTTAAACGAAACTTTAGTAATTCCGGAAAAATAGCCTGTCAAATGTCTAAGACCAGGTATAAAGTAGGCAAAAATAATCGTTTTCTGCCCGTACTTTTGGAACCACCGTGATGTTTTGTGGAGTCGCTCTGGTCCAAAATGGAACTTTGCGCCATACTTCTCAAAAAAAGTAATGCCTACTTTCTGTCCAATCCAGTAGGTCAGACTCATACCTGCACTGCTCCCTAAAAAGGCAATCAATATGGCAGCATAGAGATTCATTTCTCCTTGAAAGCTTAGAAATCCTATATAAGTCATTAATAACTCTGTCGGGATCGGCAATGCCATTAATTCAAGAAATAACGAGGCAAACAAAACGATGTAACCATATTGATTGACCCATTCCAGGATATGCAAACGACTCCACCTCCATTCAGCTCTGACTTTTTTTCGTAAACCGGTTCATGATCCACTCAAACATATATCCATTGGACACAAATACACTTATTAAAAGGAGGATAATTCCAAGCAAAGGAAAATTCAATACGCTCATAATGATGAATAAGCCAAAGAGGAGCAAAAACCAAGCAGGACTCCCCCCAGTAGCTGATATTTGAAAACCAAGCATTTGGCCGAAAGCTGAAATCGTTATCAGCCAAAAGATAAGACAAGGAATGAGTACGAGTAGTACAATAGGAATTCCAAATAATGATAAGATCAATAATCCAAATAAAAAGGCAAGCAGAATAGTTACAACGGTACCTGTCAAGAAAACCCTGCCAAATCTTTCTCTAAATGTTTCAGAGACTTCAAAAACTTTCTGTTCCCCTAAATAGGCAATTAAAAAAGTAACAAGTAAAATAAATAAACTAAACACAAGCTTAACTAAAGAGATCCCTGCGACAGTAAGACCGCCAAGTAACAGACTGTTTAGTGAACGATCGTTGAAATTGAGGTGAAAGATTTCATCCGGTATATCGGCTCCCTGCTCCTGATAGATATTTCCCCCCAGCACCAATACATAGCCGTCCAGTTTTGCATGTTCTTTAATTGTCAGACTGCCATCGACAACGATCACGGCTGTTTGAACATGACCATCAATCCTTACATCCTTCCCATACACGATCACGTTATCCACCTTTTTATTTTGAGGAACGACAGTAGCTTTATGGCTGATAATCGTACTTGCCGCCGATACATGAGTTTGAAGCCCATACAAGGATAAAAGTAAAGCTCCCATAAGAATGATAATTACTTTTCTCATTGAAAGACGTCCCTTCTAATACTTTTCCACTAAATAATATCTTTGTACAACTACTGCTAATACTCCCATGAGAATGATACTAATCACCCCTAGAACTCCAAATAAATATGGAAAAGTGCTTAAACTAAGTGCAGAAGCGTGCAGTAAAGTGAATGAGAACCTTAAGAGGCTTGAACCCAGAGTCAGTCCACCTGGAATAAAATGCAGGATGGTAAAGATCATCGCCATAAAGATCATCCCTGCTGCCACAGCTACTTTCATGCGTTTTGAACGGTTCTCTTTTTCACTTGCCTGCAGCTCATTGATAATAGTATTTTCCAACGAGAGGGGAACGGACACGTTTTCATAGGTTTCCCCAATGAACTGCTTCGTCCTTTTCAAATCCTTGTACTCTTGATAACAAGCAGAGCAGTCAGTTAAATGTTTCTCCACTAATTCTGCTTCTTTGTTCGTAACTTCCTCGTCAATATAAGCACTCAGTAAATTTGAAACATGCTCACTCATTATCTTCCCCCCTCAACAAATGTTTTTTCAATTGGTTTCGTGCTGAATAGATACGGGACTTAATGGTCCCTAGTGGAACTTTTAAAATTGTGGCCATTTCCTCATAAGTAAACCCTTGAATGTCACACAAGCTGATGACGGCTCGATGTTCTTTCGTTAACCTCTGCATAGCCTCCTCAATCGTCAGTTTCGTGTTCAGGTGCTGATCTTGATAGCTTTGACGGTCTTGAAAGGTGAGATTTTCTTTCATTTTTTCATGTTTTTTTCCTTCACGCTTTTTCTTTTTTATCCGATCCATACAAAGATTGTGGACAATTCTTGTCATCCAGCTTACAAATGCATACTCATTCTCCAGTCGATGTAAAGAATAAAAAGCTTTTATAAAAGCTTCCTGGGCAATATCCTCTGCCTCCATCCGATCATTTGTCATCGCAAAGGCATGGCGGTACACTTTAGCATTATACATGCCGACAAGATCATTGTACGCGTGTTTATCTCCATTTTTAGCGTCATGAATCAGTCGATATAATTCTTCATTCACCATTCCTCAGCTCCTAAAAAGATAGAGCATAGCTTATCTAGTTCGACTTGTATTTCTTTATTGAGATTAGGATAAATGCTAGCAGGGCTAATCCACCTGCCCAGGGCAAGTAACTAAGCGGAAGGTGGTCTCCTAGAAAATACCCGCCCGCCGTAAATACGAGCCCCCAGGTAAAACTTCCAGCAGCACTAAGTACGATAAAAGGAAGCAAACTTAAGCCGCTGGTTCCTGCTATATAAGGGCTGAGTTGTCTAAAACCTGGGAAGAAAAAAGCGGTAAACACAAGCCATTTCCCAGACTCTCGAAAGTCCCCGGCTGCTTTTTCCCATCTTTGTTCTGTTAACTTTACATATTTTCCGTATCGTTCTATAAACGATTTCCCAGCTTTCCTTCCGATAAAATAGGCAAGCATCATACCAATAAAAGCTCCTGTAGTCACACTTAGCAAGGATAACCCAAAGTTAAGATGACCTTTAGCAGCCAGCATACCAAGGAAGACCATAAACGTTTCTTCTGGTGCCGGTACTCCTATTATTCCACAAATTAACACTATTATAATAATCCAGTAGCCAAATACTTGTATTTGCTGTGTAACAAAATCAAGACTCATAGAAGGATCGTTCCTATCTAGTTAGAATTGAGCAGCCAGGATAACTAGAATCCCCATGGATAAACAATAAAGGGTAAAATAGCCCAGCTTCCCATTCAATACTATTTGTTTAAACCAGCGTAAAGCAAAATAAGTCGCCAGCATAGACAAAATAAAGGACACAATATACGGAACTACCAGCTGACTGCCATTTGCAGTATGAAATAAATCACTCCATGACATAATGACTCCCCCTAAACTAACAGGAAGGTAAAGTAAAAAGGAGAAGCGGAAAGCTGTTTCCCGGTTCATCCCAATCGCAAGAGAAGTAACAATGGTTGCTCCTGACCGGCTGATGCCCGGAATTAAAGCAACCGCCTGGGAGAGACCGACAAGTAAAGAATCTTTAAAAGTCAACTGCTGCTCCGCTTTATACCCTCTTAAATTTCTTATCATCCAGAGAGCAGCGCCAGTAATAATTAAGGCAAAGCCAATCACCGTCAGCCCTTTGAAAAAGCTTTCGATCTGATCTTTAAATAATACTCCAATGATGCCCACCGGTATAGTCCCTGCAATAACATACAAGATTAAATAGAAATCAGCTTTAGACGAAGGTGTTTGATGCCGTACATAATCCCATCCATTTAAAGTCATTCGGTAAAGGTCTTCGCGAAAAGCATAAAGGATCGCTAACAACGAAGCGAAATTCATTAACACCTCAAAGCTTAAGCCTTCGATGTGCAAACCTAACAAATGTTCGATAATGACCAGATGACCGCTTGATGAAATAGGCAGTGGTTCCGTAATGCCCTGGACTAAACCAAGGAAGGCATACTTAATTAATAAAAACAGTGAATTCATTTATTCTTACTCCTATCCTGAAGACCTTTTGACTCTTCTCTATTAGTGGTTATATTTTGAAGTCATTCTTTTTAAAAATGGAAAGCGATGCTGCTTTAAAGAGTGAGCGATCACATAAGATCTTTGCCCCTCTAAGATGATCTTTTCAACAATGGAGTACACGACTTGGATCGATGACTCAAGCTGCTGGTTATAGTTTTCAACTTTCCGCAAGTAATCCCTAAGTAATATTGGATCTTCCAGCACATTCATCATCTGATCAATGTAAGAATTTTCTTTATTCAGTAGAAAAACCAATCCTTCCTTAGCAAGAAATTCTTCGTTGATTTTTTCTTGGCCAGGGAGGCTGGAATGAATAAATATGGGCAGATGTTTTTTTAAAGCTTCACTAATGGTTATCCCCCCTGGCTTGGTCACGATGGCGTCACACTCTTCATACAGCTTGTTCATCGCTTGTTTAGAAGAAAGATAGGGGACGGGAGTGATTTTTTCATGGTTAAGATTGACAATCTGCTCATATAATTCACCGTTGTTTCCGCAAAGAATTTTAAAGTCAGCGTTCGAGGAGCGGACTTCCTCTAATAATTCCGACATATTTCCAAGCCCGCTGCTCCCCCCGGCAACTAAGATTGAATAATTTTCTTTGTTTTCTAAAGGAGATATTTTTATCTTCTCGGTAAATACTTCGTGCACAGGAATCCCTGAACAAATGATACGTTCTGGACTCACTCGATCATTCTTTTCGAGCTGCTTCTTTATCCTTAGATTGGGCACGACGTGATAATCAATGCCTTCTTTTCCCCAAATATCGTTAATAAAGAAATCTGTGTATATGTTGATCACAGGAATATTTATCTTATGCTTCATCTTTAAACGACTAACAAAGTAGGAAGGGAAACCGTGAGTGCAAATAATTAAGGTAGGTTTTTCCCGAATAATTAATTGCTCCATTTTATTCAGAAACAATCTCTCGTACCAAAGATACGGCTTTTTATCAGGTTCATTCGTATAAGAAAATCGCTGATAAGCCAGGTTGTACGTTTTAGGAGACGCTTTTATCCATTTTAAATAAAAGGAAGCAACGCTTTTTTCAAGAAAAGGGCTGATATCACTTAAGAAATCGATCTTTTTACACTCTATCTCCTCACTGCGCGATTTCAACCCGTCAATAATTGCATCTGCGGCGTGGTGGTGCCCGGAAGGCATCTGAAACAAAGGTAAGAATAGAATTTTATTCATGGTTATTTCCCCCTTTAACCATACTATTTACGGCGATCTTCTAATCTCTTAAATTGAAAGGAACTGTCCTTAAGTTTTAAAATGAATGCTTCTAAAGCTTCTATCATAACAGCAGGAGCTTTGGAGTCAGCTCCCAGTGTCTCTCCGCAATCATGAAGAACAACAATGCTTCCGTCTCTGACTTTGTTCATTAGACGAGTCAGTAATTGCTCCCGGGGCCCTACCTTCCAATCTCCCGCAATAACATCCCACATGACCACTTGAAAATTTCTCGCTGCAGCAGGCGAAAAGAGATTAAAATGCCCCCACGGAGGGCGGTAATACACCGGCTTCAAACCGGTAATCTCTTCCAAAATGTTCCCTGTGGTCACTATTTGTTTCTTTAAGGAATATGGACCTATAAACCAGCTGCTCTTATGTTGATAATGATGAATGCCGAGAGCATGTCCTTCCGCATTCATTCTCCTGATCAAGTCTGGATACATCTGTGCCCGTTCACCGACTACGAAAAATACACAGGGAACCTGGTACTTGTTTAATAGATCAAGAAGCTTAGGTGTATAAAGTGGATCAGGGCCATCATCAAACGTTAAATAAACTCCTGGTCCCTCTTCCGGCTGCTGGATTCGCTTCATCGAAAACCTTCTCATGATCAAAGTAGGAAGAACCATATAGCAAGCTCCAAAGAATACCAAGGCTTTCAAGTATTTTAAAAACCTCATAGATCTCAACCTTTCCTATGATTCTCTTTATAATTATGATGGACTCAATAGGAAAAGACGGCAGTACTACTAAGAAAGTTCACCGAGATTATGCTTTTATAAAAAAAATCCCCCATACCCTGTTCGGGTATGGGGGAGACTCACCATTATTAAGTGACTACATCATAACCTTGCTCTTCTATTGCTTCCTTCATGTCAGCTTCAGTAACCGTTCCTTCTTTAAACGTCACTTCCACCTTGCCTGAATCAAGATGTACGTCTACGTTCTCTACTCCAGTTAACTCCTGAAGGGCGCCTTTCACAGCACTTTCACAGTGCCCGCATGTCATCCCTTGCACTTCTAATTGTTTCGTATTCATTATGATTTCCTCCTTGCTTATACTTTTACCCGCTTCAGCCTAAGAGAATTACTAACAACACTAACAGAGCTGAACGCCATCGCTGCTCCTGCTAACCACGGAGCTAACAGTCCGGCAGCAGCTATCGGTATCCCTGCGGTGTTATAGAATAAGGCCCAGAATAAATTCTGCTTAATATTTTTCATTGTCTTCTTACTGAGCAGGATCGCCTGAGGAATAAGAGTTAATTCCCCGCCTAGAATCGTTAAGTCTGCCGCTTCAATCGCAACATCCGTGCCTGTTCCGATAGCAATGCCGATATCTGCGGTGGCTAAGGCAGGTGCGTCATTGATACCATCTCCGACCATCCCTACTCGTTTTCCTTGTTGTTTCAGCTGATCGACATGGTGGGCCTTTTGTTCTGGAACGACTTCTGCTATGACTTCATCAATTCCTACTTGTTTGGCGATGGCCTGCGCTGTTCTTTGATTATCGCCTGTCAGCATGACTAAATGAATTCCCATTTCCTTTAGAGAGGACAGCGCCGTTTTGGCTGTTGGCTTCACTTGGTCTGCAACCGCAATCAGTCCTCTCGCTTTGCCATTAAGAGCGGCCAGCATGACCGTTTTCCCATCAGCTTCCCATTCTTCCATTAAGGATTGATAGGATTCAAAGTTTACCTCTTCTTGAGTCAGTAATTTCTTTGTACCAATTAATAATTGCTGCCCCTGAATGACGGCTTTCACACCAAACCCGGGCTGAGCTTCAAACTGATCAACTTCAACGGTCGGCACCTGATTCGCTTCTCCATATTGCACTATAGCACCTGCAAGCGGGTGTTCCGATTGCCATTCAGCACTGACCACAAGACTTACTATTTCGTCATCCTCTGCGGTGAAATTCGTCACTTCCGGTTCGCCTTTCGTCAGGGTTCCTGTTTTATCAAAAACGATCGTATCTAAGCGATGAGCCGCTTCCAGGTATTCCCCGCCTTTATAAAGAATCCCCATTTCAGCTCCTTTTCCTGTCCCAACCATAATTGAAGTTGGAGTGGCCAGACCAAGTGCACAGGGGCAGGCAATAACGAGCACAGCTATTGCTGCTTCTAACGCAGAAGCTAAATTGCCAGGCTGAATGGCAAACATCCACACGAAAAACATAACCAGCGCTATGCCAACTACAATCGGGACAAAGTAACCACTGATCACATCGGCTAACCGCTGAATCGGCGCTTTAGACCCTTGAGCTTCCTCTACCACTTGAATGATGTGATAAAGCGCCGTATCCTTGCCTACCTTCGTTGCTTTCATGTGAACCGTGCCATTTTTGTTTATCGTAGAACCAATTACAGGAGAACTCTCCTGCTTCTCCACTGGGATAGACTCTCCAGTAATCATTGATTCATCCACAGCGGTCTGTCCGCTCTCTATTATTCCATCCACAGGGAACTTTTCACCGGGACGGACGAGCAGCAGGTCCCCCGCCTTCACTTGTTCAACGGGAACTTTTTTCTGGACCCCATTATCCAGTAAAGTTGCCTCTTTCGCCTGCAGATTTAATAAACTGGAAATCGCTTGAGTGGTCCTTCCTTTTGCGATAACTTCAAAATATTTGCCGAGTAAAATTAAGGTGATTAAAATTGCACTCGTTTCAAAATAAAGGTGTGCCTCTGTGGTGGTGAAAAGAGACCGGATGAGTTCCGCCAGACTATAAAAGTAAGCGGCACTGGTCCCGAGCGCCACGAGAACATCCATATTTGCTGAACCATTTTTCAGATTCTTATAAGCACCTTCATAGAACTGCCAGCCAATAATAAATTGAACTGGAGTGGCCAGGACAAACTGCAGCCACGGATTATTTAAAATTTCGGGAACGGGGAGACCGATGAAATGGTTAACCATCATAAGCAGCAGCGGCAAAGAGAGTACAGCTGAAACAATCAGCTTCACTCGCTGCCGTTTGATTTGTTCTTCCTTATGGGACTGCTTATCCTCCCGATCCGCCCTCGGTTCGGCATCATAGCCTAGTTTTTTGATTCGGGCAATGAGTTCCTCCGTTTCAGTCAGACCAGGATAATATTCTATATGTGCGATTTCATTAGCGAGATTAACAGAGGCTTGATGTACCCCCTCCATCTTATTGAGAACTTTTTCTATTCTAGTCGAGCAGGCTGCACAGGTCATACCGTAAATATCCAGCTCCATCGTTTCTTTCAGCACGTCATAGCCTAGCTTTGAAATTCTTGCTTGGATATCCGCTGAATTCACCTGATCTTGATTGTATTGAATTTTAGCGTTTTCCATCGCTAAGTTTACTTGAGCTTCTACGCCCTCCATTTTATTGAGTGATTTTTCAATCCGGGTGGAGCAAGCGGCACAAGTCATTCCTGTAATACCGACGTTCACACTTTTTTCCTCACTCATGAGATGTTACCTCCTTATTTGGAGAATTGCTGAATGACCTTCATTAATTCATCAATGGCTTCTTCCCCTTCGCCTTGCTTAATAGCATCGGCCACGCAATGGTGGGTGTGCCGTTCCAATAATGAATAGCCTACTTTATTCATGGCATTATTAATCGCTGAAATTTGTACTAACACATCAACACAATAGCGATCGTTTTCTACCATTTTTTGAATCCCTCTTACTTGACCTTCTATTCGTTTCAGACGATTTAAGACTGCTGTTTTTTCTTCATCCGTTCTTGGAGTTACGGGTTTCTTACCACTATTTTCAGGTAAATGATTATCGCACATGGTGGATGCTCCCTTCCCTTATTCATAATATACCCCTTTAAGGTATTTTAAATCAACCAATTGAAACATGAGTTTTTTCTTCTTTAAACGTTTAACAAAATACTGATACGGGGTATGTGAATACTAAATACATTGATGAGGTGATGTTCATGTTAAGTGTTATATCCTGGATCTTTTTAGCTATTGGACTATTATCTTCCCTTATCATTTTAATGGATGTGATCAAACATCCACAAATGATGAAGGTTATGAATGTCGTCTGGCCGATCAACGGCTGGTTCTTTGGTCCGATTGCCTTGTGGACTTATTTTAAATGGGGAAGAATTAAAGCGCAGAACCTAGAGAAAGATGATAACCGCGGACAGCCGGCAAAAGTTTTTGTTTCTACCAGCCACTGTGCAGCAGGCTGCTCGTTTGGCGATGCAGTCGGGGTGCCGATTGTCGCGCTGACTGGTCTTATGATAGCTGGTACCACATTATTTGCTCACTATACCGTAGAGTTTATTCTCGCTTATATTTTTGGAATCATTTTTCAATTTTATGCGATTTACCCGATGAACAAGGAAGCTGGAGCTATGAATGCGATTAAAGAAGCGATTAAAGCTGATTCGCTGTCGCTGATTGCTTTTGAAATTGGCATGTTCGGCTGGATGGCCATTGTACATTATTTACTATTTACCGAACCGCCTAAACCGCATGAACCAACATACTGGTTTATGATGCAGATTGCGATGATCCTCGGGTTCCTTACAAGCTATCCTGCAAACTGGTTCTTAGTGAAAGTCGGAATAAAAGAAGCGATGTAATAAAGAAAAAAGCTCAATGGTCGCCTCAGTGCCTGTCCATTGAGCTTTTTTAATGAATGAAATCCGGATGCCGAATACACTCATTTTCCTTCGACTAAAGGAACGATCTCCTTTACCAAGACCGTGGCTCAGAATTTGCCCTTCCTTAGTAAAATTCATGATAAGATGATTCTAATCTTACTTCGTTTCAATCGAACACTATTTTCTGTTTCATGCGAGTAGAATAGGACAGCTAAAGTAAGATAGAAAGAAATCCTGCACTTAGCTTAGTATCAAATCGAAGAAGGAGCGTCTCAGATATATGACTTTACCCACACGCATTTTCGACCCAGAGCATACTCTTAGAAATGGTCTGAATCATCATAGGAACGAAAGGATCACCCCATGAAAACGACGATCTTTCAAAACAGTTTCCTCCGGTTTCTGGCTGTGGGAATAGTCAATACGATTTTCGGTTTGTCCGTGACCTTTCTTTCCTTCCATTCAGGCGTGTCCTACTACATTTCAACCCTGTTGGGAACCGTCGTGGGTGCTATCATAAGTTATCTTTTAAACCGTACGTTTACATTTAAAAGTACTACTTCATTTAACAAAAGTGCGTGGAAATTCATAGTCGTTATTCTTATCTGTTATTTCTTTTCCTACTCGGTGAGTATTCCCATTATCCAATATGGGTATAGTTTTCTCCCTGTCTTCATGGAGCCTTATCAAGGAGACTTTACTATTCTTTGCGGGGCAGGGATTTATACGATCTCCAATTACCTGGGGCAGAAGTACTTTGTGTTCTAGTTTGTCCTCTCGTTTATTAAAACGTTCACAAGTTCTTATGGATCAGGTATTTTTTACTATTTTATGAATATTAAGGTACTTTTCCATTTTTATCTCTTTCTTTTTACTCAGCTTTTTTTGTATACTTTTAAAGAATCTTACTTTTAAGGTGACTAAAGAAGGAGTTGCAAGGAAGTGTCTTTCTATAAATCTATTGTTCTATTATTTATTTGTCTGCTGTTCATTGGGTTAGAGACGGTTGATTCGGTGGCAGCTGAAGCTGACGCCGCTGATAGCAGTCATGATGTATGCCAGACAGACTGCCAATTTTATTACGTAAATAACCATTCTACTACATTAGTGAATGGAAAGAATAACAGCCGCTTTGCTCCCATTACTTCTCTAGTTGCCCAAAAAGCAGGGGGAACGATCTACAACTATTATTCGTTGAGCAAACCAGCGTCTAATGCAACGGAATCACAGTTGGTTCCTATCGATCCTTTGGTAGAAGCTGAATCACTGATCACCGTTCAAGGCGAAGAAGGATCCGAAGCGGTCACGTCTATCGGCGGCGGAAATCTGAAATTAAAACAATTGATGAAAAAACACCTCCGTCTAAACGGCTTTACCGTTAAAGAAAACTATCAAGCTCAAGCAACGGATAAGAAAGAGGTCTCTCTTATATTTACAGAAGCCCAGGGAGAAGCTTTCTTAACTGGTGGTGAAGGTAACCTTTCTTCAGCAGCCCCTTCGAATGGAACTGACAAACTTAATCAATATACCCAGGCCATTCAAGATGCTCTTAATGAATATCATACCGAGAAGAACGTCTGGATTTGGGACAGCCCGTCAGTTACGAAGAACCTTGAGGAAGCTATGCAATTTCTAACTGATCAGCAGGTTACCAATATCTATCTCCATTTTGACACGAGAATTCCGGACCCTGTCTATCGTTCTTTCATTCAAAAAGCATCCAATCAGGGAATCACAGTTCATGCCCTGATGGGACAGCCCAAATGGGGACTGAAAGCCTACACTTCAGAAGCCCTGCATCGAATTGACCTTGTCGCGAAGTATAACCACAATGCCTCTCCAAGAGAACAGTTTGCAGGAATCCACTTTGATATTGAACCCTATGTCATGGACGTATGGGATCATGAACGCACGACGGTATTAAAAGAGTGGTCAGCTTCAGCAAAGCAGTATATTTCCTATGCCAAAAGTAAAGGATTTATCGTAGGGAGCTCCCTGCCTTTCTGGACGGATCAAAGTGCCGTAGAAGTTCACTATCCTGACTTTTATAAAGAAATGATTGATCGTCAGGATTATGTCACACTTATGGCCTATCGGAATAAGGCTCTCGGATCAAATAGTATTACTAAGTTAACTGCAGGTGAGATGAAGTACGCGACCTCTCCAAAAGTAGAAATTGGGGTGGAATTGCTGCCCAATAGTGTGGATTATTTAAGCTTCCATAACCGCAGCACTGTGGATATGGAAAAGGAACTAGCTCATGTCCGGAATTATTATACCCAGCTTAAATCTAAAGGGTTTAAAGGAATCACCATTCATGATTATGAGGAGTGGAAGGCTAAACCTGCCCTTCCATTCGAAAATTCGGAACCAAAGTCATTCAGCAGAATATCAGGTCATACCCGGTACGAAACTTCGGAGGCCTTTACGAACAAAATCCCGGACCATTCGCTCGATACCGTTATTCTTACGGACGGCACCAACTACCCGGATGCACTCGCAGGAGGGGTGCTAAATAAATCTCTGAACGGAGTCATTATGCTCGTAAATGACCGCCAAAACGTTCTGCAGCCTAAACTAAAAGAAGCTCAAAGACTGCTAAAAGACAATGGCCGCATTACAGTTCTCGGAGGAACGGGAGCTGTATCCTCGGCGGTATCCCAGCA
Organism: Halobacillus rhizosphaerae; assembly: GCF_046719735.1. Lineage (NCBI taxonomy): Bacteria > Bacillati > Bacillota > Bacilli > Caryophanales > Bacillaceae > Halobacillus > Halobacillus rhizosphaerae. The sequence continues at coordinate 242,557 of NZ_JAUTWQ010000010.1, forward strand.
ATTTCATGATCTTGGCTACCCTGTTATCAGGATCGCAGGAACAAATCGTGTAGAAACCGCCATTCAAATTGCCCAGCATGTGAAGGACAAACCTGCTCAATTATTTATTGCTGACGGTAATAACTTTGCAGATGCGCTCAGTATCGTCCCTTACGCAACAAAGAGTCAGGCGCCAATCCTGCTTAATACAGCTAACGCAGGTCTTAATCAAGAAATTATCTCCTATATACAAACACACCCATCTGTCACTTCGGCTACGATTATCGGCGGTCCAAACGCTGTGCCGCCTCAAGCAGAGACGATGTTAAAGCAGTTAGGCATTCCTAAGATTAGAAGAATTGCCGGAACAGAACGATCCTTAACCGCTTTAAAAATTGCCACCACGTATTATCCCCGTGCAACCCAGGCTGGGATTTCCAATGGCCATAGATTTCCTGATGCTTTATCGGGCAGCAGATATGCCTATTCCCACGATATGCCCATATTGCTTACTGACTCTGATCATGTAAACCGTGATGTTGCAAATTTCTCGAAACAGCTTCACAACTTTGTCTTTTTTGGCGGTGAAGGCGTTCTTTCACCAGCTTTAAAGAGTACATTTAAATAATTCAAAAAGACGACCTTCTCTAAACAGACGGTCGTCTTTTAATGCTGCTTCACCTTCATCAGTTAAAGATACGTGTAGCGGATGCAGCTTCTGATTTGTCCAGCCAGCTCATCAGGATTTTTCACTTCCAGAATAACAAATCGATACGTATGCCCCACCAGCTCTATGATTAACAAAGGGACCTGGTGTTCATACGATAGAAAATAAAGAAAATCCTGATATTTAAAGGTTCCTTCATAGATATTAAGCGGGGAAAAGGAGGTGCCCGGCACTCTTACTGTCCCGGCAGGCGGTTTAAAATAATCAACAGTCGCACTCTTAATCATATGATAAGGAATTGTGACATCTTTTTTTAACGCTAGTAACCTGATCCATCCAAGCTTAACTACTAATTCCGTGTCGGTAAATTCCAGACTCCTTCTCATTCTAACTCTCCTCCAAAGTTGTTTAATAAGGTGTCCCTGGCTATTTATCCAATTGGTTTCTATTCTTCTATTTTACTATATGTTGGAGGATTTTTGGAATTGCTAAATTTTAAGAGTTTCTTCCAGTCTTGTCCGAAATTCTCAAAGGCCGTTCTCCCATTCTTCAAAACTGTTAAATTGTAAACTGTTTCAGAACGATATACGATAGAAACAGACGTCTTAAATAAATCTTTCAAATTAGGAGGAAAAGATCCTTGAAGAAAAGTATACCTTTATTCCTGTTCGTGCTTTTTGCTTTATCCATCCCTCATTCATCGGTCCATGCAGCTGAAAGTGGGAAAGTCGTCATTTTAGACCCCGGCCACGGAGGAGAGTACAAAGGAACTGTCGGTTATTCCGGTGATCAGACAGGATATGTAGAAAAGAAAGCTAACCTCGATGAAGCTTATCAAGTTAGAAGTGTATTAGAAAAAAAAGGCTACACCGTACACATGACTCGAAGTACGGATAAGGATTTCGGCTCCCCGGTACATACCGATTTAAGAAACCGGATCAACATAGCAAATGATTGGGCAAAAGGAAATAATGATAATTCCATTTTCATTTCCCTGCACCATAATTCGGATGCCGTAGATCCACACGTCCGAGGGTATGAAACCTATTATTATGATATTAACAATGGAGTTGACGAGGATTTTCCCCCAGACCAACTGCAAATCAAGTATTCACCTGAGAGCAAACGACTCGCCCACATTATGCATCAAGAGATCTTGAAGGATGTTTCCATTTCCGAGGGGCCAGAGGGGATTACAGGAAATGATTTATTTGTCACCAGAAATGCGCAGATGCCAGCCGTCTTAGTAGAGCTTGGTTACATGTCCAATCCACAGGAAGAAGCCCTTATTAAGACATCCAGTTTTCAAAATCAGGTGGCTCAAGCGATTGGAAAAGCGACCGATCAATTCTTTAGCGTTTTTGAAGTGTATGATGATCAAAATAACCGGCTGAAGATTTATGCGGATAAAGAAGATGCCCTTAACTACGCTAAATCACGAGAAAATGTGTACGTCTTTGATAAAATGAATCAAAAACGAATTTATAGTAATATTTCTCAACGATATGGCGTGTATCATGTATCGAACCCTTCCATTAATCAATGGTTTAATACCAAAGAGGATGCTCTTACCTATGCGGAGCACTGGAAACATACACGGGTCGTTGATAATGATACCGGAGAAATTCTCTGGTCCAACTATCTGTTGAAGGATTTTATCGTTGAACACCCGAAAAATGGGATTCTTTCGAAAAACTATCAAGCCCAATCAGCCATCGATTATGCTAAGCATTGGAAGCATACAGCGGTCATCAATACGAAAACCGATCAAGTTCACTGGACCAATTATTTAACAAAGAAATTTCATGTGAACGCTCCTTCTAAAAGAACGCTCAAGCAGTTTTACCACCAAAAACCGGCGGTAGAATACGCTAAAAACTGGGCAGGTACGGAAGTGGTTAATAGTGAGAATGACTCGGTAGTGTGGAAAAATCCTCAGAAAGGGAATTCCGACCCATTTGAATCCACTGAGATTTCTTCCCATGCCCGGGAAACAACGGCCGTAGAAGTTTCAAAGGCCCTTTATCCAAACGGATTTCCAAAGGATCATGCTTATAAAACGGTCATTCTGTCCACATCAACCGCATATGCGGATGCGCTTTCCGCTGCTCCTCTTGCTGCTCAAAAAGGAAATGCACCCATTTTATTAAGCAGACCCAATAAAATTCGTCCCGAAGTTGTAAATGAACTCAAACGGTTAGGTACGGAAAATGTCATTATTTTAGGCGGACCAAATGCTATCAGCGAGCAGATCAAACAACAGCTGTCTTCCAAAGGATACACGGTAGATCGTATCGCGGGTAAAAACCGAATTGAAACGAATCAAAAAGTGAATGCTGAGCTTAAAAATGTTCAAGGAGCAATCGTTGCCTCCAGTCACAGTTTTCCAGATGCTCTGGGAGCTGCCCCAATTGCGGCCATTAAAAATTGGGCCATCGTCTTAACTAACGAGAAGATGGATAACAAAAGCAAAGCCTTCGTTAACTTCAAACAAATCGCCATAGTCGGCGGTCCAGGAGTTGTCTCTGACCAAGTGGAAAAAGATCTTATTAAACAAAACGGAAAAGACCGAGTAGTCCGGCTGGCAGGAACTCAACGCTATGAAACCCAGCAAAAAGTATTACATTACTTTAGAGAGGATATCTCTTCCTCTTATGTTCTAACCGCTACAGGAGAAAACTTTCCTGATGCTTTATCTGCGTCTTCTCTCGCTTATAAATACAATGCACCGCTTGTCTTAACCGATGATAAACTCGATCCAGCAACTGATCAGTTTCTAACCCAGTACGGTCATTCAAGTGTAGTGAAACACTTAAGAGTCGTAGGCGGAGTGTTGAAAGATCAAGTCGTTCAGCAGATCACCAGTGATCTTAAATAGTCACGAAGATTACCAGCCAACGAAGCAGCAACATTAACAGTACAACGCAGAAAACCCGAACCAATGTAACGATTGGTTCGGGTTTTCTCGTGACTTTTTTCTTTTAAAAATTAATCATAGAAGTTGGATTAATCGCATTCGACTTCGCGTAATTCCAAGTTCCACGGTGCAATTCAAAGTGCACGTGCGGTCCGGTTGAATCACCGGTGCTTCCCATTAAGCCAATCTGAGTTCCTTGGGAAACATACTGTCCTTCTCCAACCAGCCTTTGTTCCATATGAGCGTAAACTGTAGTATAGATCTGGCCATTAATAGAGTGGGTTATAAATACCACTTTCCCATAAGTGTCAGAATCATAGGAACGGAAGACCTGTCCAGATGCGGACGCGTAAATAGGTGTACCTTCCGTGTTCGCAATATCAACACCAGGGTGCATCTCGCCGTCCCTTGGGCCGAAGTAAGAGGAAATAATTCCTGTTGCCGGACGGGCAAAGTTTCCACTTGCTGCTGGCGGAGCAGAAGTATGAGATACGCTGGAACTGCTAGAGCTGGAGCTTTCCGAGCTGCCTGAAGAACTGGAGGATGTAGATTTAGCCGCTTGAGCTTTTTCTCTCGCCGCTTTTTCTCTTGCAGCTTTTTTACGTGCTGCTTCTTCCGCTTTCTTCTTTCTTTCTATTTCTGCTTGAATTTCGGACTCGTGTTTCTTCGCTGCGTCCATGGCTGCCTGAATGGATGCCTGTTGCTTGTCCAGCAATTCCTGACGCTCTTTTAACTGCATCTTTTGATGACTAAGTTCGCTATTCTGCTCTTTTAATTTCTCAAGCATTTGTTCTTTTTTTGCTTTTTGATCAGCGAGCTGGGCTTTGATGGATTCTAGATCCTTTTTCGCCTGGACGAGCTGCTTTTTCTTCTCTTCTACTTTTACCTTTTTCTCCTGCAAAAGCTTCTTTTCTTTCATATGAGTGTCCATAATGTTTTTGTCTTGATCCATAATCGTGGTTACCGCTGAAGCACGATCAAGAAAATCACCAAAACTCTGGGCGCCCATTAATACTTCCAAGTACTTAACGTCCCCGCCATTTTGCTGAAGGGCACGCAAACGTTTCGTTAACAATTCTTCCCGTTTTTTGATCCTTTTCTTTAATTCAGCAATATCCGATTCCAGCTGCTTAATGTCAGCTTCTGTCTGCTTAATTTCTTCTTGTTTTGCTTCAAGCTTTTTTTCATTTTCATCTAATTTATTTACCAGCTTCGTAATATTCGATTCTGTAGTCGACTGTTTTTTTTCGTTTTCAGCAATTTTCTTTTCGGTTTGTTCTTTCTTGCTGGAAACATCATTTTTCTTATCCTTAACGTCTCCTTGTTTATCCTGGAGATCGTTGATTTCGCCTCTTACGTCGTCTAATTTAGAGTCGGCCGCTACATGCTCTGAAGAAGCAAGCAGTGAGGCAGCTATGAGTAGTGTAGATAATACTGTCACATTGAACTTTTTCATCAGACCTGTTCTCCCCTTTTCCACTTATACTTTCAGGAATTTCCTAACACTCATCACGCTTCCCCATACACCGATAAAAGCACCGATCGCTAAGATAATTCCTGCGAGCTCCCATACAAACGGATTGAAAGGAAGTAACTCGACAAAGTCAAATTTGATCTTGTCACGCAAATGATAGTAAAGATAGTAATAGCCGGAAGCGACCCCTGCAATAGGGATAATCGAACCAAGCACCCCCAGCATCAGTCCTTCGATAAAGAACGGCCAGCGGATAAATCCATTGGTGGCTCCTACTAACTTCATAATTCCGATCTCTTTGCCTCGTGCTATAATCGTAATCTTAATCGTATTGGAGATGAGGAAAATCGCTGTAAAAACAAGACCGACAATCAGCGCTAATCCTATGTTTCTAGCATATTTATTAAACTGGAACAAACGCTGCACAATTTCTTCGCCATAGTCCACCTTATACACGTGGTCAAATTCTTTAATTTTATTTGCAATGGGCACAACGTCTGTCGGATTCTTCGGTTTGATCACATACGCATCATTCAGTGGATTGCTTTGTTTAAATAATTCGAAAGCCTTTCCCTGATCTCCTAAACTATCAATCAGCTCTTTTAACTCTTCTTCTTTTGGAGAGAAGTTAATACTTTCTAAATCAGGGAGACTATTCAATTTATCTTTTAAGGCATCCGCCTCCTGACCACTAGCCGTCCGGTCGACAAGCACCTTAATTTCAACATCTTTTTCCACTTTGTTCGCGACTTCATTGAGATTCAACATCACGGCAAGAAAAACACCGACGAGCAGTAAAGTAGTAGTCACCGCACCGATCGCAGAAACGGTCATCCAGCCATTTCTCCAAACACTTTTACCACCTTCACGAAAATGACGTCCGAGAGTTCTAAATTTCATAACCATACTCCCCTCGAGCTTCATCTCGCACGATCATGCCGTCTTCAATCGCAATGACACGTTTACGGATGGTATTTACAATTTCCTGACTGTGGGTTGCCATTAATACAGTAGTACCGGCAGAGTTGATTTCCTCTAAAATGTGCATAATTTCCCAAGAAGTATCGGGATCGAGGTTCCCTGTAGGCTCATCCGCTATGAGCAGCTTGGGGTGATTGACGATCGCTCGTGCGATAGAAACCCTTTGCTGCTCTCCTCCAGATAGCTCATCCGGAATAAAGCGTGCTTTATTCTTCAAACGAACCTGGTCGAGCACATCCATTACTCTGCGGCGGATATTTACCGGAGTTTCTTCAATTACTTCTAAAGCAAAGGCAACATTTTCATAAACTGTGAGTCTTGGAAGGAGCCGGAAATCCTGATATACGACTCCAATCTGCCGCCGAAGCTTAGGTACACGCCGTTCTTTAATAGTCGTCAAATTCTGGTCATTAATCATAACGGTTCCTTTGCTGGCTTTCTCCTCACGAAACATAAGTCTGACAAATGTCGATTTGCCTGCCCCGCTCGGTCCTACTACATAAACAAATTCACCTTGATCAATATGTACGTCTAACCCGTTTAAAGCCGTCACTCCATTGGGGTACGTCTTATAAACACCCTTCATATCTATCATTTTACTCTCACCTTTATCTCTTTTGTATCTAGTTCATGATGCTGTGCATACATGTGTCTGTCTTAAGTCCGTACCCATTATAACATCTTAATTCTATTTTTTTAGACATAAAAATATTACATTTGTGTTTCATAAAGTTACTTACATTGATAAGATTCGTCAAATTTCTTAGAACCCCTTCTTTTTTCCTATATAAAAAAACCCAACTCACGAGAGTCGGGCTTTTCCTAAGTATAAGTTACTTCTTAGCGGCTAGCCAGCTGGCGATCAATTCGCGGTCAGAGTCTCCAACAGATTGAGGCGGCATACCATTTTTTCCGTTTTTAATAATGTTCTGGATGTCATCAGCTGAATACTTGGCGCCGACTTTTTGTAACGAAGGTCCGTATCCGCCGCCCAGGTCATTGCCGTGGCAGCTAATGCAGCCGTTTTGTTCGAATGCTTCTTTAGCTGCCTTCGCATCCACATCTGAACTCGCTTGGTCCCCGTTTCCGGAGCTATCCTTACTCCCTTGAGAAGAATCATCCTGAGAGGTTTGGTCAGACTGATCATTGGAACCAGATCCACCCTCATCCCCTCCGCCGCTGCAGGCGCTAAGAACTAACAGTACGGTAAGAAGTAGTGCAAATAATAGTTTCTTCAATAGTGTTCCCCCTAGCTCTGTAATTATCGGATAACACAGAGATATTATAACCTAGTCAAGACGTTTTGAAACCCTCGCCAAGCACCTCAGAAGCGTTCATAGCCACGACAAATGCCCCAGGATCAATCACTTTGACAGTTTGTGTCAATTTAATGAATTCATTCTGCTGCACCACACACATAATGACCTGGCGTTCTTTTTCGGTATAGCCGCCGGCACCGCTTAATACGGTTACCCCACGGTCAATTTCATGCAAAATGGCGCTTCTTACTTTTTCTACATCCTCGGTAATAATCATCACATTTTTTGAAGTGCTGAAACCGACCTGGACAAAATCGATGGTCCGGCTGGTGGCAAATAATCCGATCAGAGCGTATAAGCCTTCTTCTACGGAAAATACAATTGCCGAAGTGAGCACAATCATTCCATCCAGCATTGCCACACTAATGCCCAGCGGAAAGTGGGTGAATTTGTGCAGCACCTGGGCAGCGAGATCGATTCCACCCGTCGAAGCCCGTCCTCGGAATACGATTCCAAGTCCTAAGCCAACTCCCATACCGCCAAAAATAGCACCGAGAAGCGGATTTGGCGTGGCCGGCTCCAGACTGCTGGTAAGAATAACAAAGGCAGGCAGCAGGAGCGTCCCTACAAAGGACTTAATGCCGAAATTCTTGCCCAAGATTGAGACACCAATAATAAATAACGGAATGTTTAAAATCCATTGAACAACTCCCGGTTCCCAGCCGAAGACTCCTTTGGTAATCGTACTGATCCCGGCTACTCCCCCGGAAGCAATATTGTTCGGTAGTAAAAATATATTAAATGCAAGTGCCACAAAAAAAGACCCGACAATAACGAGTGCAAAATCGATTGCTTCTCGCATTTTTGGCGGCATCGGCTCTCTTCGGTATTTTTTTGCCATCATCATGATGCAGTTCCCTCCTGTTTAACGTTTCACATAAGCCGATAGGAGTATAACACTAGGCGATAAGCCTGTAAATGAGAGCGAAATGACGTGTTAATGCAGTAAAGCACTGCTGTTGAGTAATAGCCTGCCACGAAAGGAAGCGATTCATTCTCAGGCGAACTGCATAGAAAAGGCTCCCACGTATAACCGTGAAAGCCTGGCTGCCTTATGCATCCATTTGTGAACGAAGGTAAGCATCGATAAATTTGTTAAGGTCGCCATCCATGACGCCCTGGGTGTTGCCCACTTCCATATTCGTGCGGTGATCCTTCACCATAGAATAGGGATGGAAAACATAGGAACGAATTTGACTGCCCCAACCGATCTCTTTCTGTTCGCCGCGGATGTCATCCAGTTCCTGCTGCTGGCGTTCAATTTCCAGCTGATAAAGCTTGGATTTCAGCATTTTCATCGCTTGATCCCTATTCTTTATCTGAGAACGTTCAGACTGGCAGGTGACGACCGTGTTCGTAGGCAAGTGAGTAATCCTCACTGCCGAATCGGTCGTGTTGACGTGCTGACCGCCGGCACCGCTTGAGCGGTAGGTATCAATTTTCAAATCTTCGGTCCGGACATCAATTTCTACTTCATCATTGAATTCAGGCATCACTTCACACGAAACAAACGACGTATGACGGCGGCCTGATGAATCAAACGGAGAAATTCTCACTAAACGGTGCACGCCTTTCTCCGCTTTTAAATAACCGTAAGCATTGTGCCCCTTAATCAGCAGGGTCACACTCTTCACGCCGGCTTCCTCTCCAGGTAGATAGTCCATTGTCTCCACGGAAAAGCCTCTGCTTTCTGCCCAGCGCGTATACATACGCAGAAGCATACTCGCCCAGTCCTGAGACTCCGTACCGCCAGCTCCAGGGTGAAGTTCCAGAATCGCATTGTTCTTATCATAAGGCTCACTGAGAAGCAGCGTTAGTTCAAACTGATCCAAATCCTTGCGAAGCTTCTGGACCTGTTCCTCAAGATCCTGGTGAAGTTCTTCATCATACTCTTCCTTGACGAGTTCATAGGATACCTCTAAGTTCTCATGGTCTTCCTCATGCTCTTCAAGCGTGTGGACGAGGTACTTAAGCCCGTTCACTTCATCAATTACCTTTTGAGCAGTGTTTTGGTCCTCCCAGAACCCTGGCTCTGTCATTTGTTCTTCTAATTCAGCGATTCGGGTTTTCTTTTGATCGAGGTCAAAGAGACCCCCTGAAGTCCGCTAAACGATTAGCTGTATTGTTGAGTTCATGGCGGATTTCTGCCATATCCATAACGATCACTCCTAGAAAATTTTCTATTATATAGCCATAGTGAAAAGTATGCGCCGCAGACTGGGTCCGAATAATCACTGGTCGGCCAGTCGCAGATGACTTTTTTATAAGAATATGCGTCAGTTACTTCTTTCATAATTCCTTCGTAACAAGGGAAGACACTCTCCGGCTAGAGAGTGTCTTCTCCACTGAATCATTTCCCGTGGCAATTTTTATATTTTTTACCGCTGCCGCAAGGACAAGGATCATTGCGTCCGACGGTGTCCTTTTTGACAAAAGGAGTTCGCTTCTTACTTTCCTTGCTTTCTTCACCGTCGTTAGAAACGGCTTTTGCTCCTTGAGCAACTTCTTCCCGTTCCAAATTGTTGCGGATCTGGGCTTTCATCACATAGCGTGCCACTTCTTCATCAATGGTCGATACCATCTGTTCGAACATGCTGAAGCCTTCAAACTGATACTCGCGCAATGGATCGTTTTGTCCATAGGCACGCAGGTGAATTCCCTGACGAAGCTGATCCATCTGGTCAATGTGATCCATCCATTTCTGATCGACCGTACGAAGAAGGATAACTTTTTCAAACTCACGCATTTGTTCTTCGGTAAGCTCTTCTTCCTTCTCGTCGTAGCGCATTTTCACTTTTTCAAGGATGGCCTCCTGCATTTCGACTGGATCTTTGCCTTGCAAGTCTTTTACTGTAATGTCGCCTTCAAAAAGCAGGTTCGCTCTCACATAATCCACAATAGAATCAAGCTCCCAGTTCTCCTCTTCTTCATCCGAAGTATGGGCCTCGACACTACGCTGAACAGCTCGTTCAATCATTTGCTCAATAATTTCACGCAGATTATCGGAAGTTAATACATCAAAGCGCTGTTTATAAATGACTTCACGCTGCTGACGAAGAACATCATCATAGGAAAGAATCGTTTTACGAGCGTCAAAGTTGTTACCTTCCACCCTTTTTTGGGCAGATTCGACGGCTCTTGAGATCATTTTACTTTCGATTGGCTGCGAATCATCCATGCCGAGACGCTCCATCATATTGCGCATATTATCAGAAGCAAAGCGGCGCATTAATTCATCATCAGTCGCCAGATAAAATTGACTCATACCTGGATCCCCTTGACGTCCTGAACGACCACGGAGCTGGTTATCAATCCGGCGGGATTCGTGACGCTCCGTACCAATAACGGCAAGACCACCGACATCGGTTACTCCCTCGCCAAGCTTAATGTCTGTACCACGGCCGGCCATGTTAGTGGCAATCGTTACTGCCCCTTTTTGTCCGGCATTTTCAATAATTTCCGCCTCGCGGAAGTGGTTTTTGGCGTTCAAAACATTATGGGGAACGCCTGCTTTATCCAAATACCTCGAAATGATTTCAGAAGTTTCCACTGCCACGGTACCAACCAGTACCGGCTGGCCATTTTCATGGCGCTCTTTAATGTCTTGCACGACCGCTTTGAACTTTCCATCCATCGTTTTATAGACAAGGTCTGGTTTATCATCACGTACAATATCCCGGTTCGTAGGAATGACAATAACCCTCATATTATAAATGTTCAGAAATTCTTCTTCCTCCGTCTTCGCTGTACCGGTCATACCGGAAAGCTTTTCATACATACGGAACAAGTTCTGGAAGGTAATGGAAGCAAGCGTCATGCTTTCATTTTGAATTTGCAAACCTTCTTTTGCTTCAATGGCCTGGTGCAGACCGTCACTATAACGGCGCCCTTTCATTAAACGGCCGGTAAATTGGTCAACGATTACTACTTCTCCATCATCCACTACATAATCCGTATCCTTTAACATGCTCGTATGAGCTTTAAGGGCCTGGTTAATATGGTGAATTAATGTCACATTGGCCAAATCAAATAAATTTTCAATCTTAAAAAAGCGCTCAGCTTTATTAATGCCTTCTTCGGTCAGCAGGACATTTTTCGTTTTCACATCATAGGTGAAATCTTCATCTTGTTCGAGCAGACGGACGAAAGAATTCGCCGTTTGGTACAAGTCCGCTGATTTCGATGCTGTACCCGAAATGATCAACGGGGTACGGGCCTCATCAATTAAAATCGAGTCTACCTCATCAATAATCGCAAAGTGTAATGGACGCTGTACCATCTGTTCCTTGTATAACACCATATTGTCACGAAGGTAGTCGAAACCAAATTCGTTATTCGTACCATAGGTGATATCCGCCGCATAAGCTTCCCGTTTTTCTTCCTTCGACATCCCGTTTAAATTCAAGCCAACGGTTAGTCCCAAAAATTGAAACAGTTCGCCCATCTCTCTCGCATCACGGCTCGCCAGGTAATCGTTGACGGTAATAATGTGTACGCCTTTACCTGTAAGTGCGTTCAAGTATGCTGGCAAGGTAGAAGCAAGGGTTTTCCCTTCCCCGGTTTTCATCTCTGCAATGTTCCCTTCATGCAGAGCAATGGCTCCCAGCAGCTGGACTTTAAATGGACGCATTTTAAGCACACGTTTAGAGCCTTCGCGAACTACCGCAAAAGCTTCTACTAGTAAATCTTCTAATGAATCGCCTTTAGCATAGCGGTTCTTAAATTCTTCTGTTTTCTCGCGAAGTCCATCATCGGACAGTTTCTCATATTCGGCTTCTAAGGCATCTATATTCTCTGCCATCTTCTCTAGACGTTTCAGTTGGCGGGTGTTTCCATCGCCAAAAATTTTCTTTAAAGTTCCAAGCATTGCAACCGCTCCTCTATTGTTTCCCAATTCGGTTGAGTAGTATAATCCACTCCTTATCATAACATTAAGGGAAGTGTGCTGACAACAAAACGACTGTGGTTTAAATGCGCGTCTGATGGTGATTTGATGAGAGTGAAAGCTGTTAGTTATAAAAGTTGAGGGAGTTCCATATTTCACTAAACCTCCTATTTTATGAAGTCTCTGTTTTTAGGCATATTGAAGATTTCCGTTACGGGTAATAGCGCTTAGAGGTCAGGGAAATAACTCGGCCAGCTGCATCGCCCAGACCCTCGCGTCATAAGCAGAAACATCAACGGAATGATAGGGCGCATCCCTTTTGATGTTTCTGCTTATGCGTGTCGTGTCTACCAGGGCGATTCCGCATTTGTGCACTTTCCATGGGCGGACGGTGAGCTTCCTCAGGCTTTTGAAGTGACCCCTTATATTTGGACACTATGTAATTAAGCTATTTCTTGAAGTTTTTCACGATATTGCACAGGACT
>NZ_JAUTWQ010000011.1:0-235078 GCF_046719735.1 Halobacillus rhizosphaerae
GGGTCGATCCCCGTGAGAGTAGGACGTCGCCACGTCATTTCTTTTATACTTAATTAGAGAAGCTTTTTTAGTATTCCACCGTAGCTCAGTGGTAGAGCAATCGGCTGTTAACCGATTGGTCGTAGGTTCGAATCCTACCGGTGGAGCCACTTGCTTCCATAGCTCAGTGGTAGAGCACTTCCATGGTAAGGAAGGGGTCGCCGGTTCAAGTCCGGCTGGAAGCTCTCAAAGAAAGCAGTTGTATGGCCCGTTGGTCAAGTGGTTAAGACACCGCCCTTTCACGGCGGTATCACGGGTTCGAATCCCGTACGGGTCACCATTATTTGGAGGATTAGCTCAGCTGGGAGAGAACTTGCCTTACAAGCAAGGGGTCGCAGGTTCGAACCCTGCATCCTCCTCCATTCAATTTTTAAATAGTTGCCGGCCTAGCTCAACTGGCAGAGCAACTGATTTGTAATCAGTAGGTTGGGGGTTCAAGTCCTCTGGCCGGCACCACTTTCTAAATAGTGGAGGGATAGCGAAGTTGGCCAAACGCGGCGGACTGTAAATCCGCTCCCATCGGGTTCGTAGGTTCGAGTCCTACTCCCTCCACCATTTTTTTATTACAGTTAAAGCTGATTTATAATACAAATAGTATTTTTTTTGAAAAACAGTATAATCTCTGTTTAACTGGTAATACTAAGTTTTGTAGATGTTGGCCCATAGCCAAGCGGTAAGGCAACGGTTTTTGGTACCGTCATGCGCTGGTTCGAATCCAGCTGGGCCAGCCATTTTTTCAGTAGTAGCAAGGATTCGAGTGACTAACCAACTCGCAAGTATTGCGTAAAGTTTATGTAGAGAGTTTGCTTGCAGCACAAAAGAGTGTGTTTATACTTTACTGAATAATGGACGCATGATCGATGATTGCGAGCCATTAGCTCAGTTGGTAGAGCATCTGACTTTTAATCAGAGGGTCGGAGGTTCGAATCCTCCATGGCTCATTACAAATGCGGAGGTTGCAATTGCAAGGTCCGTTTTTTATATTATTTTTTTAAATTGCGGGAGTAGTTCAGTGGTAGAACATCAGCTTGCGAAGGTGGGGGTCGCGGGTTGGATTCCCGTCTCCCGCTCCATTGGGGCCTTAGCTCAGCTGGGAGAGCGCCTGCTTTGCACGCAGGAGGTCAGCGGTTCGATCCCGCTAGGCTCCATTATAGAGAATTGAATGAAAAAGCTGACACTTTGAGTGTCAGCTTTTTTTAGTGCTGGAAAAATGTAATTAAGGGAAAACTTTTCCTGTGTTTGTCGAATGACCAGAACATTCTTGTAAGTGTATTCTTGTTGAACTAGTATTCATACATTACATTGTCCCTCACGCGCTTTATAGCGTATATATATGCAGTGAATTGTCGAGTTGAGTCATCATCATGAAAACGGCTACAATATAGGTAACGATTAAAGGAGGATTATTTTATGTTGAATAACCATTTATCAGTAATCGGTGTACCTATGGACTTAGGCCAAATGCGGCGTGGAGTGGACATGGGTCCCAGTGCAATTCGCTATGCAGGAATGATTGAACGTCTGGAAGAGTTAAAGTATGTGATAGATGATTTAGGAGATATTGATATTCCTCGTCCGGAAAGAAACCAGTCCGAAAAGCTGGACAACCTGCGAAATCTAAATGAAGTGGCTGAAGGGAGTCACCGACTAGCCGTTGAAGTAGACAAAGTGGTAGAAAAAGGCCGCTTTCCGTTAGTTCTTGGAGGAGATCATAGTATAGCGATGGGGACGCTGGCTGGTATCGCCAAGCATTATGAAAACTTAGGAGTAATTTGGTACGATGCACACGGAGATTTGAATACTGGCGACAGTTCTCCTTCTGGAAATATTCACGGAATGCCGCTCGCGGTGAGTCTGGGAATTGGTCACGAAAAATTGACCAATATCTTAGATTATCAGCCGAAGATCAAGCCTGAAAATGTAGTCATTGTTGGAGCTCGTTCCCTTGACGAAGGAGAGCGTGTACTGATAGAAGAAAAAGGAATGAAGGTCTTTACGATGCACGAAGTAGACAGCATGGGCATGCCGAAAGTAATGGAAGAAACAATCCAATATTTGAAAGATCGTACAGATGGTGTACACTTAAGTTTAGATCTGGATGGACTGGATCCAAATGAAGCTCCAGGGGTTGGGACTCCTGTTATGGGTGGACTAAGTTATCGGGAAAGTCATTTAGCAATGGAAATGCTGTATCAATCTCAAATGATTACCTCAGCGGAATTTGTGGAAGTAAACCCAATTCTCGACGAAAAAAATAAGACCGCCAGCGTAGCTGTCGGCTTGATGGGATCTTTATTCGGCGAGAAACTAAAATAAATGTAAGTTAGCAGTAGCTTGCCTGTCTAAGGGCAGGTTGCTGTTCCTTTTGTTTCAATTCCTCATATTCATTCAGCAGGTGATCAAGCCTCACGCTCATATATACAACTTCTTTGGAAGTTAATGAGTGTAATTTAGCTAAGCGAGCCATTTCTTTTCGACAATCCTCAATTTCCCTCACTAACATGGTTTCCAGTTTCATTCGTATAGTCCTCCCATGTAATATTTTACAGTTAAGAACCTATAACCTATTCTATTATACATTAAACATTTTTTATTTAAAAAAAGAGATTTTTTTTGAAACCTTGGGGTGTAGTCATCCGTAAAGGATACAGACCGCAACTATAGCGGAGGTTGAAGCAGATGGAAACCATGATTAAAAAGAAAATTAAAGAAGTAAAAAAAGGTGACCAATCAGCATTTGAAGATATTGTTTCTTTTTACCAGAATAAAGTGTATCATATCTGCTACCGCATGATTGGGAATGCCTATGAAGCTGAGGATCTTGCACAAGAAGCCTTTATTCGTGCATACACCAATATTCATACGTTTGATGAAAAGCGAAAATTTTCAACCTGGTTGTATCGGATTGCCACAAATTTAACGATCGACCGGATTCGAAAGAAAAAGCCGGATTATTATCTTGATGCCGAGGTAAGAGGAACGGATGGTCTGGATATGTATTCCCAGCTGGCTGCTGATCAAGCGTTACCCGAAGAAGAAGTGGAAAGTCTAGAACTTCAGACTTACATTCATCGGGAAATACTGGCCTTGCCGCCCAAATACCGAAGTGTTATCGTCTTGCGGTATTTAGATGAACTTCCGCTTCAAGAAATCGCGGAAGTGTTAGATATTCCAGTGGGCACGGTGAAGACACGCGTTCACCGCGGCAGGGAAGCATTACGTAAAAGGCTTCGACATGTGTAAAGGAGTTGAGAGGGAATGAAATGCAATCAAGAAGCTGTTGCATTAATGCATAAATACTTGGATGGAGATTTAAATAAAGATGAAGAGAGACGACTGAGAGACCATCTTCAAGCATGCCCGTCCTGCCAGAACCACTTCCATGAGTTAAAACGCTCTATTACTCTAATTAAAAATGCGGGCCCTGTAACAGCACCAACAAGCTTTACAGCTAACGTGATGTCCAGCTTGCCTAAAGAGAGAAAAAGAAAAAACTATGCAAGGTTTTTACAGAGACATCCGCTGATTACAGCTGCTGCCGTATTCTTCATTCTCATGTTTGGAGGAATTTTCTCTGCCTGGAACCAGGATCAGCAAGTAACTGTTTCTAAACAAGAGAATTTAGTGATTCGGGATAATACAGTTATTGTTCCTGATGGAGTTACTGTTGATGGCGATTTAGTTGTCCGGAATGGCGACTTGAAAATAGATGGAAAAATAGACGGAAATATTACCATTATTAATGGAGATATTATCCCGAAAGACCATAATGAGTTATATTCCGATAGCAAAAATTATCAGGCGTACGTAAGTGGAGAAGTAAATGAAGTGAACCAGGTTTTTGAATGGATCTGGTACAATGCTAAAAATACAGTGAAAGATATTTTCTCATTTCAGTCAAATTGACACAAACCGCTATGACTAAGGTTATGGCGGTTTTTTGATGATAGGGAAAGGTTCCGGGATGATGAGATAATCATCTTCATCAATAGCGCCCCCCCTGTATGTTGGAGAGGCCGTCAGCATAAGCTTTTGTTCCCGGAGTCTTTTTTCTTAATTAATTGTTTCTAATATTCGATAAAATGGAAATGTGATATAATGATACAGGCTTTAATTTTTCCAAATTAGAGGTATGAATCGCGCCCTGAGCGCATGAAAGTTAGTTGAATGTATAAAGGGTACTATTTTATAAAAGGAAGTGTAGGCATGCTTGATGGGGGACGTGACTTTTTAGATTACTTATTGATTGCTATTGATATCGCCCTTGTCTGGTTTGTTTTATATAAATTAATGATGCTGATCCAGGGGACGAAAGCCGTTCAGCTGCTTAAGGGGATCTTTGTAGTCCTCGGGATATATCTATTAAGTAATTTATTTGGACTAACCACACTAAGATGGCTGATGTCACAAGCTTTAACCTGGGGATTTTTAGGGATCATTATTTTATTTCAGCCGGAACTCAGACGAGCGCTTGAGCAGCTCGGACGGGGCAGCTTCTTTAGCAGGAACACAGCTGAAGAAGAAGATACGGCAAAATCAATTCAGGCGATTATCAAATCATGTAATTATATGGCAAAGCGGCGGATTGGCGCGTTAATCACCATTGAACGTGAAACAGGGATGGGAGATTACGTGGAAACAGGAATTGGAATTGGCGGCCATCTGTCTAGTGAACTGCTGACGAACATATTTATTCCGAATACTCCTCTTCATGATGGAGCCGTTATACTTAAAGAAAATCAAATTATAGCTGCTGCTTGTTACCTTCCTTTATCTGAGAGCCCTTTTATTTCAAAGGAGCTTGGTACAAGGCATAGAGCAGCGATGGGAATTAGTGAAGTTACCGATGCACTAACTATTGTTGTATCAGAAGAAACTGGTGCGATCTCCTGTACTAAAAATGGAGAACTGCACCGGAATCTCGATCAAGAAAAGCTAGAAGAGATCCTGCGTAATGAACTGGATATTTCCCTTAAAATTCCAACCTGGGGCAGAAGGGGGAATAAAGATGGATAAATTACTGAAAAGTCCATGGTTTATCCGTATTATTTCTTTGCTGTTGGCCGTATTACTATGGGTTTCTGTAAATCTGGAGAATAATAAGAACACTGATCCTCAATCACTCTGGTTTAACGACAATTCCTCAGAAACAGAAGTCATGAATAACATCCCGCTTGATATAGATTTTAACGATGAAGAGTATGTGGTGAGCGGCCTTCCTCAAGACGTAAGCGTAACAGTAAAAGGCACTAAAAGTGTGATTGCCCCGGTAGTCAGGCAGAAGAATTTCACGGTATACGTGAATTTGAATGGGTTAAAACCAGGGACACACAACGTTCCTGTTGAATATAAAGGAATTTCCAACCGTATTACCGTAACTACGGAACCGAAGACGGTGGATGTAACCATTGAGAAGAAAGTCAGCAAAGATTATGATGTCAGTGTCGATTACATTAATGAGAACAAGGTGAGTAATGATATTAATATTGGGGAAGCAGAGATTAATCCGGGTAAAGTTACAGTTACAGGGTCTAAGTCAGTCATGGACAAGGTCGAGGTAGTCAAGGCCATTGTTAATATAGGCGATAAGAATAGTTCTATTGAAAAAGCAGAAGCTCCTGTTAAGGTGTATGATGCTCAAGGAAATGAATTAAATGTTATTGTCGACCCAACAGTAGTCAGTGTAAGTGTCCCAATAAGCAAGCCTAAGAAGAAAGTTCCTGTTTCGCTTAAGGTTAAGGGCGGTGCACCTAATGGAGTAATCGTTAACAACGTGATCCCTGATAAAGATGAAATTACAATCTATGGTCCACACGATGTACTAGATAAAATTGACAAAATTAATATTCCTGTGGATATCTCTGAAGTCAATTCGGATGAAACCATGGATGTCAAAATTCCGAAACCGGATGGGGTCACCAGTTCGAATCCTGATACGATTGAAGTGACAGTAGATATCGAAGGTTCTTAAATTCCTCTTCAGCCGACAGGCAGGTGAATGAAGAATCTGCCAGGAGTATTATCGAAAATATATATAATTAGGATGTTAGGAAAGAGAGGTCAAGTATAATGGGAAAATATTTTGGTACAGATGGCGTCCGAGGAGTAGCCAATAAAGAATTAACCCCGGAATTAGCTTTTAAACTTGGTAGATATGGCGGCTACGTGCTTACGAAAGATGTGAATAAACCAAAAATTTTAATTGGCCGGGATACACGTATCTCAGGGCAGATGTTAGAAGGAGCTTTATTTGCAGGACTTCTTTCTATAGGTGCAGAAGTGATGCGTCTTGGCGTGATTTCCACCCCTGGAGTCTCTTACCTAACGAAGGCGCTGCAGGCAGAAGCAGGCATTATGATTTCTGCTTCACACAATCCAGTAGAGGATAATGGCATTAAATTCTTTGGTCCGGATGGCTTTAAATTGACTGATGAGCAAGAGCAGGAAGTGGAAGCGCTCATTGATGCAGAAGAAGATACGCTGCCGCGTCCAGCTGGAGAAGATCTAGGTCAGATCAATGATTACTTTGAAGGCGGCCAGAAGTACATGCAGCACCTGAAACAAACAGTGGATTATGATTTTGCAGGGTTGCATATTGCCTTAGATTGTGCCCACGGGGCCACATCTTCTCTTGCTTCCCATCTGTTTGCGGATTTGGAAGCTGATATTACTTCTATCGGTTCTTCACCTAATGGACTTAATATCAATAAAGATGTGGGATCGACTCACCCGGAATCCTTACAGGAATTAGTAAAGGAAAAGGGCGCGGACATTGGTCTTGCTTTTGACGGAGATGGCGACCGGTTAATAGCTGTCGATGAAAAAGGAAATATCGTTGATGGTGACCAGATTATGTACATATGCGCTAAACATATGAATCAACAAGGTACACTTAATCATAATACGGTAGTTTCAACTGTGATGAGTAATTTAGGCTTTTATAAAGCTGTGGAGTCTAATGGGATGAAAAGTGATAAGACCGCCGTAGGTGACCGTTACGTAATGGAAGAAATGCGTCGTGGAGGCTATAACCTGGGTGGCGAACAATCCGGCCACATTATTTTCCTTGATCACAATACTACTGGCGACGGTATGCTGTCCGCTTTGCAGCTGGTAAACGTGTTGAAAGAAACTGGAAAACCGCTTTCTGAACTTGCAGGTGAGATGCAGAAATTCCCGCAAGTATTGAAGAATGTTCGTGTGATTGATAAACAACGTGTCCAAACTCATCCTCGAATTCAAGAAGCGATTCAGGCTGTAGAGGAAGAAATGGGAGACAGCGGTCGTGT
This sequence comes from Halobacillus rhizosphaerae, assembly GCF_046719735.1. Taxonomy (NCBI): domain Bacteria; kingdom Bacillati; phylum Bacillota; class Bacilli; order Caryophanales; family Bacillaceae; genus Halobacillus; species Halobacillus rhizosphaerae. The sequence continues at coordinate 7,329 of NZ_JAUTWQ010000011.1, forward strand.
ACTTGTGCGTCCATCTGGGACAGAACCGCTTGTCCGTATCATGGTTGAGGCACCTACTGAAGAACAATGTGAGACTTATGTAAATAAAGTAGTTGAAGTCGTGCAGGAAGAATTAGGAATGGTGGATTAACCTTCTATGCGCAGGCCACACGGGAAGTGGAGCCTGCGCATATTATATTACACAAGGATAACTTTCCTGTAACAGTTGTATTTTTCGATTGACGAGACAAAAAAGTATTAGGTAAAATGAAAGTTGTGCTTGTAAAATATTTCTGTAAAGTTTAAGATGAGAAAGATTAGGTGGAATATTTAAGTACTTGAGTCTAGAACTGTAAAGGAGGAAAGAGGTTAATTACTTTTAAATAGCGCCTGAACTGTGTGCAACGGATGAAACGGCACAGTTGACGAGGAGGAGGTTCATCGAGTGTTCGGCGGATGCCTCCCGGTTGTCACACTTCAACTGAAGGATTTAATGGGAAAATTAAGAGGTGACTCTTTTTACAAAGCATTAGATCAAAGTGTTATAAATAAAGAATGTTCACGGGAAAGGGGCAGACTGATGCCCCTGAAAATGAGAGAAAACAGGAAGAGAACTTTAGAAAAGATCTTAAGTGTCCGTATTCTAAGAAATAATACTTTAAGGCAGGATTCCCAGTCTTATACAATCAGCATACGGACAACTGTTTTTCTAAAGATGTTCCTTTTTTTTCGTAAATGGGTGTTGGCTGTCCCTTTTCTCCGGTGAGAATATGAGGAGGACAACACAATGTGTGGAATAGTAGGATATATTGGACAAAAAGATACAAAGGAAATTTTATTGAATGGACTTGAGAAACTAGAATATCGAGGGTATGATTCAGCAGGCATCGCTACTTTAAATAACGACGGTGTGAAGGTCTCGAAGGTTAAAGGCCGGATTGCTTCTTTACGTGAAGCTGTAGATGCAAATGTGAAGGCAACGATGGGAATTGGTCATACGCGCTGGGCGACTCACGGGGCACCAAGTGTAGAGAATGCTCACCCGCACCAGAGTGCCTCTGACCGTTTCACTATTGTTCATAACGGAGTCATTGAAAACTATGTAGATATCCGTGATGAATACCTTGCAGGTGTGGAATTGCAGAGCGAGACGGATACTGAAATCATCGTACAGTTAATCGAAATTCTTCATAATGAATTAAAGGATGTAGAAGCGGCCTTCCGTAAAGCTGTTCAATTACTGAGTGGCTCTTATGCAATTGCTTTAATCGACAGAGAAGATGCAGAAAGAATTTATGTAGCTAAGAATAAAAGCCCGCTTCTTATTGGTCTTGGTGATGATTTCAATGTAGTGGCCAGCGATTCAATGGCAGCTCTTCATGTGACTGATAAATTTCTTGAATTAATGGATAAAGAGACCGTCGTTCTTAAGCGTGAAGGTGTGGAAATTAAGGATCCAGAAGGAAACCTTATTACCCGCGAACCATTCACGGCAGAACTTGATGCTGCGGATATTGAAAAAGGAACGTATCCTCACTTCATGTTAAAAGAAATCGATGAGCAGCCTTTCGTTATTCGCAGAATTATTCAGGAATACCAGGATGAAAATGATCAAATTAAATTGGATCCTGAAGTGCGTCAGGCAATGAAAGAGTGTGACCGTATTTATATCATTGCTGCGGGTACCAGCTACCATGCAGGACTATTGGGTAAGCAATTCATTGAAAAGCTTGCAAATATCCCAGTTGAAGTCCATGTGGCCAGCGAGTTCTCCTATAACATGCCGCTTCTATCTGAAAAGCCTTTATTCATCTACATTTCTCAAAGCGGGGAAACGGCAGACAGCCGTTCCGTACTAGTCCAGACAAAAGAACTTGGTCATCCAGCACTAACAATTACGAATGTGCCTGGATCCACCCTTTCCCGGGAAGCGGATTACACACTGCATTTACATGCAGGTCCAGAAATTGCTGTAGCTTCAACTAAAGCTTATACGGCACAGATGGCCGTGCTTACGATATTAGCTGTGGATACAGCTCGGGCTAAGAACATTCCATTAGAATTCGACCCTATGCAGGAACTTGCCATTGTTGCCAATGCAATGGAAGCGATGAATGATCAAAAAGAAGAATTAGAGCAGCTGGCTAGTGATTATCTAACTATTACGCGTAACTGTTTCTTTATCGGACGCGGAATTGATTACTATGTTGGTCTGGAAGGTTCATTAAAATTAAAAGAAATTTCTTATATCCAGGCAGAAGGATTTGCTGGAGGGGAATTAAAACACGGTACGATTGCACTGATCGAAGATGGAACTCCTGTGATTGCTCTTGCTACTCAGGAGAATGTAAACTACTCCATTCGCGGCAACGTACAGGAAGTAGAGGCACGTGGTGCGAATAGTATGATTATCAGCATGAAGGGGCTGGATAAAGAGGGCGATGCTTTCGTTATCCCACAGGTTCATGAACTCTTAACTCCGCTGGCATCAGTTATTCCAATGCAGTTAATTTCTTACTATGCAGCGCTTCATCGTGATTGCGATGTTGATAAGCCTCGAAACTTAGCTAAAAGTGTAACGGTAGAATAGGAACGATTGAATAGGAACGCTTGAGTCTTTCTGTGACTCAAGCGTTTTTCCTTTTCTCTGAAAAGGGTGAAGAGTAACGAGTTCAAATAGAAAAGGCTGGGAATAGTAAGGAACAGAGCCTCATCGTGAAGAATTGAAAAAAATGAAATCGCAGAAACGATAAAGAAGGCAAGCCAGTTTCTCCTGGCTTGCCTTCTTTATCTATAGGTGCGTATCCAATTATCCGCGTCTTCCGCCTCGACCGCCTTGTTTTGATTCAGTGCTTCTCTTAAGAGTAGATAAGTTTTCTTCACTAGTCTTTAAGAATTGAGCCATTTTATCTTCAAAACTTTCCTTAGGCTTATAGCCGCCTTTGGATGGGCGAGCATTTCTTCCTTGACCGGAAGGGCGTTTGGAATATGATGAGCTTTTTCTTTCAGGTTTATCTACCGTTTGTTTAATGGACAAGGCCGTTTTACCATCTTTTACACTAATGACTTTCACTTCAATCTCGTCTCCGACAGTCAGATGATCATTAACATCCTTTACGTAACTGTCTGCAACTTCACTGATATGAACAAGTCCTGTGGTGCCGCCTGGCAATTCTACGAATGCGCCAAAATTAGTGATTCCTGTAACCTTACCTTGTACCTTGCTGCCTACTTCAATGGACAAAAAAAGTTCCCCCTAGCTAATTTTAAAACCACTTAATTATAACAATTATTTGGTAATGTTGCAAATGGCTTTTGATGGTTAAAAGTATATCATTATACAACCTTTTTTAAAAGCTGCTAAACCACACCCCAATACCTGTGCCAATGTAATTGCCGACAATATATCCTAAAGTTCCTACAAGTAAAATGGGAATAACTAGCTTCGTCCATCCTTTTGCTATAGCCATAGCGGCAGCTGTAGTTGGACCGCCAATATTTGCATTGGAAGCGACAATGACTTCTTCTAAACTAAAATTAAATACCTTGCCTAACAAAAAAGACATCAACATATTACTGAGAACAACGATAAATACAAAAACCAGGAGCAGTGGAGCATTTTGGAAGATGAGCATGATCGAAGCTGGTATTCCAATCACCACGAAGAAAATGTAAATTAAGTAAGTCCCAATTTCCTGGGCCCCTTGAATACTTTCGAAGTATTTTGGGAAAACGGTCACCGTAATCATGGTCAGTGTAGTCAGCATGAGGTAGTTATCCCCTAGCAGTCCATTAAGAAAATTGAAGAAGAAGTTAACCTCATCCCCGGAAGGAATCAGGTTATCCAGCCAGCCAGCGATAAAAAAGGAAGCAGCTACAATGGCAAATGCAGTGCCGACAGCCAGTCCGATATCCTGTAACGACATTTCTTTTCTGCCCCAATAGGAAGCGGCTTCTGTTTCATTTGTGTCTTTCTCGTTATTACGTTGTTTCACCGAGTAAGGTGTTCTGAAATTTTTGCTGAAAAAACGGATGGCAGGAATAGTCATGAGTACGAAGAAATATAAGGCCATCATTAAATTATCAGCAACTACAGCAGATGAGACCAATTCACCTGGAGCTTCAAATTTGGTAGAAAGAGCAGCAAAGTTTACGCCGCCCCCTATATAGGAACCAGTCATCATTGCTCCGACCTTATCCAAGCCAGGGACCAATTTACGTAAAAGGAAAAAACCAATGATGGAGCCCGTAACTGTACCGGCAGCACTTAGGAAGAAGATGAGCAGGAGTCTGCCGCTTTCGTTCCATATTTTTTTAATATTTGCCTTAAAAAGGAGAAGGGGAATAGCTAAAGGAACGACATAATTCCAAACCGTATCGTACGCAGGAGACTCTAGAGGGATGATTTGCAGGTTTGCAAGCAGCATTGCACCCACTAGGGCAATAATCGCTCCTGAGACCTTGGAGGCCCATTTGAAATTTTGTTCAAGATAGATACTTATGGCAGCCCATCCTGCTAGAAATGCCCATAAAATCCATATATCATCCGATTGAACTAGTGTATGATTCATGTCCATGCCTCCTATTTTAGTATAGTATTCTATCAGGATTGACAGGAGGGCTCAATCAGACGTTCTTCCTTTTTTTGAAAAATAAGGAAATGAGGCATCGTTTCCGCAGTTTGTAGCAGAGATTTAATAATGAAATGCGCTAACCGCTGCTGAAAGAGACTTTTTCATACAAAAAAAGCTGACCGCTAATGCGGCCAGCCGTAAAAGTTATTTCACTCGTTCAACTTCCCAGTTTTCATTCACATAAAGACCAAGCACGTCCATAGGGAATCCCCATCCATGAATGATATCCATTGATTTTTTAATTTGCTCTAATTTTTCCTCTTTTGGAATAGGGTTTCCTGCACAATCATGGTGTCCGATAATCGCGATTGCCTCTGAACCATGAGCTTCCTGTGATACGCGAACTTTCGCCTTAATGAGCTCGATTTCTTCAGCACCATCGGAAAGAAGAACCCCGTTAGGTCCTGCTGCGGTGATCATGTCTATGTAAGGCACGGAAAATTCATTTTTCATCCATTCGATCACTGGAAGCTGAACTCTTCCATCCATACAATTAATAGCTGTAACAAATTTAGATTGAGACATAGACTATCCCTCCAAGTAATTTTTATGAGTGTTGAGCTTCAAGAACCCAAAGCTTATTAAAAAAAGTATAGCTTACCTCTCCAGGAGTTTCAAACAATAGAAAAGTCTTAGGTTAACTTCTTTTATTCTACCATTCCCTACTGTTTACTGGTAATCTTAACCTACAGACCAGCAAGAGTAACAGAGGAACTTGGGATTTGAATCGATGGTAAGGAAGGAGAAGATGAGGATGAATAAAATCTTACTTAAATTTCCCCACGAATTTACGACAGACCGACTCGTAATCAGGTTGCCTATGTCAGGAGACGGCAAGGTTGTACATAATGCGTTACAAGCTTCTATCAATGAATTGAAGCCGTGGATGCCTTTTGCCCAAAAGGATCAGACCGAGGAAGAAACGGAAATTAATATCCGGGAATCTCATATTAAATTTCTTAAACGAGAGGATTTAAGATTTCTGGTCTTTCATAAAGAAACGGGCGAGTTTATTTGCTCCTCAGGGCTGCACCGAATTCATTGGGGTGTACCTAAGTTTGAAATTGGCTATTGGACAGACACTCGCTATTGCGGAAAAGGGTATACAACTGAAGCAGTGGCAGGATTAACAGACTTCGCTTTCAAAGAATTAAAAGCGAAACGTGTGGAAATAAAATGTGATACGAAAAATAGGAAGAGCAGAGCGATTCCGGAAAGACTGGGGTTTCATTTAGACGCCATTTTAGAAAATGATGACTTATCCGTTGATGAACAGGAACTTAGGGATACGTGCATTTATTCAAAGGTCAAATTGTAGGGAGTGTTTCTATGAATAAGGTGATTGTGTCCTGGAGTGGTGGAAAGGATAGTGCTTTCGCTCTTTATGTATTGTCGAAACAGAAGGACGTTCAAGTGAGTGGGTTATTGTCGACGACTTCTGAGAAGAGTGGCCGGCTGCCGATGCATGAGGTGAAACGAGAGTGGATTCATAAGCAGGCCGAAGCGCTGGGACTTCCGTTATATGAAGTTAAACTTCCCGAACAGGCTGACAATGCTGTTTACGAGCAGCGTATGAAAGAGCAGTTTGATACATTTAAAGCAGACGGAATGACTACTATTGTTCACGCTGATCTTTACTTGGAAGACATTCGACAATATCGGGACAAGAATCTGGCTCAGGCTGGAATGACAGGATTATACCCTTTGTGGAAACGAGATACCCTAGAAGTTGCAAAAGAATTTGTGGACGGAGGATTTCAGGCGATCGTTACCACAGTAGATAAGGAGAAACTACCGAAAGAAATGGCGGGGCAATTGTTTGATGAATCGTTCTTAGAGGCTCTTCCTGATACGGTTGATCCGTGCGGGGAAAGGGGAGAATTTCATACCTTTGTGTTTGATGGACCGATCTTCCACACTCCTGTCCGCGTAAAGGCAGGACAGCGGTTCGAGACGTTTGGGGGTCAATTTGCTCATGCAGAGTTAGCAGCATGGTAGATAAACCTGCTTGCCAATGCAAAGGTGTTGTAATCTGACAAAATATCTTAAATTAGCAATCTATTATTTGACAGCGGTTTCATAATGGGTTATTCTAATTAACAACAAGTTAACAATGTGACGGAGAATTAGAGACTCACACGAACATTAGCACTTTTGGTCACCAATAAGTGCTGTGGATACGTGTGGGTCTTTTTTTGTTCCTAACGTTAACAAAAAAGGAGTGGATAGAATGTCAGAGTTTGCTGCAGAACTGATTGGCACAATGATTCTTATAATTCTAGGAGGCGGCGTTGTAGGCGGTGTTGTTTTGAAAGGATCAAAGGCGGAGGGCTCCGACTGGGTCGTCATTACGATTGGCTGGGGTCTTGCCGTTACGATGGGGGTTTACGCTGTTGGTAATTTTACAGGAGCCCACATTAATCCGGCTGTTACGATTGGCTTTGCTGTGGCCGGGGAGTTCCCTTGGTCGAAGGTGCCACTTTATATCACAGCTCAAATGCTTGGAGCTATGATTGGAGCGGGGATTGTATTCTTGAATTATTTACCTCACTGGAGGGAAACGAAAGATAAGGCGGCGAAACTGGCAGTATTTTCAACCGATCCCGCGATACGCAGTCCTTTCTCAAATTTAGTGAGTGAGATTGTCGGTACTTTTGTCCTGTTAATGGGTTTGATGTTTATCGGAGCGAATGATTTCACAGAAGGGTTAAATCCACTTATCGTGGGTGCCTTAATTGTCGCTATCGGAATGTCTCTGGGAGGAGCAACTGGCTATGCAATCAACCCTGCGCGTGATTTAGGGCCGAGAATTGCTCATGCCCTGCTGCCGATTCCAGGAAAAGGAAGTTCCGACTGGAGTTATGCTTGGATCCCGATTGTAGGGCCGATCTTAGGGGGAACCTATGGAGCGGTTTTCTATAGAGCTTTATTTCTAGGTGAGTTTACGGTTTTATTCTGGGTACTGAGTGTAGTAATGCTAATTATTGTCGTAGGTGCTGCTAAATCTGAGCTTCAGAAAAAAGAAACAGCAGCTGACGAAATAGAAGAAAAAATAAGCTAAATGGAGGGGAAGAAACATGAGTGAAAAATTTATTCTATCTTTAGACCAGGGAACAACCAGTTCAAGAGCTATTCTTTTTAATGAAGCAGGTGAAATTGTAGAAACTGGGCAGAAAGAGTTTGAGCAATTCTTTCCTAAGCCGGGTTGGGTCGAGCATGACGCGAATGAAATTTGGACCTCTGTTCTTTCTTGTATTGCTGATGTATTAAGAAAAGCAGACGTAGAACCGAATCAGATTGCCGGCATTGGAATTACCAATCAGCGGGAAACGACGGTTGTATGGGACAAAAATACAGGAAAACCTGTGTATAAAGCGATTGTCTGGCAATCCCGCCAGACCGAAGGAATTTGTAAAGAACTGCGTGAAAAAGGACATAACGACCTCTTTAGGGAGAAAACAGGACTGCTTCTCGATCCTTATTTCTCCGGAACAAAGGTGAAGTGGATTTTAGATAACGTTGATGGCGCACGTGAGAAAGCAGAAAATGGGGACTTGCTGTTTGGAACCATTGATACTTGGCTTGTGCATAAGCTATCTGGAGGAAAAGCTCATATCACTGATTACTCGAATGCTTCCCGTACTCTTATGTTCAATATTTATGATTTAGAGTGGGATCAAGAATTACTTGATATCTTGACGGTACCTAAAAGCATGCTGCCAGAAGTAAAGCAGTCGTCTGAAGTGTATGCAAATACGGTTGATTATCATTTCTTTGGCGAAGAAGTACCGATTGCTGGTATTGCAGGTGACCAGCAGGCAGCTCTATTTGGGCAGGCTTGCTTTGAAAAAGGAATGGCGAAGAATACCTATGGTACAGGTTGTTTTATGCTTATGAACACTGGGGAAGAAGGAGTCAGCTCTGATAATGGACTGTTGACTACACTTGCATGGGGCGTAGATGGCAAAGTAGAATATGCCCTCGAAGGAAGTATCTTTGTGGCAGGCTCTGCTATTCAATGGCTGAGAGATGGATTGAAGTTAATTGAAAGTGCTCCCGATAGTGAAAAAGATGCACTATCTGTGGAATCTACCGATGGAGTCTATATGGTTCCTGCTTTTGTCGGACTTGGAACGCCTTACTGGGACAGTGATGCTCGCGGCGCCATGTTTGGCTTAACGAGAGGAACTTCGAAAGAGCATATTGTCCGGGCAACTTTAGAGTCGCTTGCCTACCAGACGAAAGATGTGCTGGACGCTATGATTGCTGACTCAGGTATTGACCTGAAAACGCTGCGAGTGGATGGAGGAGCAGTAAAGAATGATTTCTTAATGCAATTCCAAAGTGATATTTTGAGTGTGCCTGTCGAGCGTCCGCAAGTTCAAGAAACCACTGCCTTAGGGGCAGCCTACCTTGCCGGACTAGCTGTCGGCTACTGGAAAGATAAAAATGATATTGCTAAGCAATGGAATGTTGAAAAAACATTTGAAGAAAATATGGAAAAAGAAAAACGTGACGAGCTTTATAATGGCTGGAAAAAAGCTGTAGCAGCAACTAGAGAATTCAAATAAGTTTCCAAAAAATCCGGGAGGGAAGAGCTCCCGGATTTTTTTATTTGTGTACATGAAAAAAGGGCTGACCTACAAGGGAACGGCCATAGCGTGAGTCTTCTTTAAATTTCTAGACATTTAAACATAAAAAATCCGAACGATGATGGAAGAATGTCTGTAACATTTCCATCATCGTTCGGATTTATAAAGGAGCAAAAGGTCCAATCCGCCGCTGACTTAGCCCGAAGGATCTAAACGCTCCTCTCCACTTTTGTTATTCACTTACTATGAATTCGAAGTTTCCGTCGAATTTGACGTCTTTACCGATGAGTACGCCGCCTGTTTCTAGGGCTGCGTTATAGGTAAGTCCGTATTTTTCGCGGTTGAGTTTGCCGGTAACATCGAAACCTGCTACTGTGCTGCCGTCTAATGGGCTTTTAGATGTGCCGTTGTATTCTACGGTAAACGTTTCTTTGTTTGTTACTTCTTTAATGGTAAAGTCGCCGGTAATTTCATATTCTTCATCAGAAAGCTTTTTAATAGAAGTGCTTTCGAAAATGAAGTGAGGGTATTTTTCTGCTTCAAAGAAGTCACCAGATTGAAGGTGTCCGTCACGATCTTGATTTCCGGTATCGATGGATGCCGCTGCAATTTTAACTTTTACTGAAGCGGATGAAAGATCATCTAAGTCTCCGTTGAAGGTCACGTCAAAATCTTTAAATTCTCCTTTGGCTTTTGAAACCATCATGTGTTTAATTTGAAAATCGATCCCGCTGTGTACCTTGTCTAATGTTAGTGTTGGCATTAATAATTCCTCCTACAAAATAGTAACTAATAATTTTTTATCAACTTACTTTATGTAAGTAGTATATAATGAGCATTTGAATCCGTCAAGGGTTTTTATCTTTAATTCGAGATAACTTTAAAAAGTTCTGGATACCTTGGAGATAGCGGAAGACATAATCGCACAATCCACTTAGCTATTTTTATTGGCGGGCAAAGGGGGAATTCTTTAAAAGAAAAATGAAACGAAAGCTTCTTATGGAACGTATGAAACAGGTGCATACAAAAAATTGCAAAATGGGAGAGAAAGCTTATGTCTGGAATTATAACCACCACGCTAATGTCATTTCTATTGTTTATTTTATTAACCGTGGTAGCTTTACTTACAAGAAAAAACAAAAAACAAATCCTCCAAACCGGTGTTGGCCTGTTGATCTTTGGATTTATTGTGGTCAGTGTAATCGTTTATATTTTCCTGCCGCCGATGACTCTTGCCAATATGATTATTATTAATGGCGTAGTGGCAGCTTTATTAACGCCGCTTCTCTATGCAGGCGCTAGAATTAATACCCAATTAAAACAAATTCATAGATCTCCATCGGGAATCATATTCTTCCTGACGGCTCTTGCGATCGTGGGAATATTCGTTGCTGGTATTCTTTCCTTAGATAACACGTATAATTCAATTGATAAAAAGGAAGAAGGGGAAGCGAAACCACTGAATGAAAATAATACCCCTATTTCAGTGGCTCCAGAATCAGCAAGGAATAAAATCCAAAAAGCGATGAGTGTAGTACCGAATACGCAGTTCTATGATTTGGGTAAGCTTCAGGCGCAGCGTGTAGACGGTGACATTGTTTATATTGCTCCTGTCGAGTTTACGAGCTTTTGGAAATATCTAAGAGGCAAAGAAACGGAAGGGTATTTTTCTATCGATGCGACGAATGTGAATGCTCAGCCTGAATTTTTGGATAGTAAAATGAAATATACCAATTCCAGTTATTTTAATAAGAATGTCCAAAGAGCCATTTATGGTGCATATCCCGCTTACATTCAAAGTGGCGAAGCCCAGATTGAAGTGGATGATAAGGGCAAGCCATGGTACGTGCAGACTCTTTACAAGCCGATTCCTCTCACCAACCGTCCGGATTTAAACGAGGTAAAAGTGGCTGTGGTGGATCCTGTTTCAGGAAAAGTGAAATCTTATGACACAGATAAATCACCTGAGTTCATTGATGGGTCCATCAGTTCAGAAATGGCTGCTGATGTGAACACGTATTTCGGTAAATACGTGCACGGCTGGCTGAATTCGTTGTTTGGTAAGAAAGATGTGAAGATTCCCAATGACTCGGGTACTGAAAGCAGTGTGACTCCGATCTTTAATGAAAATGGAGAAATGTATTACTTTACCGATATGGCCTCTCCAAAAGAAAACATTGATTCAGCCCTTGGTTATACACTTATTCATGCCCGAACAGGTCAGCTCACATACTATAATGGGAAGAAGAATAACGGAATTATGGATAGTAAAGGGGCAAAGCAAATCGTAAATAAAGAATTTCCTGAGAAAAATTGGGAAGGCTCGATGCCTATTCTTTATAATATCGACGGAAATCCGACTTGGATCGTAAACGTATTAGATCCGAACGGTTTATTTAAACAATATGCTTACATTAAAGCTTCCGATTCTGATTTTGCCGTGTTTGGCGACACCGCACAGCAAACATTGAATGCATATCGGCTTCAGCTTGCCCAGGATCCGAGTAATGTAGAGGGAAGTGAAGATGTAGAAACCGTAACGAAAAGTGGTACGGTTAACCGCGTTCTCGTCACCTCCACAGATAAAAGACAGTCCGTGCAGTTCTTGATCGAAGGAGATTCCACCATTTATACGGTGAATGTGAGTAAAGCTCCGCTATCGATCTTCCTGCAAAAAGGGGATCAGGTGGATGCAGAAGTGAAAGTAAGAGGAAATGGAACCGCAACGGTTGAAAACCTGACAATTAAAGCACTGAATAAATAACCAGCGCTTCAAAGTAAACTCAAGGTGGATTCTGCATCTTGAGTTTATTTTTTGTGAAAAACCTGACGCTGTTTTCGCGTCATTTGTGAGAGTACCGATTATCTTGTAGAATAGCGATTACGAGAATATACGGAAGAGGGGAAGCTTATGGAGTCCTTTATTGTTGTAGGAGCAGGGGTGCTGGGAGCATCGACAGCCTACCGACTTGCTAAAGAAGGTGCGAGTGTCACGATCATAGATGGGAAAGACCTGGGTCAAGCTACAGATGCGGCAGCTGGCATTGTATGTCCTTGGTTGTCCCAGCGCCGGAATAAGATTTGGTACCGGCTTGCTAAGGGCGGAGCAGCCTACTATCCTGCTCTTATGAAAGAGTTACAAGCCGACGGGGAGACAGAGACCGGGTATAAGCGTGTAGGGGCCATAAGCCTTCACACCGATGAACAAAAGTTAGAGAAAATGGTGGAACGTGCCAAGAAAAGAAGAGAAGATGCCCCGGAAATAGGGGAGATCACTCGACTGTCTGCCAGTGAAACAAAGAATCTTTTCCCACCTCTTGCGGACGAATACGGGGCTGTTCACGTCAGCGGAGCGGCTCGAGTGGATGGTCGAGCATTGAGAACTGCTTTAATTCGTGCTGCCGAAAGAAATGGTGCCACCGTGAGGCGAGGGAAAGCGTTATTATTGCATGAAAACAAGCGAGTCAAAGGAGTGGAGGTGGAGGACGAAGCATTGTATGCCGATAAGGTGATCGTAACCTCTGGGGTATGGGCTAAGCATCTCCTCAAGCCGCTGGGAATCCAATTTGCTGTGAGTTCCCAGAAAGCTCAAATTGTACATCTCGAGCTTCCCAACACGGATACAAGCACCTGGCCCGTCGTCATGCCGCCCAATGATCAGTATCTTCTTTCCTTTGAGAACGGCAGGGTTGTGGCAGGAGCGACTCATGAGAATGATGTCGGCTTGGATGACCGAATTACGGCAGGCGGCATATTTGAAATTTTTGATAAAGCGTTAGACTATGCTCCTGGCCTTAAAGATAGTACGTTTCTGGAAACAAGGGTGGGGTTCCGTCCGTTCACTCCGGGTTTCTTACCAGTGTTTGGTGCATTGCCCGGGTTTGAAGGGATTCTAGCAGCAAATGGTCTGGGTGCCTCTGGCTTGACCTCGGGCCCATATTTAGGGGATCAGCTTGCAAAGCTTGCCCTTAATCAACAGACGGAACTTGATCCTGAGGACTATGATATACAAGGCGCTTTGGATTTCACGCAGTAAGAGGCTGGGACAGAAACCTGTTAGCCATTATTAAACCCGAACAATGAAGGAGTATCACCTTCCTCGTTCGGGTTTTCTGGCAAGAATGAGGCAGAATTTATTGAGTTTACCAAGGACGTCTATTGGTTTACCAATTAAATAATCTGGCTCCCTGGTGAACAAGGAAGGAAAAAATAGAAACTAATCCGAGCGTAGGAAATACACGCAGACTTCTGCGGGAGGAAGGCATAGGTTTGACCCCGGAGTGCGCAGCACGAGGAGGCAGACCAGCCGCCCGCGAAAAGCGGAGTGTAGTTCCGTAGCGGTCATGCTGAGTAAGGTCCTGTACTTCCTTGATTGTCCATCTTTAGATGGCAGGCATTTTCTTTTGTTCCAGCCTCTTTCTCTATATATTGAGCTTTACTTTTTATATTCTTCCGGGTAATCGCAATACTCTACGATCGTTCCTTCTGTGTCCATTGGGTTTAAATAGACAAGACGTCTCCCATGCTTATTTATTCTTAATGAGCCCTCAAGTGTTCGAACCCCTTTTTCTTCAAGTTCTTTTAATGCTTCATCTAAATCACCTACATGATAGGCAACGTGGTGGACTCCTTTACCTTTCTGCTTTATGAATCTGGCAATCGGAGAAGTTGTGTTATTAGTAGGCATCAAAAGCTCTGTCCGATCTCCGTCTACATCGATAATGGCAATTTCACTTTCCACGCCCTTTTTTTCACTCCTGTATCGGTCAATCAGCCTGCCGCCAAGAACGTTTGTGTAGAACTGGATACTATCTTCTATATTTCTTACGGCGATACCAATATGATCAAGCTTCTTCATCATACCGCGCTCCTTTTTCTAAATGATGGTTTTCATTTTATCATCATGAGAACAAAGTGTCTGGCAAACCGCCTGTTTTTACGTGAACATAGGTACTCGTCCAAAATTTAAATTCCCTGTTTCATAAGCTGTTAACAGGAGGTGAGGTTCCTATGGAAGCCATTGCAAAAGCCCTTGGTCTAGCTTTATTCACTGCATTTCTTGTGCCTGCATCCCTTGCGGCAGTAGCCATTGCCGCCATCGTAACACCTGGGTATAAGGCTGCCCCTGCATTAATTGTTCTAGGTATCTTGTATTTATTCTGGCAATTTATGTTTTATATTCTAGTTTCTCGAATCATTGATGAATTAGATGAAGTTCCCAGGGATATCCACTAACTTTCAGGGGGCTTGTCCAGCTCCCTGTTACATAAAGAGAAGAAGCTGCTCCTCATCGATAGACGAACCATTAAGGGGCTACAGAGTCACAAAATGGTGAATGTCTAGACATCTAGAATCATATAGCACAAAAAATCCGAGCGATGATGAAGTAATGTCACTAACATAGCATCATCGCTCGGATTAAATATCGGCATAAACCTTGTCCCATTCTAGTTTTATCGATTAGGCTAATTTCTTAATAAATTCTTGTGCTACAGCCACAGTGGATTGTGGGTTTTGTCCTGTAATAAGATTACCATCGACTTCAACATGAACGGACCAGTTTGGTGCAGCAACAAAAGTTGCTCCCAGATCCCGTATTTTTGTTTCAAGTAAGAAAGGCATATATTGATCCAATGTGGTATCTTTTTCTTCAAGATCAGTGAAAGCATTCACACGCTTTCCTGCTACGAGCGGCTCGCCATTAGAAAGGGTGGCTCCAACAAGTCCTGATGGGCCATGGCATACAGCAGCCACTGGCTTATCTGTTTCATAGAAATCTCTCAGCAATTCTTGCAGCTTCTCATCTTTTGGAAGGTCAAACATGGTACCGTGTCCACCTGGCAGGAAGATAGCATCAAAGTCTTTTGCAGCAACCTCCGATGTTTTCAATGTGTTTTCAAGCTGAGACTTAGTATTTAAAATTTCTTGTGGTTCATCTTCACTAACACTACCTGGGTCAACAGGAGCTTGCCCGCCAAGAGGACTGGCAACGGTGACCTGATACCCTTGCTTTTTGAATTCATTATAGGCCTCGCCGAATTCAGATAACCAAAGGCCGGTTGGTGTATCATCATTAATCTTTTCGTGGTTTGTTACAACCATTAGAATTTTTTTAGACATACACTTCATTCCTCCCTTTAAGCTTAAATCGATGGTACAGGAAACATTGTAATCCTGTGCTTTTCTAAAAACAAATGATTGAACTTACCTAATGTAATGAGGTGATTATGTGAAGGGGTGCTGTTCTTATGCGAGGTTTGGCAGCAAAAAAACAAAAACTCACAAATTAAATCGATCTGTAAAAATCGATGAACAATTAGCATAAGGACAGGCCACATCAGGGTTTATCCTTTTTTTAATTGCCTATATAATCAGTGGTTTACAGTGATTTTCCATTTCTATTTATTCCATTAAATGAGACGATAGTTGTATGAGTGTTTCCTGTTTCGTTATGATCAGGGGTGAAACTGTACCGGGTAAATCGACTCACGATACATGTGGGAAATAGTCGGATTCCTTGGAAGAGGGTGTGACCATGCTCGCCGGGGTTTCTCTGGAGAAAAAACAAGTGTACTCAGTGTGCAAAAAAGGTTTGAATTCAAAGTATTAAGGGAAAGGAATAATCCAATAGTCTATGGAAAAAGCTATAGCTGTATAAAGACAACGGGTCCCAAAATAACCCCTTGATAAGAGCGACCATCCGCTTGTTGGTCAAAGATAAAATAAAAAATGAATAATTGCTGAAGATCACTTCTGTCTGTTTCATACATACTTTCTGTTTACTGCACCAATAGAAAAAAAACGATAAAGAGTGAGGAATTAGCGATGAATATACAATTTGAGCAAGTGAAAGGTCTGTCGATTCAAGAGTTGTTCGGACCAAAGGAACAAGAAGTAGCCAAGCTCTCCTTTCACTCAAAAAGGGTGGAAACGGGCACCATATTTTTTAGTATGAAAGGGGAAAACGCCGACGGTCATCAGTTTATTGAAGACGCTATTCAATTGGGGGCCTCCGTTATTGTAGGAAGTGATGTTCACCAGCTATCCCGGCTAAGCGAACGGTATTTAACGTGCACATTCATAGTTGTGCCAGACGTAAGGAAGGCGATGGCCAATCTTGCCAAGCACTTCTATAGAAACGCAGATGAAAAAATTAAAACCATCGGTGTAACAGGAACGAACGGGAAAACGACGGTAACCGCCTATGTAAGGTCTCTGCTTACTTTACTCGGTTTGCGGACAGGCTCTATTGGGACAACAGGGATATGGTCATCTTCCGAGAAGATTCCGTATAAGAAGTCCACTCCCACCACGCCTGAATCTATAGATCTTCACCAGATCTTTCACGACTTGGATGTTTTGAAAGACCAGGCAGCTGTCATGGAGGCCACCTCTATCGGAATTGATCAGAAGCGGTTGGAAGGCATTCAATTTGATGTAGCCATTCTTACTAATTTCTCTGAGGAGCATTTAGAATATCACCATACCATTGAACGGTATAAAGCTTGTAAACTGAAACTATTTGACCAAGCAAGAGCGGCTGTGATTAATATAGATGATGAGGAAATGGGAAGAGAACTGGCCGGATCGTTTACAGGTCCTTCACTCACTTATAGTATTCAACAGAACCGGGATGCTGATATCCAGGCTGATCATATTCAAATCACTGAGAACGGGGCCAGTTTCGATTTGCGTATCTTAGGAAAAACGTATTTTGCTCATGTTCCTGTATACGGCACTTACAATGTGGCTAATGTTTTGACGGCAATCGCTGCTGCTCTTCATTTGAATTATTCTGTTGAAGAAATTGTGAATGTCCTTCCACAGCTTGAAAGCCCAGTCGGAAGGTTCCAAGTGATCCAGACCCCGATGAATCAGAAAGTTATTTTGGATTACGCTCATACTCCAGTAGCGTTAACAAGGTTAGTAGAAGAAGTAAAGAAGCTGAACTACAACCGTTTAATCGTCATGATTGCTGGTATCGGTATTCGGGATTTCAACAAAATGCCAAAGATGGCCGCTGCTATTGAAGGCCAGGCAGACGCGGTTATTGTAACCGTAGACCACCCTGGATACCATGATCCTCAAGTGATTGTAGATCAAGTCATGAAAGGATTTACCCAACCGCATGAAAATCATATTTACACTTCTTTAACACGTGCAGAAGGGGTGCTGCGAAGTTTATCTATTGCTGAACCTAATGATATTATTCTCCTGACAAGCGGCTGCATTAATGAAGCCCAGATGGTTAAAGGTAAAGAAATCCCTCATTCGGATGAAGAAATCATTCGCGCTTATTACCACTCAACTCCCCATTTGAATTAAATGTATAAAAGACCTAATCAGTCGAGCGCAATGACTGATTAGGTCTTTTGGTGTGGATGCTGCTTTGACATCTGCCTGACTTAATACGTACTTAAAGTACATTAGCCCTTTCAAAAGGAAAAGTCGAAGTAAGCAGTGATAAAGCAGTCCATTCATAAATGAGGCTGTAGCGAAAGTATTCGATCCGAACCATAGTAGCTGCATTGGTTCGGATTTTCTTTATTCAGCGACCGGTTCTAGAGTTTTTCAGTCCCTTCTATGCAAAGACACGATGAACGGCTCTTTTATAGTCTCCAAAGAAGGAAGGAATGTCCTCTTTATCAAGTCCCGTGGCCATCACTTCGGCAATGGATTCGTTATACCATTTCTGCTCAGACTTTCCTGCGTTAAAATTCTTCCAGATATCCTCCCCCATAGCGGTATAGTCTTCTTCTAACGAGAGAAGATTATCGAGTTTATCGGCGACGATTAAGTATTTAATTTCTTTTGCTGCGTTACGCAGTGTATGGATCGTATGCTGCTTTCTTTCTTTCCAGGATTTTGATTTATCTTCTGTATGGGCAGCTACAATTTTCATAACTTCTGAACTGAATTCTCTTTCAATGTCTAATAGTTCTATCGAGGTGTCTTCTACTACATCGTGAAGAAATCCTTCGCAAATGACTTCTTCCGGACAGTCGGCATCTTCCAGAATGCGGGCGACTCTTACCGGGTGAACGATGTAGTCCGTATTCGAATTTTTTCGTTTTTGTCCTTTGTGTGCTTGAGCTGCAAAATTTTCTGCCTTTTCTCTCATCAATGCCTTTCCTCCTGAAAATGAGTAGTTATAAACGTATTTCACTGAACCCTGTTCATTTAAACAAACGTTTGATTAAGGTCGTGCAGAAGACTTGCATTTCTTTCTGATGGTTGCTTAAATATAACGTAGTGTTATATAATAAATAAGTTTACTAATAGTTTACAGATAAAGGGGATAGAATGAATATGGATACGATCGAAGTAACTTCCGCCATTCCGCAAAGCTCTGACCCTGTTGTGCTTGTAATTGGAAAATGGGACGGTTTTCATAAAGGACATCAGCAGCTGGTGGATAAGGCTAAACAGTTAGCCAGTTATGAAGAAAGAGTATCTGTGCTTGGCTTCGCAGGCCATTCCCGGCCAGGGTGTGCTTTATCTTCCTATGAAGACAGGATTCATGCCTTTAAATCCGCTGGAGCTGATCGATATTACCATATGAATTCTTCCGAAAATCAGACGATCGAAGAAGTAATCGAGAATTCTATTCGTTCCTTAAATATTAAACGGATGATTATCAGCGAAGATTTCCATTGGGATGAAACCGATATGAAGCATTCAGAAGCGGTAGAGGAGGCAGGCCGTAAGAATGATGTCCCTGTGACTGTACTGCCTTCTGCGACCATACATGGTTTAACTATTCAAAGCTCCACTATACGGACACTAATAAGTAAAGGGCATATGGAAGCTGCTCAATCTATGCTGGGCAGACCTTTTGAAATAACTGGCATCGTTGAAAAAGGAGAGCAGTTAGGAAGGCAGCTTGGATTTCCTACATTGAACATGGGGGATATTCAGGATTATGTCGAGCTCAGACCGGGTGTGTACCTGGGAATAGTAGATCTATCCGATGACTCTTCTTACTATACCTTAGTGAGTGCAGGCTATCGACCGACGGTAAATGGGGACTCCTATAAAGTAGAAGCCTATCTTCTGGATTTTTCAGGAGATTTATACGGCCGTCAAGTGACATTGAAATTCTTCCGGCACCTTCGAGATGAAGTTAACTTTGAAGGTCTGGATGCTTTAGTGGAACAAATGAAGATGGATGAATTGGAAGCTAGAAAAATTTTAGGCATTACGGACACCTTAGAAAAGGAGAAATCAAACATGGGGTAGTTGTTGTAGAAATTTGTGATAGCAACTTAATTAATGTTTTGGATATCGAGAGCATCATTGAATCTGAATATCCAGATGCGGCCGTTCTAAAGAATGATTGTCTTTCTTTTTGCGGACTATGCGCATTAAAGCCTTATGCTCTCGTAAATAACTCACGCATATTTGCAAAAACACCTGAAGAAGCATTAGATAAAATCCGTACGAAGATTGAAGAAGAATTAGCCATTTATGCGGACTAAAATGGGGGAGAAGGATGGGTTTTCTGGATTCACTGGTGAGCAGTTTGCGTTTACCAAGGAAAAAAGCAATGTTTCATTTAAATCGCAAGGGTATGACGAACACGATCCTTTATATGTTCACTTTATTAAGCTTGCTCTTCTTACCCGACTTAATTTTGACCATCCAGCACTTAGATGTTCGGCTTCAGGAAGTTTCCCGGGGTCTTTACATTTTTCAAGTGCTCTTTTTTTACCCGTTGTTTATTATTTTTATGATCCTTACGGGAATTTCAATCTTAGCAGGCGGGGCACTGCTGCTTAAAAGTCTACTTAAGCGCAAGTTGATTTACCAGCAATTATGGAAAATGGTCTCTTATGCGTCTACGCTGCCCTTGATTATCAGTGTGATTTTGAAACATACTCCCGTGCCCAATTGGATCAGCTTTCTTCTGTTCGTAACCATTTTGTTTGTGTACATTTACCGGATGATCTCAATTTATCCAAAGCTTCCACAGAAGCGGGTATCATAGCATGGGAGAAACCTTGAGAAAACAGACGCAGCATCAAGTGAAGGGTAGAGAAATCTCATTATACAAAGGCAGAAATCCTGCCTCATGAAATACAAAAATCCGAACGATGATGGAAAAATGCGGTTAACATTTCATCATCGTTCGGATTTTATTTTGTCTAAAGACTACCACCCCAGTCTCTTTCTGTGTTTAATATACACGAAGCGAAGCTGGTGGTTTCCGTCTTCTTTTTCTTCTCCTCTAATGTTACTAGGATGTCATTTTTGAAGGTTTTTCTTCTTTAGGTTTTTCTTCCGTTTTATTAGTAAGTCGCAATGGGATTTCTTTCAGGAAGAGAATCAGCACGAACGCACACAACAGAATAAAAGTACCAAATAAAAATGAACCGCTTAGGGCAGAGCTGAGCACCTCTCTCATAGTTCCAACGATTTGATTGAAAACAGGCATCATCTGGTCAGGAAGGGTGTCTTTAAATTGAGCAATTTTGTCCGGATCCATGAGTACTTGAGGATCTTCAATAGCGCCAATATCTTTCATCCCTTTAGTCTGCTCGGCGGTATCGGCAGCCATGGTCGTCATTTTATCCCTCATGATCATGCTCATGATCGATCCCATAATCGACACCCCGATGGTTCCCCCTGCCTGCCGGAAGAACTGCGAGGCAGAAGTCGCTACGCCGAGATATTTATGTTCCACCGCATTTTGCACGGTTAATGTCAGTACAGGGAAGGTCAATCCAAGTCCCAGTCCTACCAATATTAAGTTGCGAATCACTCCGAACAGAGTGCTATCGACGCTCATTCTGGACATCAAAAACATGCCGATACTCATGACGATTAATCCGATGATCGCAAAGATCTTATAGCGGCCTGTTTTAGTAATCAGCTGGCCGCCGATTGTACTTGTGACCACCATACTGAGCATCATAGACATCATAACAAAACCGGTTCTTGTAGCCGAAATTCCAAGTACGCCTTGCACAAAGAAAGGCATATACATAATCGCTCCGAACATTCCCATACCCATAAGCAAACCGCCAATATTGGAAATAGAAAAAATGCTGTTTTTAAACAAATGAAGCGGGATAATCGGATTCTTCGCTTTTGTTTCAATAAAGATAAAGGAAACAAGGGCAATTGCAGACCAGCTGAACAATCCGATGATCACAGCTGAATCCCAGGCGTACGTTTGGCCGGCCCATGAAAAAGCAAGCAGCAAAGGCACGATAGTTAAAGCAAGAATGACGGCTCCGACAAAGTCCACGGACGTCTTTTCGGCAGATTTAACGTTAGGGAACATTTTCCAAATCATAATGAAAGCAACGATACCGAATGGGAGGAAGACCCAGAACACCCAGTTCCAAGCCCACGTATCGACAATATAGCCCCCTAAAGTTGGACCAAATACACTTGCAAGACCAAATACAGAGCTCATTAATCCCTGCCAGCGTCCTCGTTCACGGGGGGCAAACAAATCTCCAATCGCTGTGAAAGCAGTAGACATAATCATTCCTCCGCCAAATCCCTGAAGACCGCGGTAAATAATCAATTGGTAAATGTTAACCGAGGTACCCGATAAAAACGAGCCTAGAATGAAAATTCCGATCCCCGTTAGAATAAAGGGTTTACGTCCGTAAGTATCGGATAATTTCCCTACAAGAATAGCTGTAATACTCGTAGTCAGCATATAAATGGTAAAAACCCAGCTGAAATAATCCATCCCGCCGATATCAGCCACAATGATCGGCAGGGCAGTTCCAACAATCGTCTGGTTCAGTGCTGCAAATAACATAGCAGCCATAATGGCGATCATAATTGTCACCTTTTGTTTGTGCTCTAGATGCTCCATCACACTTCTCCTTTAAAAAGTAATTAGTAAGACTATAAGCGGTTAAAAATGCGAATTAACTCTTTGATTTCCTTGCTGGATAACTTGCTAAAGCGTTCTTCCATATAGGCTTCTCGCTTATCATGAAGGCTCTTAAAGATTTCTGTACCTGTCTCTGTCAGAGTGAAAACGACGACGCGCCTGTCTTGTTCAGACCTGCCTCGTGTAATTAATCCTTTATCAACAAGACGGTCCATGACAGACGTCGCGTGGCTGTTTGAAACGTTAAGCATAGAAGCAAGACTGGATACATTTTGACAGCTGCTATCGTACATCGCCCTCAAGAAACTAAATTCACTGCTGGTGAATCCTTCGCCAAGAATTTCATTTAATTCTTTCTTGAAATCCCTAATAAAAGAACGCATAACAAGTTCGAGTTCTGCAATGAGGTGTTTGGTTTCTTTATCCTGCAAAAAAATCTCTCCTCCATAAATGATTACCATATGAATATTAAACCAAGTTAAATATTTATACAAGAAATATTTACTTGATTAATGATATGTAACTATTCTGTCTTTAGACAGTTCCAATAGGACTAAAATAAAGGGAAAAGGAAAGAAAGTATCGAATATAGTTCTCAAATTGATAAACAAAGGCGGGTCGTCAGTATGAAGAAAGCTTTGGTTCTTCAATCAGATTTCGGCAGTAGTGACGGGGCAGTCAGTGCGATGCATGGAGTGTCCCATTCCGTAGATCATCAGTTATCTATCTTTGATTTAACCCATGATATCCCTCCGTTTAACATATGGGAAGCCTCTTACAGGCTATGGCAGACCATGATGTATTGGAAAAAAGGAACGGTCTTTGTTTCGGTTGTAGATCCAGGAGTGGGTTCGACAAGGCGAAGTCTAGGTGTGAAAACGGGAACAGGACATTTCGTGATTACTCCTGATAATGGAACGCTCACTCATATTGATCGTACCGCGGGAATCATCGAAGCAAGAGAAATTGATGAGACGATTAATCGTCTGCCTCATTCTGGTGAGTCGTACACCTTTCATGGCAGGGATATCTATGCTTATACCGGAGCTAGACTTGCTGCTGGTGTGATTACTTTTGAGCAGGTAGGTCCGCGTGTGGATGTCCCCTCTTTAACACATTTAATGGTGAAAAAGCCGCAAATCCACGGAAGAGTAGTAGAGGGACTTATTGATATTCTTGATATACGGTTCGGGAATTTATGGACAAATATTCAACGCTCTCTGTTTAAAGAAATGAAGGTGGATTATGGGGACACATTGGAGGTAGTTATTCTTCATAATGGCCGCCCCGTTTATCAAAATGAAATGACTTTTGGCCGCTCGTTTGCAGATACACACATGGGGGAGCCTTTGGTTTATGTTAACTCTCTGGATAATTTAGCGGTGGCGATCAACCAGGGGTCCTTCGCGAAAGCCTATGGAATCGGTACCGGATCCAATTGGGAGATCAGCTTTCGAAAGGTAAAGGAGTAACCACTTGTAAGCATAATATGAGATTTACAAATATTACTATGCTAGAATAACACAGTAAACCTTAATAGAAAGGGAGAATTCACATGAATACAGTTACCTTGCACGATGGCGTGAAAATGCCGCAGCTTGGATTTGGAGTCTGGCAAGTAGAAGAAAAAGATGCTGTTCCTGCTGTAACAAAAGCGATTGAAGTTGGTTATCGTTCGATTGATACAGCGGCCATTTATGGAAATGAACGGCAAGTAGGAGAGGCCATTCGTCAAAGTGGAGTCTCTCGAGAAGATCTGTTCATCACTACGAAAGTGTGGAATAGTGATCAAGGTTACGAGAATACATTAAAAGCTTTAGATGAAAGTCTGGATAAGCTTGGACTTGAATATGTCGATTTATATTTAATCCACTGGCCGACACCAGAATATGATGATTATGTAGAAACGTATAAAGCACTTGAGCAGCTGAAGCATGATGGAAAGGTGAAAGCCATTGGGGTTTGTAATTTTGACACGGATCATCTGCAGCGACTGCTGGATGAATGTGATGTTAAACCGGCGATTAACCAGATTGAATGCCACCCATACTTAGCGCAGAATGATGTGAAAGAATTCTGCCGTCAAAAGGGAATTCTAGTAGAAGCGTGGAGTCCGCTGATGCAGGGTGGAGAAGTTCTTAAGGATGATGTGATTCAATCCATCGCTGAAAAGCATGGAAAAACATCGGCTCAAGTAGTCATACGCTGGCACCTGCAGAACGATACGGTAGTGATTCCGAAATCGGTAACTCCTCACCGTATAGAAGAAAACTTTGATGTGTTTGACTTTGAACTAAGTGCAGAGGAAATGGACCAAATCCACGGACTGGACCGCGGAGAACGTAAAGGACCTAAACCTGCAGAAATGAATAAAAGGTAAAGGAGGAGGGCGCCGGAGAGGCGCTCTTTTTTTGTGGTGAGATAGAAGGAGTTTTGGATGTGATAGAAAGAAAATTTGGAGCGATAGAGGTGATTTCAGTGATAATGATCAGTCGATAGAAAGGCCAAGGTGCGATAGAAACAGAGGAATAGTAGATAGAATCACTTTAAGAAACGATAGAATTGAATGAAGCTCCGATAAAAAGTTAAATAAAGAAGGATAGATCCAATAATCGGAGCGATAGAAAAATCTTGAAATAAGAAAGGAGTTTTTTTCTTTTAAGGAGAATAAGAAAAGGAGTTCGTTTAAGAAAGGAAATGGTTGAATGATTGTAAAGCAGCGCTCACTCCCTTTAAGGTTGAGGAAATTAGAGTCCCTCACCCGAAGGCTCCACCCCCATCATCCGAAGCTCTCCCTCATCAATGACAACTACAGAAGATTAAAGGCAGGATTTTCGGGCGAGCAGTCGCTTGAATTTTACCTCGGTTTATTACCACAGACGAATGACCTCATTTTGCATGACCTCCGGCTATTCGATGGCCAGCGTTTCTTCCAAATTGACACGCTTATCCTCACTTCTTCTTTTTTTCTCATTATTGAAGTAAAGAATATCTCAGGCGTAATTACCCTTGACCAACAAGTTCATCAGCTTATTCGAGGGAATGAAAATAAAGAGGAAGTGTTTCCTGATCCTGTCATTCAAGCGGAAAGACAAAAAGAACAATTAGAGAATTTTTTGCTGGAGCATTTTTCAATGGCAGTACCTGTTGATTTTCTAGTTGCGTTTACTCATCGAAAAGTCATGATTAAATTCAAAAATAAAGAGAGTCACCCAGCACTACTTCGTGCTGAAGGAATTCCTAAAAGAGTCCAATCTATGAAAATGACCTATCCTAACGAAGTCATTGATCAGGACCGTCTTTACCAACTCAGCAGTCAGTTAATAGAAAAACATCTGGAACCCAAAGCTGACTTGTTTCAGCAGTACGAACTGAAACTAAATGAAATTCGCACGGGAGTCCAGTGTCCTGGATGCGATCAATACGCAATGATAAGAATTAAAGGGAAATGGCGATGTCCTTTATGTAACAAAATTTCAAGCAACGCCCATGCAGCTGCTTTGCAGGATTATAAATACTTAATTCATGAAAGGATCTCCAATCAAGAAGCTCGTCGTTTTTTACATTTGGATTCTCCTGCTGCTGCGAACAGGCTACTGAATAAACTAGCCTGTGATAAGACTGGAGTGAACCGCTGGAGAAGGTACGTCCTGCCAGATGCTCCTTAAAATTTCAGCGGTATAAAACATCGAAAGCTATAGGATATTAAGTTTCAGGGAAAAGTAACCAGACAGCTTTTTATATAAAGGAGAAAATTTATGAAAATCAGGTTTGGTTACGTAGCTCATGCATTGGAACTCTGGAACGCAACTCCGGCGAAAACAATGACGTATTCACGTTATCAAAAGCTTGAAAAAAAAGAGAGGAAGGAGCAGTTAATACAGATCACCAAAGCAAATTTAGAACATACTTTACGAGCGATCCATTATAATATTGCACATGAGATTCCATTGTATCGATTTTCCTCGTCGCTCGTTCCTCTAGCGACCCATCCAGAAGTGAACTGGGATTATATTGCACCATTTAAAGAAATGTACAAAGCGATTGGAAAGCTTGTGAAAAAGCATGAGATAAGAACGAGCTTTCACCCGAATCAATTTACCCTTTTCACAAGTGACAAACCTCATGTAACCGCTAATGCCGTAGAAGATATGAAGTACCACTATGCTTTGCTCGAAGCGATGGGTCTTGAGGACGAAGCCTATATTAATCTGCATATTGGAGGAGCTTATGGAGATAAGAACGCCGCCCTTGAACGATTCCATGCTAATCTTAAGCAGCTTCCAGCTTCTATTAAAGAGAGGATGACACTGGAGAATGATGATAAGACTTATACTACTTCTGAGACGCTGAATGTTTGTGAAAAAGAGAACATACCTATGATGTTTGATTATCATCACTTTATGGCGAATCATTCAGAAGAAGAAACGTTAACAAGTCTGCTTCCTCGATTTTTTAATACATGGAAATCCAGTCCATTTCCTCCGAAGCTTCATGTTTCTTCACCGAAAACGGAGAAAGAATATCGCAGTCATGCAAATTATGTAGACGCAGATTTTATTAAACCTTTACTTAGTGAATTAAAGAAATTGGATGTAAATGTGGATTTTATGGTAGAGGCAAAGGAGAAGGACCGGGCATTGCTGAAGCTAGTAGAAGATATCGCAGGGATACGCGGGGTGAAGAGGGTGGGAGGCGGAACTCTTGAAATGTAACTCCGCCTCGAGCGAGCCCTATTGATGCCAGGAAAGATGTGAACAAAGGTTGCTCATCTATTGGCCTCATGACAGCTCATGATCCATTTTTTTCGAGTGGTGATATTCGTGGGCTAATAAGCCAAATAGTAAGGAGTCTCGCCATTCCGTTTTTATCCAGAGATCTTCACGGGTTCTTCCTTCTTCTTTCATTCCGATTTTTTGCAGAACTCGTGCAGAACCGGTATTTCGGGGGTCACAGGTAGCGTAGATTCTATGCATGCGCAAGGCATTAAAGCCAAAGTCCAGCAGCTTAAGTGCGGCTTTCGATGCCAACCCCTTCCCCCAGTGATCTGGGTGGATAATATAAGAGATTTCTGCGTTTCGATTTACTTGATCCCGAAGGTTTATTTCTGCGACTCCCACAAACTCTTTCGTAGAATCAAGAATGATTCCATAGGCAAATCGTGTGCGGGGAGAGGTCAGTTTGTCTTTTAATGCATCTTTAATAAATGTTTGGGAATCTTCCTCTGAATTTGGTCCCCACGGCTGGTATTGGCAAACCTTTTCTTGAGCAGCGTAACGGTGGACATACCGCCAATCCTGTTCCTTCAATTCTCTTAAATAAAGCTACATAGGAATCACCTCTAAATAGCGGATTAACTATAATTCGTACGATTTTCCAAGGAAAAAACTGACTCTAATTGAAATCCTAACTGCTAAATTTGGGTTATGGAAACATTGGAAAGAATTAATAATGAAATGAATAAAAGGCTATGATACTTTGTAAGGGATGAATTTTTCAAGGAGGTATAACATGTTAAAACGTTTAGTGATCGCATCCCTTGCTATCATTAGTTCTTTAACTTTCGGAATTCAGGCCCATGCGGAGAGTAATCAAACCTATACGGTCCAGCAGGGTGATTCTTTTTATGATATAGCCCAGAAATATGGTATCTCTGCTCAGCAATTAAAAGCAATGAATGATAAAAATGGAAATATGATCTATCCTGGACAGACGCTTAAACTACCCGTTGCACCAACCGCTTCTGAAAAGAATTTACTTGCACGCTTAGTCGAAGCCGAAGCTAAAGGGGAGAGCTATGCAGGGAAAGTAGCTGTAGCCACAGTGGTATTAAATCGCGTTCAAAGCGATCAGTTCCCAGATTCCCTGTATGGAGTAATTTATGACAACTATCAGTTTTCTCCGGTATTAAACGGCACAATCCACCAGCCGGCAAGTAGTCAATCTAAACAGGCAGTACGAGAGGCTATTGCTTATCAAGGGTATGATCATGATTCTCTATTTTTCTATAATCCTAAAAAAGCGTCAAGTGACTATTTGAGTAACCGACAAGTAACCACCGTTATTGGAAATCATGTCTTTATGAAATAATAGATAGAGAAGCAAACCCAACAAGGGTTTGCTTTTTTTCTACGTTTCCCGGTGAAAAGGATGAAGAATTCTTGCTAATATCTTTAATGGGTGAATATGAGGGTTAACTAAAGCCTTGCCTACGAGTTCCATTTTCACTGTCTTGACTACTTTGTCCAATTGGTCATTGCTTAATTTTTCAATCGAACGGCGAAGGGTCAGGGAATCATGATATTTTTGATACAGTTTTTTTGTTCTTTTTTCATAACTGGACATCCCGCACAAGTCCTCCGCCGCATAGATACCTGTTAATATTGCAGCAAATTCTCCGAATCCAAGAAAAGGGGAAATGCAACCAAAGCAATTCCCAGTAAAGAATGTATTTCCAATACGTGGGTATCCTGACTTTCCAATCATAAAGTTTTCCATGCTGAATTCACTCGATATAATAAATTTTTGATCCAGGGTGCTGTCCACTGTTTTCAGAAGTGTTTTCCAAAGTTCTTCTTTATCTTTTTCCTTATTCTCTGGGTACTCAGGATAAACTAAAATTAAACTAGCTTCGGTTTCTGAGTGGGGGAGAATATATGCCATTCCTTTGGGAGCAAAGTCATTGTTAAACCAGGCGTGAACCTCGTTACGTTTAAAGTTTCCGTTTATAGTTGCGCCTTTAAAACATGCGGTATAGGCCTCTTCATATGTTTGGATCTTCTTTGTGTCGAGAGCATCTCCGGTTGCCAGCACAATATGAGTGTATTCCTTGGAAAGCTGTTCATAACTACAATCTTGATGATAGTGAATAGGTGCTGATAATTGCTCCGCCAGTTGTTTGTCGTAGGATTCAGGATGCTTGCCGCGCATATTAATAAAGCCTAGGTTTCCCTCCAGGGATGCTGTTTCATTAGGGGAATGGATATACAGTTTATTAATATTACTGGTGGGCTTAACGTCAAAATTATACTTTTCTGAGAGGAACCTTACATAATCTGGGATAGGAGTATGGAATAAGGAAAAAATCGCTTCCCCGAAGATCATCCGATCTCCAACCATCCCTCTTCGTTCAAATAGATCAGCCTTATATCCATGTTTCTCTAACATAAGAGCACAGGAAAGTCCGGCTAAGCCTGCACCCATAATGGCTATCTTCATATACTTCCCTCCTCATCCTCTTAGAATTTACTGAACCAGCTTATCTATTCGTATCCCCGTTTTTTTCTTTCTAATGCAAGGTTGGAGGATCTTTTTTGAAGAAACATTAAAGATGTGGGAGGAGGTGAAATCAAACGGGGGTCATTCGGTTTTTTTAGAAATGAAAAGTAAAATGGAAGCGTAAAAAACCCGGACCATATAAGCCCGGGCACTTGTTGATTCAAGTCACTGTCTGTCGTTGTATTAACTTATGCTGCAGAATTTTCAACTGCTTCATTAACTGTTCGTATTCTTCAAGCTCAATGTTGCAGCTTGCTATTTCACGTGTGATTTGTTCCGTGATGTTTGCTTTCTCCTCGAAGGCTTTTGGTCGCAGGAAAAGACAAACCTGACGTTCGTCTTTTTTTGACCTTTCCTTCGTGAGCCATCCCTTTGTTTCCATTCTTTTAATCATCGGTGTTAACGTCCCTGAACCTAGACTTAATTTTTCACCCAATTCTTTCACGGTCCGTCCATTTTTCTCCCAGAGCACAAGCAGAACGAGGTATTGGGGATATGTGACGCCAAAGGGCTGAAGAGCTTTCGTATAGAGCTTATTAAATTGGCTTCCTGTTTCATAGATGGTAAAGCAAAGTTGGTTCTCCAGGGTTAAAAAGTCTTTCAATGGATTCATCCTTTTTTACTGTAAGTATTCTTTAATATCTTTTTCAATATCACTAGGTTTAGTGGTGGGGGCGTAGCGATTAATTACTTGTCCATCTTTATTAACTAGAAATTTTGTGAAGTTCCATTTAATTTTTTTCGATAGAACTCCTTTTTTCTGGTCTTTTAAGAAAGTAAATAATGGATCTTCCTGGTCCCCATTTACATTAATTTTCGCAAACATAGGAAAGGTGACGCCATAGTTCAATTGGCAGAATTCGGTGGTCTCATTAATGTCATCAAACTCTTGATTATTAAATTGATCACATGGGAAACCTAGAATTTCTAACCCTTCCTCTTTATGATTGTTATAAAGTTCCTGCAGACCTTCAAACTGCGGAGTGAACCCGCATTTGCTGGCAGTATTTACAATCAGCAAAGTCTTTCCTCTATAATCATTCAACGCTTGTTTTTCCCCATTAGGCTTTTTCACTGCAAAATCGTAAACTGTATTCATTCATAGTGCCCCCTTATTTAAGTTGTGTACGATTTAATTGTACACGATATAATAGAGGGGAGCAATTTTGTACGTGCTTGATCAACTAAATAAAGCCCAGAGTTGAATGTGCACTCTGGGCTTCTTTGCGTTTGAAATCGTAGATCGCTTTGTAGTCTATTTGTAAGCTGCATCGTAAATTTGAAAATTATATTTAACTGGCGTCTTCTTCCCGGAAGAGTTCGACTTTCTTTTCTTTCGTTCGTTTCTTGTAGACCCGATTGACGTAATCATCCGTTAAATCTGCAATTTCGTTATGCAGGAATAAGAGTGGGATAATGTTAGAGAGAAGTACAAAAGCGAGCAGTAAATCAAGGAATTGCCAGACAAATTGCAGTCCGCCGATCGCTCCGACAAAGACCGAGAGGATATATACAATTCTCATCGCTTTTGCAGCATTCAAATTATAGAGATACTCGGCTTGTTTCTCCCCGTAAAAGACCAGAACTCCAATCGTGGTAATAACGAAAAAGAGAAGAAATATACTGATGAAGGTGCCGCCGAACGCATCACCAAATTCACTGGCAAATGCAACGTTAATCATATTTGAAGCATCGCTGACTCCTACCTGTCTCCATGCATCAGTGACCAGCACAGCTAACCCTGAAATGGTACAGATGACAATTGTATCAATAAAAACGCTGAAGATGCCCCAGAGTCCCTGCTTAGAGGGATGGTCTGTTCTCGCTGCCGAGTGGGCAATAGGCGCCGTTCCAAGTCCGGCTTCATTAGAATAAAGTCCGCGTGCTACCCCCCAGCGAATACCTTGAGCTATACCAGCACCGGCAAATCCTCCCGCTGCTGAAGTAGGAGTAAAGGCGTGAGTAAAGATGAGAGCAAACACATGAGGCAGTTGTCCGACATTTGCGAAGATGACATACAAGGCAACTCCTACATAAATAAGTACCATTCCGGGAACCATTTTGTCTGTGACGCTGGCGATTCGTTTAATTCCTCCAAAGACTACAAGGGCAATGGCCACGCACATCACAGCTCCTGTAATAATGACCGACCATCCAAAGGCGCCTTCAGTTTGAGTAGCGATGGAATTGGATTGCACCATTACACTAGGAATTAGTTCAAGCATGAGGAAAAATGCAAAGGCAGTAGATACCCACTTCCAGCCGAGGGCTTTTTTTATGTAATATTGGGGCCCGCCCACCCAAACTCCTTTTTTGTTTGTTTCCCTGTATTTCATGCCAAGAAGAATTTCTGCGTATTTCGTTGACATTCCAATAACGGCTACGGTCCACATCCAAAATAGGGCTCCGGGTCCGCCGAGGGCGATGGCAACCGGTACACCTACAATATTTGTGGCTCCGGCTGTGGAAGCTAAAGCAGAGGTAAAGGCTTGAAAAGGGCTGATTGTCCCTTTTTGTTGATTTTTTTTGAATATCTGACCAATGGTTTGGTGAAGAACATGACCGAAGAAACGAAATTGAAAGAACTTGATTCGGAAAGTAAGAAAGATTCCGCCTGCAATTAAAATAATAGATAGAACATACTTCCATAAAAAGTTTGAGGT
This sequence comes from Halobacillus rhizosphaerae, assembly GCF_046719735.1. NCBI lineage: Bacteria > Bacillati > Bacillota > Bacilli > Caryophanales > Bacillaceae > Halobacillus > Halobacillus rhizosphaerae. The sequence continues at coordinate 39,331 of NZ_JAUTWQ010000011.1, forward strand.
GTCTGCAATACCAGCTTGGATCATACTCCATAGTTCCACGGGATGTGCTCCTCTCTAATTGTATTTATCCTTATATTCCCTTTTTTGTTTCTATTAAACAAATGTTCAGGCAATTTAAGTGAGAAGAACTTCCAACTGAGATAAAATGGCTTTACATCCTAGGAGGAGGGATTGAGATGTTTATTGAGCGAGATGACTTTACAAATCATGATATGAGCAAGTTGATTAAAGGAGCGGTTGTGCCAAGACCCATCGCCTGGGTCTCCACCCTCAGCATAGATGGAGTCCGGAACCTGGCTCCGTTCAGTTTCTTCACCGTTGCCTCGATGGACCCTGTTACCTTGTGTTTTTCAATTGGAAGCAACGAGATGGAGAAAGATACGTTAACGAATATAAAAGCAATGGATCAGTTCGTAGTTAATATTGTTTCAGAGTCTCTGGCCAATCAAATGTATGAATCCAGCAAGGCATATCGACCGGATGAAGATGAATTTTCCCTTGCCGGCACCCGATCGTCCTCCAGCCGGTCCGTCCGTGTTCCAAGAGTAGCTGAAGCACCAATTAGTATGGAGTGCGAGCTTGACCGTATCATTGAATTGGGATCGAATAACCTCGTCCTTGGAAAAGTCACCGGCTACCATATTCAAGATGACCTCTACCAGCAGACGGACAAGGTAGATCCATATAAACTTGCACCTGTGGGAAGGATGGCTGGGGACTACAGCTATATTCGAGAGTTTTATAAACTGCCTAATCCGGATTTTCCTGAATAAAGGGAAGAAAAAAAGGAAATTTATGAACCAGAAAAACCCGAACCTTTGATTTTTAAATTGGTTCGGGTTTTTCTTTCTTGTGTTTGAAATGGAAGTTCACCTATTCTAATTTTCCGCTTTACCATGGACCGTTAATTATTTTTCAACCCGTGGACTGGTAGGGTCGCATGCCGGATAGTCACCTTTTGTGGATTCAGCTAGTTTATATAAATAATAGCATTCTTCTCTTGCCATATGGTCAGCCATAAGAACATTAAAAGTCCCTAAGAGCTCCGCAGTAATCTCCATTTCTTCTAATTCTCTGAGGAAGGTTTTAAAAATTTTCATTTCTATTTCTACTTCTTTATTAAATCGTCTGAGCGCAGGAAAGGACTGCCGGTGAGTTCGCAAATATCCGTGCATTTCCACAGCTTTTAAGTAGAATTGATTAAATTCATGTTCAAATTCAGCGCTTTTGGCTTTCAGTCGTTTTTCCACACCGTCGATTTCATCATTGATGGCGGAGGAATGGAAGGAAGCGTCTAACAGCCACAGCATGTGGTGGTGAAGCTCGTGGAAAATAGGAGGGATTTCTCCAATACCTAAATAGCTGATCACGAGTAAATATTCCTCTAATTCATTAATCATGTGGTTCATAAAGGTGGGGCCAATATGAATTCTAATATCTCCAATCAGGCTTTTATCTAGCAAAGCCAGCGTGTATTTATGAAAACTTCTTGCCGTGTCGCCGATTTCATTCGTGAATATTTGATAGTCCTTTACTTCCTTGTTTCTTACATGGTTTAACAAATCATCCCACGTGTCTTTAAATTCAGTGGCACGTCTAAGTTCTTCTTTTTCGCTTACCACAAGAGCATCATGGATAAAACGAGCATGGTCACCTAAGATCTGCAGCCAGAATAGATGCTCAAATTCTGCGGTTTCAACATAGCCTTTCACGTATACTCCTCCCCAACATTCATTCTTCTTCAAAGGTATTCAATGCTCGTACGTTTGATGAATGAAAATTCAGGGCCTTGGGACGGGGGAATATGAAAATTATTCCCTGGGATGAAGACGATGCTGAACCAGTTTATATACACCGATAATTATTAGAATTAGACCGAGACTAATAAAAACTCCGATGCGCTGGCCGCCGCTGAGCAGGGCGCCTATTATCGTTAGAGCAATCATTAACAGTCCGGCATAGGAGGTGAAGGGGTAACCTGGCATTTTAAATCTGCCAGCGGATTCTTCATTATAATGAGGACGAAGTTTAAGCTGGGAGGAAAGAATAATCGCCCAATTCATGATCAAGAGTACCCCAGCAGAGGTTGTAATGTATTCATATACGGTATCTGGAAGAAAAAAGGAAAGTGAAATTGATACTACAAGAGCTATGGCAGTCAAACCGAGAGATCTCAACGCGATACCACGGTTGTTTTTTTTCGCCATGGAAGAAGGAGCGTCTTCATCCCGGGCAAGCGAAACGAGCACATTTGTAATGGAATATAGTGCTCCTACCATAGTAGAGAACGCTGCACTAATAATAATAATATTAAAAATCGAATCTAAATATGGAATTTGAAAGGAAGATAAAGCGGTAACAAATGGACTCTCCGATTCATTAATTTTATTCCACGGAACCATCCACAATACAAAGGAAAGCGATAAAATATAGACGGAAACGAGTGTCACAAGCATCCCGATTCCTGCTTTAGGTACATCTTTTTTACTTTTCAACTCAGTAGAAGCCACGCCTATCACGGCAATGCCACCGAATGAGAAGAAAACGAAAATAAGGGCTGACCACAATCCTTTTAATCCATTAGGCATAAATTCTTGGAACAAATGGCTGCCGCTTGCCGTTATATCTGCTGGCGTAATGATGTGGAACAAAAGGAGTAAGCCAAACAAAATAAAAGCGAGCAGGGTTGTCAGCTTCACCACAGCAAAGATCGATTCTATCTTTCCGAAGTTCTTCACCCCAAGTAGATTGATACCAAATCCAATGGCTGTATAAATAATTGAAAAAATCCATAAAGGAATAGCTGGAAACCAATACTGCGTGAAAGTGGAAAGGGCAATGATTTCGCTGGACATGATTAATACTCCAGAAAGCCAGTACATCCACCCCGATACAAATCCTGCCGAGTGCCCGTATGCTTTCTTGGCATAAATTCTAAATGACCCCTTAACAGGATCATTGACGGTCATTTCAGCTAACGCGGCAAATACAAAGAAGACAGTCACACCAGCGATGAAATAATTGATTAAAATAGCGGGGCCTGCTAGATGGATGGACAATCCTGTTCCTAGAAAGAAACCTGCCCCAATAATGGAGCCAATTCCAATTAAAGAAAGCTGCCACCAGACGAGGGCACCGCTTTTTCCTTTGGCCATTTGTTTCTTTTGTTTGTGCTTTACCGTCTGTTCGATTATATGATGGTTTTTCATCTATTTTTTTTCCTCCTGTCTCTTATCTATAGTCTGGGCTAAGGAGAAAAAAATACTCGTGAAGTCTAAGGGAGAAGCGGGTGTTTCCATTGCTTTTATAGGGGTCAGAGGTTGGATATAACGCGTTCAGCTGCATCGCTTGCGTAGACACTTTTCAACAATGGGGGAGCAGTGAAAAGTCTGAGGATGATCAGCGCATGCCCTCGGAAAAGTTGATTAAATTGAAATTTATCCTTTTCAATTCAAATATAATTCGCTATACTACTACTGTACTACAAATATTAATACAGTTAATACAGTGTAAATAAACCTGGGAGGTGAATGGATGTTTGAGCTGGATGTTAGGAGTCGTAAACCTATATACGAACAATTAGTTGAAAAATTTAAGCGGCTCATTATAGAAGGAGTCATGGAAGCAGATGAGAAGCTCCCCTCCGTCAGAGAACTTGCACAGCAAATGACCATTAATCCTAATACGATACAGAAAGCCTACCGGGAATTAGAATCTCAAGAGTTTATTTACTCACTTAAAGGTAAAGGCAGCTTTGTGAATTCATTAGATCAAACAGAAAATACGAAAAAGCTTGAAAAGGTTCGGGCAGAGCTGAAGCGTCTTTTGGCAGAGGCAGACTACCTGGGGATGCCGGTTTCTGAAATGGAAGCCTTAATAAACGAAGTTAAAGGGGGAAAAGACGATGATTAATATCAAACATTTACATAAAACTTTTGATCGTACTCAGGTGTTGAACGATGTGAGTTTCACAGTTAAGAGAGGGTCGATCTACGGTCTGTTAGGATCAAACGGAGCAGGGAAGACCACCTTACTAAGAATGCTTGCAGGTATCATTAAACAGAACTCGGGGGAAGTACAAATTGAAGATCAGCCGGTGTTTGAGAATATCGAAGTAAAGAGCCGTCAAATCTTTCTCCCTGATGCCCCTTTTTTCTTTGCCCATTACACTACTAAACAAATGGCAGGCTACTATGAGGATCTCTATCCAAACTGGAGTCAAGAACGTTATCATCGGTTAAAGGATTTATTTCAACTGGATGAAAATAAAAAAATCAGCAACTTTTCAAAAGGGATGCAGCGCCAGGTTTCCTTTTGGCTGGCCTTATCCGCTATGCCGGATTTATTAATTCTTGATGAGCCATTTGATGGGTTGGATGCTGTCGTTCGACGGAAAGTGAAGAATTTAATCATTCAGGATGTGGCCGATCGTTCCATGACGGTGATGATCTCTTCTCATAATTTAAGAGAAGTAGAAGATATCTGTGATCATATTGGTATTCTTCATAAAGGTTCGATTTTAATAGAAAAAGAACTCGATGACTTAAAGTCTGATATCCATAAAGTGCAGGTCGCTTTCCGTGGTGGGAAGGATTTGGATGCCAGCCAATTGGATGTAGTTTATCAGGAGAAGCGAGGAAGTGTAAGGCTCTATATTATCCGAGGTGACGAAAAGATCGTAGAGGAAGAAATCAACTCACAAGGTCCTCTCCTTTATGACCGGCTTCCATTGACGCTTGAAGAGATCTTTATTTACGAAATGGGAGGTGCCGGCTATGCCATTGAAAACATCATTGTTTAAAAAAGAAATCATCAAACAGGATCTTCGTATTACGGGGTGGATCAGCTTAGTCTATCTGGCCGGTCTGCTGTTCATTCTCCCGCTCCAAATATTGATGGAGGTTAGTAAAAACGACGACCCATTTTTTCAAACGGCACAGAAAGGTCTTTTTACCACGAGTTATGGAATGCAATACTTTTTGCTGTTGTCGGTACCGATATTAATGGCCATCTTTCTTCTGCGTTATGTACAGGTGAAGAATTCTTCAGATTTCATTCACAGTCTTCCTGTGAAAAGAGTCCAGCTGTTTGTTCTCCATGTAGTTACAGGTTTTGTTTTACTGATGATTCCGGTCATTATTACAGGGATAGTTTTATTATTGATGCAGGCTGGTGTGGATGTTTCGATCTATTATTCAACTAGTGATGTATGGCATTGGATGGGAGTTATCTTTCTTTATACCACGTTACTTTATATTGCTGGCATTTTTGTAGGCACGCTAACGGGTCTCTCGTTAGTCCAAGGGGGCTTAACGTATATCTTTTTGTTCTTGCCTACAGGTTTAATTTTTCTCACTGCTGATAATTTGCAAATTTATTTAAAAGGTTTTACTTCAGAATTTATCTTTAACTATCAAATTTCTCATTTATCACCCATTACCCGGCTGTTATATGCTGAACATGGTGACATCACTGGAATTGATATTTTGTTATATGGCTTGATTTCTGTAGCGTTATTCTTTCTTTCGCTATATTTCTACCAGAAGCGGCCGATTGAGACGGCCTCTCAGGCACTTGCTTATCCTAAGCTCAAGCCTTTCTTTAAATATGGAGTCGCTGCGTGCTTCGCGTTGTTAGCAGGATCCTTTTTCTGGAGTTCTCAATCCAGCTACGGCTGGCTGACTTTTGGCTATATTGTGGGATCGTTAATTGGCTATTTGCTGGCAGAAATGCTGCTCCATAAATCGTGGAGAATCTTCGGACTGCAGCATTTCAAAGGATATGCGTATTTTCTAGCGGCAGGGGTACTTATTATCCTTATCGTCAACTGGGATCCGCTTGGCTATGAAACAAAAATTCCTCAGCAGAAAAACATTGAGCAAGTTTTCCTTGATGGAAGTTCCTATCGATATAAGAAAGACGATGAAGAGAAATACTTAACAGACTCCAAAACCATCGAGGATGTTCGAAAACTTCAAAAACACCTAATTAACAATGCTGTACCAAAAGGAGAAGGGGATCGAACTCTCTTCATAGCTTATGAATTAGACAATGGGAGTAAGGTGATTCGAAGCTATGAATACAAGTACGATCACTCATTGGATCCTTATTTAAAACCGATCTATGAGTCCCTGGACTATAAACAATTTACCGAACCATTTCTGCAAATGACGACAAGCAACCTGGATGAGATTACCATATACCCAGTAGGACCACGAAATACTGGGATCCATATTAAGGACCCCGAACAAATAGAAGAGTATCTCACCCGGTTTAAGAAGGAATTGATAGACGAGTCTTACAGCAGCATGCAATCGCCACCTGCCAATTCCTCTCACGTACTTGGGAAGAAGAACGGAAAGGTAGTAGGATCAGCTACAATACCTCCAACCTTTGAGCATACAGTCAACTGGCTGAAGGAGCATGGTAAATACGACGATGCCTTTACTACACCGGATGAAATTTCCTCTATAAAAATTATAAAAGTTCGGGATTCAATGAAATGGGAAGAGCGATCAAGAATTTTTGAAAGTGGGCAGTGGGAAAGTGAAGCTGGCAAAAAAGTAATCGATAAAGCTCAAATCCGCCAGCTTTTACCGCTTACGAAGCAGCTAGTTTATCATTCCTCTTATCCTTATTTAGTTCAAATTCAATATAGCGATTCACCATCTGCGAATTCGGAAGTTTACGGTCTGGAAAGTGATGAAGTACCTGATTTTGTAAAAAAATACTTTAACTAAATCCTAAAAAGGGGCAGGCACAGTGAAGCAGGATTTTAATTACATTTATGAAACGTATTATCAAAGAGTGTTTCGGGCAGCTTTCAGTTTGACTAAGGATCAGGGACTTGCTGAAGATGTTCTGCAGGAATCTTTCCTGAAAGCTTACCACAAACTACATTTAATAGAGGATGAAGCCAAAGTGGGGGCGTGGCTGACGACGATTGCGAAACGTACAGCGATTGATTTATTACGCAAAGAAAAACGTACGCCTGTACTGTCCCTTGAGGAGACCTGTTTACCGGAGCATCAACTTGATTTTTCTGAGTCTGCGGTAGAAAAAGAGATCGAAGAAAATGATATTCGTCAGGGGATTAAGGAGAAGATCAATACTTTACCAACTAAACTAAGAAAAGTATTTCAACTGAAATATTATGGCGAGCTTCAGGAAAAAGAAATTGCTTCTGCACTTAAGCTTACCAATTCAGCAGTAAAGTCGCGATTGTTCCGAGCGAGAAATAATTTAAAAACAAAAGTATTAGATGTAGCAGGAGAACAGTCTGCTTAAGTGAGTGTGAATCAAATTGTTACAACACAACGACCCCGAACCAGGTAGATTGGTTCGGGGTCGTTGTGTTTAGCGTTAAGTAAAGGATTGCTCGCTCCCATGTTAGATGCTAAGCAGAGCTTAACGGGAGCTTTGTTATTTACCAAAGGAAGAAAGGAATTTCACACGGTCCCCCATGGGTGGTACATTATCATCAACCAGCGCGATCTCTAGGATCGCTGGACCATCGGTTTGAAGAAGCTCTTCCAAAGTTTCCTGCTTCAGTTCATCTAATTGCTCTACACGCTTATTCGGGATTCCCAACGCTTGTGCCATTGCAGCTACGTCCACAGCTTCTTGACCAAACCGTTCATGTACTCGTTTATATTGAAGGGCGTGGCCATGGTGAACCATTCCAAGTCTGGCATTATTCATAACGATAAAGAGGACGGGAATCTGATACTCCTTAGCTGTCAGAAGCTCCATTCCATGCATAAAGAAACAGCCATCTCCCGTGATACTCACTGTCGGACGCTCAGGCTCAGCTAGTTTAGCTCCGATGGCACTGCCAATACCGCTTCCCATTGCCCCGAAATGAACATTAATATCAAAGCTGTCCTCCCATAGTACATTCATATGGTGAATGACATAGGACATAAACTCGCCGATATCGATTGTATACCGGGTCGATTTCGGAAGCATGTCCTGCAGTGAACGCAATACATTTTGCGTGTTAAATTCAGCAGATGGGCTAAGAGTGGCAGGGGCAGTTTTTGAATATTGGTGCGGTTTTAATCCTGCCTGTTTTAATCCTGCAGTTAACCCGCTCACACTGACGCCTGCATCTCCATGAATAGCTAGATCTACCGGATATTTGCGGTTAAATACTGTCGGATCTAAATCAATCTGCACCGTGAACTTATCTTTGTTTATGTTTGTATTGTAATTGTTGGTTGCTGTTTCTCCGAGGCTTGATCCCACAATCAGAACGGCTTGTGTATCTGCTTCGTTTACAAGCTCAGAGGCTGATTCATGCCCGGCAAATCCAAATACGCCTTTAAATAAAGGATGATCTTCTCTCATTAAACCTTTGGCCTGGGGAGTACAGACAATCGGCCAGTCCAGCAGTTCTGCAAGCTCGATCACATCTTCTGTACATCCTCGAATGCCTTGCCCGGCAAATATGTAACCTTTAGAAATCGTTGATAGTTTATTCACCGTCTGCTCAATGAGCTGGTCATCGGGGAGCAGCGGAGTGCGGGCAGGGAAATCAGGCAGCTGTGGTGGTTCAATATTCGTCAGCTGAACATCGATTGGCATAGCGATATGAACTGGCCCCGGTACACCGGATAGAGCGATTGTAACGGCTCTATCAATTTCCGTTAATAGCTCTTCTGCTGAATCTACCCTTTTGCTGTATTTTGTGACGGGAGCAAAGAGTGGAGAAGCATCTAATTCCTGCGAAGCATTTAATCCCACCGTATCTACAGGCACGGAACCGGTTAAGAAGAGGATTGGCAGGTGTTCGCGCATGGCATTAGCGGCACCGGTAATTAAATTGGTTCCCCCGGGCCCGCTGCTGGCAATACATACACTTAATGATTGAGAATATTTCGCGTATGAGGCAGCCATATAGGAGGCCGCTCCTTCATGCTTCGTAACAACCGGAGTAATAGCAGGGAGATCATAAAGCTCATCAAAAAAGGCATTCACCGAACCGGCAGGAATCCCAAAGATATGGGAAACTCCTCCGGATTGTAAGTAATCTAATACAGCACGTACTGATTTCATAATTCATTTGCTCCTTTATTAATTGTTGTTTATGACTCTTAAGGGCTGCTTTAAAAAGTGGGCTTCTTCTAAAGGCTGGCTGAAATAGTAACCCTGGATGAGTGTGCAGCCATGTTCAATAAGGAAATCGAGCTGATCTTTGGTTTCTACACCTTCTGCAATAACTTGCAGCTGTAAACTTTTTGCTAAGGTAATGATGGTATTTGTAATTGCCGCGTTGTTGGGATTCGTCGTGATGTCGTCAATAAATGATTTATCAATTTTTAAAGTATCCACTGGGAAATCCTTTAGGTATCCAAGTGAAGAGTAGCCCGTGCCGAAATCATCAATGGATATTTTGATCCCGAGCTTCTTCAGCTGATGAATCGTGGTTAAGGTCTTTTCGGTATTATGAATAATCAAGTTCTCCGTAAGCTCCAGTTCTAAAGAGTGGGAAGGGAGCCCGGTTTCTTCCAGAATTCCTTTAATGCGGCAAATGAGCTGATCCTGGTTAAATTGCTGAGGAGATAAATTGACGGATACACCAAGTGAAGAATAGCCCTGATCATGCCAAGTCTTCGTTTGCTGACAGGCTTGCTGCAGCACCCATTCTCCTATGGAGAGGATCAGTCCTGTTTCTTCTGCGAGAGGAATGAAATCCTTTGGCGCAAGCAGCCCGAGCTTAGGGTGTTTCCAGCGAACCAGGGCCTCCGCACCTGTAACTGTGTTCGAAGCAGTATCAACTTTAGGCTGGAAATAGAGTACGAATTCATTCTGATCCAACGCTTTATAAAGATCGTTTTCCAATTGAATACTTTCCAGGGAACGGTCTTCAATTTCTGGGCTATACACTTGATATTTATTACCGGTTTGTTCCTTGGCTTTATACATAGCCACGTCAGCATTTTTAATAAGTAAGTCAGCAGTCACGCCGTGTTCAGGGAAAATACTGATGCCGATACTCGTTTTGATGGCAATTTCCTGTTCCTCAATGAGAAAGGGCGAGGAAAAGGAGTGCAGCACCTCCTCTGCACAGCCAATAGCTTCCTGGCGGTCCTTCACGCTGGGCAGTAGGATAATGAATTCATCTCCGCCTTGTCTGGAAACCGTTGCTTCTTTAGGAATGGCAGCAGTTAAGCGGTGTGCTACCTTTTTCAAGACAATATCTCCAAACCCATGGCCGAATGTGTCATTAATTTTCTTGAAGCGATCTAAATCCAGGAAGAGTACGCTTAAAGGACTATCATGGATTTCTGCGTACGTTAATGCCTGGCTTAACCGGTCATGAAACAGTACCCGGTTAGGGATATTCGTGACACTGTCATAGTAGGCGTGGTATTTAATTTTCTCTTCCATCTGTTTACGGGAAGTTATGTCTTTAAATGTGACCACATAGCCGACGACCCCGCTGTTTTGTTTCTGTGGGGTGATCACATATTCAACAGGGAAGCTGGATCGATCTTTTTTAAAGAAAAATTCATCAGAATGATCACTGTTCCGCTGTGTTTTGAAATTTGCCGGGAAGGATTTAGAGTAATCCTGTTTCTCTGAAAACCTCCAGTCAAAGATATACTGATAGGACTGGCCAATTAATTCTTCTTGGTTTTTATAGCCGAGAATTGAAGTAGCGGAAGGGTTGCAGAAGGTGATGTTTCCCTCTAAATCTAACCCGAATATTCCCTCTCCAGCAGAGTTTAGAATGAGTTCTTTCTCATGGCTGAGTTGTTTTATTTCTTTAACAACCTGTTCTAGCTCTTCATTTTTCTTAGTTAATTGTGAAGTGCGATCATTAATAATTAACTCCTGTTTCTCAATGTAGAGGAGGTTGGAAAGAACCGGTGCTGTAGCGTCCACGATCGATTCTGCAAGCTGCATAGCGGATGGGGGATAAATGTAGCCTTTCTCCTTAAGGTTCACAATGGCCACTGTCCCCAAGACCTCTCCCATAGCGATCAGCGGAATCATATATATCCCTTTAATACCAAACTTTCTACAGGCTTTATGGCTCGGACGTGGGTCTGCAAAAGAATCTGGAATTAGAATCGACTGCCGGGTTTCTATAACTTCACGAAAGACGAGGTCCTGGGAATGGTCCAGTTTCAGGAGGCTGTGGGTTTTCTTCCATTCCTCCTCTGTCCAATCACTATCCTTACTTAAGCTGGCAGCATGAATTTGGCGTTCTGCCACAGGATCTAGAAAATGGGCTCCGATGTTGGGGTTCTTTAACACTTTTCCAAGATAATCAAAACAGCATTCTAATGCTTCCTGCAGGTTAGAACAAAGAGATAATTCTCGAGTGACGTTCAGCAGCAGCTGTTTATCTGCAATTAAATCTTCTTTTCTCGTCAAGTTATTAGCGTTTCTAAGGGCTACAGCCGCCATGTTCACATAAGCTTTCACTGTTTCAATTTCGGAATTGGTTAAGTTCATGGGGATACCGTAGTCAAACAAAAAGACCAGCCCATAAAGTTCCTGCTCCTGTGAGATAGGGAGGACAAGTAAAGAATTGATTTTAAACGCTTGAATAACTCTCTGATCCGGCCGGTCATCTTTCTTAGTATCTGGGATGTAAATAGCTTCTCTGGTTTCGATCACTTCTTTAGCAAGTAAGTCTTGTGCAGGATCAACAATTTGCTTATCAAGACTCATTCCATTAATTAGTGCTGGTTTTCCAACGAAGCCCTGATATGTCCCGTCTTCTTGAGGTAAATAGATGCCCACGGAGTCACACTGTACAATTTCTTCAGATATAGCAGTTACGACATGCTCCAATACCTCATATAGGTCTAGTTTCGTGTTGATGAGTTTAGTAATTTGTGCGAGACGCGAATATCTGGATTGTTCATCAGACATCGGAAAACCTCCAAGTTGTATGTTATTTGATAAAATTCGACTTTTTTACTAGATTTCCTGCTTTTTTATTCAAATTTTACATAAATAAGGGTTAAAAAGATTTATTTTTTGATGGCATCTGGGTCGTTATGAGCAGTAAAAGAGAGGGTGTATTTACATTATCGGCTGAATAATATTAATTTTGACTTCCATACTAAGGTCAAGGAGGCGATCGTATGGCAGAACAAATAATAGCAGTTCGTAAAAATAGTGAGGGAAGTATTGTGGAAATGAAGCTTTCTTCAGGTAAAGTGGTGGGTTATAAGGAAGCTCAGCAAATGGCAAGGGAAGGGCAGATTGAACATGTGAATTTGTTTAAAGGCAGAGATGGGGATGAACATTTGCGCAGTGATCCTGATGGGGATGTTTCCAACAACCTGGATAACCTTCCTGGGTTTTAGTAGGAAAAGGTTATCCTTAGAGTGGTGATTTTCTTGTGTGAATATCATTTTGGATATCCGTTATTTCTCTATTCTTGAAGACTCAGTTTAGAACCATTTTGAAGATTTCCGTTACGTTATAGAGAGTTAGAGGTCGGGGGAATAACTCGGCCAGCTCCATCGCCCAGACACTCGCGTCATAAGCAGGAACATCAACGGAATGAAAAAGCGCATCCCTTTTGATGTTCCTGCTTATGCGAGTCGTGTCTACCCGGACGATTGCGCATTTGTACACTTTCCATGGGCGGCCGGTGAGCTTCCTTGGGCAAATTGCCTTGTGGGATCTCACCTGTCCTATCCTCCCATAGGAGTCTCGCCATTCCCCCGACCTCTTTATGTTTAAGGGAGAACGGAAATATCAATAGCTGATGTTCGTATAAAATCTCTATAAAAAAGAAATAAATACACCGTTCTTCTAAATGACAGTGTCACGCTATCGATATACTAACTTTCGAATGAACCCGAGGCATCTTTTTTCCTAAATAAGAGTAGCTGTTCAAATCCTAGTTATCTCGAAATCAACTGTCGGTTCAGTTTTTTAAATGAATGGGGAGCAATTATTAATAACATTGAAGTTTAAAGAAAAAAACAGGGTCAGAAGATTTTTTCTTCTGACCCTGTTTTTATTTACTTCGCTGTGCTGTAGAGCTCTTACTAATGGACATTAAAATAACGAGCTTCTGGATGAGCAAATACCATCGCTGTGACAGAAGCTTCCGGCTCCATCATACATTCCTCTGTTAATTCAATTCCAATTTGCTCAGGCTGGAGCAGTTTAAACAATTTTCGCTGATCCTCTAAATCAGGGCAGGCAGGGTAGCCAAAGGAATAACGCTGGCCCTGATACTTAGCAGAAAAACGTTCCTGCATCGTGAAATCTGTAGGATCAGGAAATCCCCATTTGTCACGCAGCAGCTGGTGAACATGCTCAGCCAGACCTTCAGCAGTTTCAAGTGCAAGCGCCTGCAGGGCGTGGCTTTTTAAGTAATCGCCATTATTTTTGAGTTCTACCGATCGATCTCGAATCCCCTTCCCGGCTGATACCGCAAAAAACGCAGTATAATCCATTTCATTACTGGAAACCGGACGCAGATAATCGGCGAGACAAAGGTGAGGATCACGAGCTTGCCGTGGAAAAGTAAAACGTTCGATCACGGTTTGCTTGTCTATGGGGTCATAAATGATCACATCATCTCCATCTGACTGGGCAGGGAAGAAGCGGTACAGGGCAGATGGTTTAATCCAGCCTTCTTGACTGGCCTTCCTTAATAATTCATCGACGACTTGTTTTAAGTGAAGAGCCTTCGGATTATTTTCTTCTAATAACTTTGTGATCTTTCCCTTTAATCCTAGATGGTGACCTAATAACATTTGCTGATTAATAAAGGGCTCGATATGAGCGATCGAATGATTCTTAATGACATGCTGCTTAAAATCATTAGGGAGATACACAGGCACATTGGTGGCTACCTTGGATTTAGGTTTCTCTGCCACAGCGGTTGCTGAAGCTGCAGCTTGCTGCTTTTCACTTCCTGCCGCTGCTTTAGCCTGTTTCTCTGATTGTTCCTGGAGTAAAATTTCCCGGTCTTCTTTATTGCTCAGCTTGTTTGAGATGGTAAGTCCATTCATGGCGTCTTTCGCATAAAAGACCGGTCCCTTATACTGAGGGGCAATCTTAGTATGGGTGAACTTTCTCGAAAGGGCAGCGCCCCCTACAAGGATCGGCAGAGAAATTTTTTGCTGAGTTAAATCCTGCGCCGTTAACACCATTTGCTGTGCTGACTTCACAAGTAATCCTGAAAGACCAATAAAGTCTGGTTTTTCCTGGTTTATTTGTTTGATTAAATCCGAAGGGGTCACTTTAATTCCGAGATCGACTACTTCAAAACCATTGTTGCTCAAAATGATTTCAACCAAGTTCTTACCGATATCATGCACATCGCCTTTTACTGTAGCTAGGAGGACTTTCCCTTTTTTATTAGAGTGATCATCCTTTTCCATGTGGGGTTCAAGAAATGCAACAGAGGCTTTCATGACCTCCGCGCTTTGAAGCACCTCAGCGACAATCAACTGGTTATCATTAAATAATCGACCGACTTCGGCCATGCCCTTCATCAGGGGTCCATTGATGACTTCAAGGGGAGTGTTGTATTGACGAAGGGCTTCCTCAAGGTCCGGAAGAAGCCCTTCTTTCGTGCCTTCCACCACATAATGGGCAAGCCGTTCCGCTAAGGTCATGGTAGAAGTAGGGACTTTTACTTCTTTTTTCTTTCCCCGGTAAAAAGCTGTGAAATCGGCAAGCGTCTGGTCCGTGGTGTGAAAAAGCAGTTCATCTGCCTGTTTAATTTCGGCTTCAGAGATGGAAGCATATCGCTCCAGCTTCTCGGTATTTACAATCGCATAGTCGAGTCCAGCTTTTGTACAGTGGTAAAGATAAACAGCATTTAATACTTCTCTGCCTACCGGAGGCAGACCAAAGGAAACATTACTAATCCCTAAAATGGTCTGGCATTCGGGCAGGTGATCTTTAATGGATTTAATTCCTTCAATCGTGGCTTCTGCTGAACCAATATATTGCTCATCCCCCGTACCAATAGGGAAGACAAGCGGATCGAAAATAATATCAGAAGGGTGCAGGCCATAATCTTCCACTAAAAGATCATGAGATCGTTTGGCAATTTCTAGTTTTCTTTCAGCGGTTACACCCATCCCTGTTTCATCAATCGTACCAACCACAACGGCAGCTCCGTATTGCTTCACTAGTGGAAGAACTTCTTTGAAACGTTCTTCGCCATCCTCCAGATTGATGGAATTGATAATGACTTTTCCTTGCGAATAAGTCAGCGCTTTTTCAATAACTTCTACATCAGTGGAATCAATGATAAGCGGTACTTTTACTTTATTTACAACTTGCTGCATGAACGCTTCCATGTCATTGGCTTCTTCCCGGTCAGGATCGGCGAGGCAGATATCAATGACCTGGGCCCCCTTTTTCACTTGGGCTCTTGCTACTTCGGATGCTTCTTCAAATTTTTCTTCGGCGATCAGCCGCTTAAATTTTCGAGAGCCAATCACATTCGTTCTTTCCCCGACAAGAA
Organism: Halobacillus rhizosphaerae; assembly: GCF_046719735.1. NCBI lineage: Bacteria > Bacillati > Bacillota > Bacilli > Caryophanales > Bacillaceae > Halobacillus > Halobacillus rhizosphaerae. Next base: position 54,797 of record NZ_JAUTWQ010000011.1, read on the forward strand.
TCGGCCGGCTGCTTTTGTCTTCATAAATAAAGGGTTCGATTCCCGACACTGCATGAGGGTGAGTAGCGGGTGCGGTTCTTGGTGTAAAACCTTGAACCACTTGTGAGAGAGCTTTAATATGAGCGGGCGTAGTGCCGCAGCAGCCTCCGACAACATTGACCCAGCCTTTTTCCGCAAATCCGGAGATTTTTTCTGCTAAAGATTCAGGTGTTTCGTGATAGTTTCCTTCTTCATCCGGTAAGCCCGCATTCGGATAGCAGCTGACGGATGTGGTAGCTAAATCAGAAAGGGATCGTAAATGGTCGCGCATAAACTCCGGACCGGTGGCGCAATTAAGTCCGACTACGGCCGGATTCATATGTTCTAAGGAAAGATAGAAGGCTTCAATATTCTGGCCGGCAAGCGTCGTTCCCATCGGTTCAATGGTCCCGGATATCATGAGAGGTAAGTGCTGATCCGTTTCTATAAAGGCTTTTGTAATTCCAAGGTAGGCCGCCTTAACGTTCAGCATATCCTGGGAAGTTTCCAGCAAGAGAAGATCTACTCCGCCTTTAATAAGGCCTCGGGCTTGCTCCTGATACGCTTTACTAAGTAATTCAAAGGTGGTTCCGCCTGTGACGGATAGGGTTTTGGTCGTTGGTCCCATGGCTCCTGCTACGAAACGAGGATGGTCAGCGATTGTATATCTTGCCGCAGCTTGCTTGGCGATTTGAGCTCCTTTTACATTGAGTTCTTCAGCTAAGTGGCCAAGGTTATATTCATCCAGCACGAGATCAGTAGCTCCAAAGGTATTCGTTTCAATGATATCGGACCCCGCCTCAAGATACGCCGAATGAATGGAATCAAGCAGGGAAGGGTACGTAAGATTTAAGTATTCATTACATCCTTCATATTCTTCACCGCCAAAGTCTTCTGCCGAGAGGGTGGCTTGCTGTAGCATGGTCCCCATAGCTCCATCCAGTACCATGATTTTTTTCTGAAGTTGCTGCTCAAATAATGTGGATACCATTTGAAACCTTCCTTTCTTGTCTTTCCTTCGTCTTTTCCTGAATATAATTTGTTAATTCTACTGTCATTTCGTAGCGGAGAAATGGGGTAATTAAGTAAATGCCGTTAAAGAGATCGAGGGCGGCATCAATTAGAGATTTTGCAATCGCAATGCCTTCGTCTTTCGATAGGGCAGGGTCATCTCTGTATAGGTCCATCCGATCTCTAATTTCTGAGGACAGGGTAATGCCCGGTACTTCATTGTGCAGAAATTCCGCATTGCGTGAACTGGTTAATGGCATGACCCCAATGTAAATGGGAGATTCTATGTGTTTGGTAGCTTCATAGACTTCAAGGATCTGTTCTTCACTGTAAACGGGCTGGCTGATAAAGTAGTCTGCTCCATACTTTATCTTCTTTTCAAGTCTTCCAACGGCGCGGTTCAGGTTGCGCACGTTAGGGTTAAAGGCTGCAGCTACTGAAAAAGACGTTTTTTCCCCCAGTGGTTTTCCTGAAAAAGAAATTCCTTTGTTGAGCTGTTTTATATAATGGATTAAATCAAAAGATGACAAATCATAGACGGAGGTCGCCCCGGGAAAATCGCCTATTTTGGTAGGATCACCTGTAACGGCCAGTACTTCATGAATCCCGAGAGTATGCAGTCCCATCAAATGGGATTGCAGGCCGATTAGGTTGCGGTCCCGGCAGGAAATATGCACCAAAGGGTTAATGTCATATTTTTTATGAATTAAGGTGGCCATGGCGGTATTACTAATCCTCGGAGAAGCGAGGGAATTGTCTGCAAGGGTGACGGAATCAACCCCAGCATCTTTCAATGCCTTCGCTCCCTGGAAAAAGCGGTCGGTTTTCAGCCGCTTAGGGGGATCTAGTTCAACGATAATGGATCTTCCCTGATGAGCAAGCTCATGTAAGTGCGGCTTGCGTTCTTTTTCAGTGACTTCAATAGCAGCAGGCTGCTCCCGGACTGGAATGGTTTTAGAAGTGATGGGCGCCCTTCCTTTTACGGATTCTGCGATCGCTTGGATATGGTCCGGTGTTGTTCCGCAGCATCCGCCGATGAGTCTCGCCCCTTGCTCGTATAACTGGATCGCACTCTTCTGGAAATAGGTGGGGTCGGTTGGATAAACGAGGCGTCCATCCTCATAATCGGGCAGACTGGCATTTGGATAAGCAGAAAGTACAGCTTTTTTGGGAAGCGGGACTTCTTCCAATGCCTGAATCATATGATACGGTCCAAGACGGCAATTAACTCCTACGACATCGGCTCCCAACTCCTCAATCAATTCCAGCGCTTCCGTCAGTGGTGTTCCATCCTGAAGAACACCTGGTTCATGCATGGACACTTGAGCAATAATCGGAAGGTTTGTTTCTTTTTTTGCAATTTCAACCACGGTTAGCAGTTCTTCTAAGTCAAAGTAAGTTTCGAACAAGATCCCATCCACTTCTTCAAAAAGCATACAATAAAGCTGCTCTCGAAAACTCCGCTTAACCTCTTCAAGAGGGGTGGTTTGTTTCTGAATGCCGCGGATACCTCCCACTGTTCCTACTACATAACTTTGATTCTGGGCAGCCTCTTTAGCAAGCTTGATGGCGGCTGTATTGATTTCTTTAACTTGATCCTCCAAACCATAGCGGGCAAGCTTTACATAATTTGCCCCGTAGGTATTTGTCTGGATCACGTCAGCTCCCGCGTGAACGTAAGCTTTATGAACGTTCAGCACTTCTTTGGAGTGGGAAAGATTCAGTTCTTCAAAGCAGAGGTCAATGCCGTATGAATAGAGCAAGGTCCCCATGGCCCCGTCTCCGATAAGTGTCCGCTCTTGCAAGGCTTCATGAAGTTTCACGAGTTACACACTCACCCTTCTTACCAAAGAATCTGCTTCCACATGAGCAAGTGACTGTTCAAAGTCTTGAATAAGATCTTCAGGCTTCTCTAGTCCGACCGATAAACGCAAGAGACCATCTGTAATTCCTCGTTTCAGCCGTTCATGCTTCGGCATAGAAGCGTGAGACATTCTAGCGGGATAGGAGAGGATCGATTCCACTGCGCCTAGACTTACAGCGAAGACGGGTATTTCCAGATGCTTGGAGAATTCTCTAACCGCAGCTTCGTCCTTCAATCTTAAGGAAAGAACGGCACCTGCCCCTTGTGCTTGATAAGAATGAGTGGAATGACCGGGGTGAGAGGTGAACCCTGGGTAATAGACTTGCTCCACTTTCGGATGCTGTTGTAAATAGGCAGCAATTTTTTGGGCAGATTCAGAAGATTGCTTTAGTCTGCAATCAAGTGTCTTTAATCCTCTTAACACGAGCCAGGAATCGTGCGCTCCCAGTATGGAACCGAAAGCATTTTGTAGAAAAGACAACTGTTCAGCTAGAGCAGGGTGGTTTACAACTGCAAGACCTGCGACCACATCACTATGGCCGGCAATAAACTTCGTGGCACTATGAAGCACGACATCTGCCCCCAGTTCAAGTGGCCGCTGAAGGGCGGGGGTCATAAATGTATTATCTACAAAGGTCAAACAGCCATTGGCTTTCGCCAGTTTAGCTACAGCCCTAATATCGGTAATATTTAATAAAGGGTTGGACGGGGTTTCAATATAGACCACCTTTGTATTCGGCCGAATAGCGGTTGCTACTTCATGAAGATCGGTCATGTTTACAAATGTGTGATCGATTCCAAACCTGTGAAGTACGTCGTGGATCATACGGAAAGTACCTCCATACACATCTTCAGAAATGACGACATGATCATTCTGCGACAGCAGCATAAACGAGGTAGAGATTGCCGCCATTCCAGAAGCAAATGCGAAGCCATGGCTGCCGCCTTCAAGACTTGCAATGGTTTCTTCCAAAGCTTCTCTTGTTGGGTTACCTGAGCGGCTGTAGTCGTATTTTCCCGGCTGGTCAAAGTTTTTCTGGTGAAACGTAGAGGCTTGTTGGATCGGCACACTCACCGCTCCTGTCTCAGGGTCAAACTTATGCTTGCTGTGAAGCAGACGTGTTTGAAAGGAATGCTGTGTGTTTGTCATTTTATCAATTCCTCCTTTACTAAAATAGCCAAAGCGTGGTCGAGATCTTCAAGCAGGTCATCGATATGTTCAATGCCGACGGAAAAGCGGAGGAGCCGGTTGCAAACGCCGTAGCTTGTTCGTTTTTCTTCCGGAATATCCGCATGAGTCTGAGTGGCTGGGTACGTAATAAAGCTTTCTACACCGCCCAAACTCTCCGCAAAAGTAATCGTCTGCAAGTTTCTTAAAAATGGATCGATGCAATGCTCCGAAGTTAACCGAAAAGAAACCATTCCTCCTCGTCCTGGATACAGCACATTAGCTACGGCGGGATGTTTTTCTAAAAATTGCACGACTGATTTTGCATTTGCTTCGTGCTGGCGCATTCTTAATGCCAATGTCTTCATGCCCCGCATGAGCAGCCAAGAATCGAAAGGGGACAATACAGCGCCGGCAGTATTTTGATAGATTCCAAGTTTCTCGCAAACTTCAGGTTTTTTAGCGACTAGTAACCCTGCCAGTACATCATTATGTCCTCCGAGATACTTGGTGGCACTGTGAATGACGATGTCGGCGCCTTCTTTTAAAGGCTGCTGCAGATAAGGCGTGTACAGGGTGTTATCCACGATTAACAACAGATTATGCTTCTTTGTGACCTCGGAAATTTTGGGAATGTCTGCGACGTGCATTAATGGATTGGTCGGTGTTTCCACATAAATAGCTTTTGTCTGCTCCGTAATTTTCGCTTCAAGATTGGATAAATCTTGACTATCTGAATAATGGAAGGTGACTCCGGAGTGCTCGCTTACGTGTTCAAATAATCGATATGTCCCTCCGTATAGATCTTCCGAAACGAGAATTTCATCCCCCTGGTTAAATAACGAGATCACGGTTTGGATGGCGGCCATCCCTGAACTGAAAGCGAACCCAGCCTCTCCTTCTTCAATTTCTGCAATGGTCCGTTCTAAGATAGCTCGGGTAGGATTGCCCGTTCTAGAGTAATCGAACCCTGTAGATTCTCCAATCCCTTTATGCTGGTAAGGGGTGGAGAAGTAGACAGGGGCACTGATGGCACCTGTGGGATCTCCGTTGTTTTTTCCGGTATGAACAAATTTCGTTTCGTTATGAGGGGTAGACATTTTTCATTCTCCTTTTCAAGCACAAATTGTAATTTAAAAAACAAAAAAAGCCTTCTTATAAGAAGAAGACTTTAGAATGAATGATCCTTCTTCTTATCTTCCAAGTTGATGAATCAACTTGCTGGAGTTAGCACCTTTCTGGTCAAACCAGTGGTTGCTGAGGCTTCGTCGGGCCAGTCCCTCTGCCTCTCTTGATAAGAGAAAACGCTATTTAATTTTTCCGTAGTAAAAAATCCTTCTCACTAATCTACACTACTTCGAATGATTTTACAACAGAAAAAAGTGAATTATTTGAATTTTTTAATTAAATGTCATTCCATAAAGGCTTTCTATTCTTGTAGACTTAGTTTCGAGACGATAGTGAGTGTTTAGGGACTGCGGGAAAAGGTTCGCTTTCCGTGGGGCAGGCGCTGAGCCTCCTCGAGCAAAGCTCTTTATGGTGCGAAAATACTGATTTAGAACCCTGCGGGAGGTTGGTAATGAAGAAGCATTTTATTTGTAATAAGTGGCGTTCATCCAGCTATGGTTGTGAGGGAATGAGCAACGGTTTCCCGCACTATCTAATATGGATGAACAAACTTCGCTACGAAAGAAAATATCTTACAGAATTGATGTTACTTATGAATCAAGGGGGGGATTTCTATATTAGGCTATTTAGAATTCCCTGGTTTTTGTTTAGCAGGTACTTTTTATATTTCCGTTCTCTCCATAATCATAAAGAGGTCGGGGAAATGGGGAGACTCCTATGGGAGGATAGGGCAGGGTGAGATCCCACAGGGCAATGCCCGAGGAAGCTCACCGCCCGCCCATGGAAAGTGAACAAATGTGGAATCGCCCCGATAGACACGACACGCATAAGCAGAAACATCAAAAGGGATGTGATCTTTCATTCCGTTGATGTTCCTGCTTATGACGCGAGTGTCTGGGCGATGCAGCTGGCCGAGTCATTTCCCCGACCTTGAACCTGTATTCTTCGTAACGGAAACCGCAAGTCTTTAGTCTGAAGATTCACTTTCTTTGACGCAACAAATGTCTCGAAATCAAAATCTTCCCTACTTCTGCCCTTTATTGAAAGATTTATATCGAAATTATATCCTGAAATAAATAGATATCCCCCAGCATCAGCCTGACTTATACTTATGGTTATTGGAACAAGCAGGAACTTGAATGAACTACAGAAGGTGACATAGTCTGTCACAAAACGGTTAAGCAGGATTTTGGACGCCTGATTCTATGTAGGATCGAACTAATTTCCACTCTCCATTTAGATATTTAAAGGTGTCAAAAAATAAATTTGAAGTAGGGAGCTTTTCACCTTCTACAATAATGGAGACCCAGAAAGCTGCCTGCCATTCATCTTCTTTTAATTGTGTAATGGAATGGTCCGTATAAATCCATTCCATATCCATACCAGAGAAGTGATCAAACGCCTGCTTCCAGCCTTCAATGGATTGGTTAGAAACATAATCGACCACTTCATCTCCACGGATTTCTCGTGCAGCAAAATCCTTTGAGATGGTCTGCTTGAGAAAATTTAAATTCTGCTTGCCTGCCTGGTTCTTGAATTGGTCAAAGAATTGATGAAAAGAATCCCTTAAGTAATCAGTCATAAGCCGAACCTCCTTTAAAGGATAATTCGTTAAAAAGACTCGAAATCCTTTCCCTTCCACTTAAACGATCATTTAACGATCCTCTGGGGTTCTGCCATAAAAATGGCCTGTTCCAAACATGTTCAGTTCTAAGTCCTGAGAGATTTTCCTAAGCAAGGCCCCGCCTGCGGTGCTGTTTCCTTTTTCGTCAATCGCAGGACCGACGATACCGATGCCCATTATCCCGGGGACAACACCTATGATACTGCCCGAAACCCCGCTTTTACATGGGAAACCAACTTCAACGGCGTACCTCCCGGAAGAGTTATACATACCGGATGTCATCATAATAGCTTTTACAGTCCGAAGATGGTGGGGCGGAATTAGTTTTTCGTCATTGTCAGGGGCTCGTCCTCCTCGAGATAAAAAGGTGCCGACTTTAGCAAAATCCTCACAGCACATCATGACAGAGTTAATTCGGAAGTAAAGGTCAAGGGCTTCTTCCACATCACTGACGAGGCTTCCTGTGCTATGCATAAAGTAAGCAAGCGCACGGTTTCTAGATCCGTTTGCTATTTCCGCTTCATACACTTTTTCATCTAAATCCAGGTCGTAATTATTCGTAATCCTTCGGAGAAATTTCAGGTAGCGATCGAACCTGTTTTTATTATCGTGACCCTTAATTAACGCTGACACAGCTATGGCTCCTGCGTTGATCATAGGGTTGAAAGGTTTGCTTGTATCATAAGATTCCAACTGACTGATTGAATTAAAGAAGTCTCCCATAGGCTCCATTCCCACTGCCTGAAAGACCCGGTCTTTTCCGAAATCATGGAGAGCAAGCATCAATGAAATAATTTTAGATGTGCTTTGCATTGGAACATATTGTTTGGAATCGCCGCCAGAATAACAGGTTTGATCGTTCGTAATAATGGAGATGCCAAGCAGGTCCTGTTTCGTACCGTCAAAATCAGGGAGTGATTTGTTCACGGTTCCTTTTGAAGCATACGGTCTGCTGTCTTCAATGGCATCTTCTAAGTACTCATGGCTGAGGGATTTCATAGGCAATCTCCTTCTTTCTTATATAGATAGTTCTATGTACCCGGTAGAAGCAAAGGGATAAACGTTTCAGGAACACGGACTATGCAGCTTTTTCGAGCATTGGTATAGGGCTGAATGAAGAAGTAAACCCGAACCACAAGAAATCAATGGTTCGGGCTGCTTCTCAACTCTTGATCATTCTTGCTTTAAATAACGCCGGTCTTTTAAGAATAGCTTCCAAAATAGAATAAACCCGGGAATAAGAATAGCAAACCCAATTCCGTAAACAATTAATAACTGATAAAAGATGGTTGGATTCGTAAAGCCGTCCGCTATAGTTAACTGAGGGAATACTAAGTAAGGCAGATGGGCAGATCCATAGGCATAAATGGCTGCTGCATATTGCAGCATGATAAGGATGACCGCCGGCCTTGGAGAGCCGCGAAAGTTTTTGTATTTTCTTACAAATAAGAATCCGTATCCAACGAGAAAGAAGAAGGTGGAAACAATAAACCAATCAGGATCCGCCTTAATATTATCCACGATCCAGGAAGCTTCCTCTGGCATCGTTCCTATCGTAAGCGCAGCGATAATAATCGATATCGGGCCAAGCCAGATGGCATGGTTTCGGTAGGTTTGGAAAGCGGACCAATCGTCCGCTTCTTTGGCATAGTCCATTAGAAATACCGAAGAGATGAAGAGCTCTGTCGTTAATCCGAAAGCAATATGCATGTAAAGTGTGGGATCTTGAAACAATTTCCCGTAAAGAAGCTGTGGATAGCCGTTTTCTAATTCTACAAATCCCCCCAAGGTAATGGGCAGAATACTGACGAGTAAAGCAGGAATTAAGAGTCCGGTAAAACCGGAAGTAATCCTCAGAACAGTTCTAAATTTTTGAACGTGATGAGCAAACACCATAAAGGTGGTTCGGATGGTAAGTAGTATGAGTCCGAGGCCGACGGGGAGGAGAAGTAAACTTCCGAGCATTGTTGTGGCAAACGGAAAAAAGTTCACGAGTGCCACGACAAATATGACAAAAAACACGTTGGTTATTTCCCACGTAGGGGATAAAAAACGATTGGCAATGATGGAAGCATTTGTTTTCTTATTCCCGCCATAAATCATTCCCCAAAACCCTGCCCCAAAGTCGAGTGAACCTAAAATAGAGTAAACAAAGAGGAAACTCCATAATATAGTGATGGCTAACGTTGATGCGTGCATAAATGGTCATCTCCTCTATGAAGTAAGCTCATTTTCGACGGGGTGTCTCTTAAAGTAGAATCTTAGAACAAAGGCGGTCACAAACAATAGAGTTAAATAAAGGGACAGGAATAAAATAAACAGCGTGCCAACACTAGCCGATTTCGTAGCAGCAGCATCCGTTCTGAGCACATCGTTAATCGTCCATGGCTGCCGGCCGATACAGCTGAAGCACCAGCCTGTTTCGATTGCGATAATGGCAAGCGGACCTCCGACAACAAGAAGCGCAAGCAGCCAGCCGGGGAACTCCTTTTTCAAAAGGTGCTTCCAGCCGATGGCGAATAGGGATAAGACAATGAGCAGGGATCCGACCCCGACCATAATATTAAACAAAATATGAATATACAGCGGTGGCCAAAGTTCTTCCGGATATTCATTCAAGCCCTTTACTTCTGTATCAAATCGATTACCTGCTAGGAAGCTTAAGGCGTAGGGAATTTCGACTGCATATTTTACCTCTTTATCTTCGAGAGACGTGTAGCCTCCAATTGATAACGGCGCATAACGTGTCGTTTCAAATAGCCCCTCTGCTGCAGCCAGTTTGCGAGGCAGATATTCGTGAAGCATTTGTGCTGTTTCATGTCCATTAAGAGCGGTTGTCAGCGACATAGCGGCTCCAAAGTAGAGAGAAATCATCAGCGCTTTCCGGTGATAGGAACGTTCTCTGGTTGATAAATTTCGTTTAAGTAAACGAAGCGCTGCGATCGAGCCAATTAGAAAAGCAACGGTCATATAAGCAGAAAGCGTTACATGAAGTGCCGTAATTCCGAAGCTGGGATTAAAGAATGCCGCCCACGGATCTATGTTGGTTACTTCACCTCCAGGGGTGATATCAAATCCTGCCGGGGTATTCATCCAAGCGTGCACATCTGTAATCATGATCGCTGAAGTAGTTGCCCCGATTGCTACGAAGAATATGCTCAAGATTCGTAAAGCAGGAGGCAGCCGATCAGCAGCGTATAAGTAGATGGACATAAACACAGCTTCAATTAAGAAGGCGAAGATCTCCATTTGGAAGGGCAGAGAAATGACCTGCCCCACGATCTCCATAAAGCTTGGAAATAATAACGCTATTAGCACACCGACAATGGTACCAGAAGCTATGGCTACTGCGAGTAAAACCGCAAATCCTTTCGTCCAGCGTGTGGCTAATAATGCGTAATCTTTATCTTTCGTTATCCAGTGCAGGGCTTCCGCAATAATAATCATAACGGGAACTCCGACACCGATTGTTGCGTAAATAATATGAAATCCTAAAGATGTGCCGAAGAGAGACCGGGCCATGACTACGGTATCCAAATTGCTTCCACCTCGTTTGTAAATTCATCTATACCTAGCTTATTTTTCCAATACTAGGTATTTTTATACGAGGTTTTAAACTTTTTCCAGAAGAATCATCCATTCATCAATCGCAAACGATTCCATGTAACCGTTTGTTTGCTTGATAGAGAAGTACCGCTTAGCATCTTCGGTTGCTTGAAGGAAATACTGCTCCACTTCTTGTTGTATGGTCTTATCGTCCATTGTTCTCGCTACCCAATCCGGGAAAGTCATTGGTTTCTGCCGTATGCTTTCTTTGATGCTGGTCATTTGATTCTCCATTAAGATTTCTTTCCATTCGGAGACCTTCAAGGCACGACAATGACTCGGATCACGTTTCTTTTCGAACGTGTTATAAAAGAAGTCTAATTCGTCATCTTCAGGAGCCGTATTATCAATGAGCAGGAATTTCCCTTGCGGCTTAAGAACTCTTGATACTTCCTCAACAAACTTTTCTGGCTCAGGAAAATGATGGGGAGCAATTCTGCAAGTAACAGCGTCGAAGATTTCGTTTAGAAAAGGAAGGTTCTCGGCATCCGCAATCACATAGTAAACATTCTTCAAATGAGATAGATGGTGAGCGGTATTTTCGAGCATGTCTTTCGTAATATCACTGGCAAATACAGTAGAAACTGAAGGACTGAGCTGTTTTGCTACATGCCCGCCTCCGGTGGCAATATCTAATACCACCCAGTTGGTTTGCGGCTTCAAACTTTTGGTGATCTGATCCAGATCCGCACGATTGCTGTGAGTTTTACTCGAAACGTACGCTTCCTTATTTTTCGAAAAGATATCCTGAACTTTCTTCTTAATATCCTCTGACATCGAAACGCCTTCTTTCATAGTATAGGATTACTTTTATTGTAAGTCGTCGATACTGGTAAAGATACTATTGCTTTTGAATCAACGTTGATAAGTTCAGGTAATCAGTTCTATACTTCTGGATACTTTGACAGAATGCCCATTTCGGTGTACGATTATGGCAAAATCATTCGTTTTTTCGATGACGAGAAGAGTAAGCTGTTCGTGTGTTCCAAAGAGAGTCGCTGTCTTGCTGAAAGGCGATGTTCATCGTATAGCTGAAGATCATCTCTGAGAAGTTTCGCTGAAAGTACTGAGTAGGTGAAACCGGGTCGCGGCCGTTATCCGTTTGTTTCCAAGTGCCGTAAAGAGTCAATCATTACGGAATATGGGTGGTACCGCGGAAGTTACATCCGTCCCTATTTGTGTTTAGGGGCGGATTTTTTAATGCCAAAATATACAGCAAGAGGTGGAATTATGCGTAAAGTCAATACGAAAGAAGCAGCATTGGAGCGCGAAAATCGCGTAAAGGATTTCTGGAATGAGAATCAAGTCTTTAAGCGGTCTATGGACGAGAGAGAAGGGCAAGAAACTTTTGTCTTTTATGAAGGTCCTCCTACAGCCAATGGTCTGCCACATGCAGGGCATGTGCTTGGCCGAGTGATTAAAGACTTTGTTGCCCGTTATAAAACGATGAATGGCTACCAGGTCCTGCGAAAAGCAGGATGGGACACACATGGTCTTCCAGTTGAGCTTGAGGTAGAGAAGCAGCTGGGAATTTCCGGTAAGCAGGATATTGAAGCCTATGGTGTAGAGAAGTTTATTGAAAAATGTAAGGAAAGTGTCTTTGAATATGAAAAGCAATGGCGTGAATTTACGGAATCCATTGGGTACTGGCTGGATATGGATGATCCTTACGTCACTTTGCAGAATAATTATATTGAGAGCGTCTGGTACATTCTTAGTGACCTTCATAAACGGGATCTATTAAGTAAAGGCCATCGGGTTACTCCTTACTGTCCGAGCTGTCAAACGACTTTAAGCTCCCATGAAGTAGCGCAAGGATATGAAGATGTAAAAGATTTATCAGCAACGGCAAAATTCAAAGTGGAAGGTACAGAAAACGAATTTTTCTTAGGATGGACCACGACTCCCTGGACGCTTCCTGCCAATGTAACGCTTGCCGTACACCCGGATTTGACCTATGTAAAAGCGAAGCAGGGAGAAGAAGTCTATATTGTGGCGGAAGCTCTTGCTGATAAAGTGCTAGGAGAAGAATATGAAGTCGTTTCGAAGCACAAAGGAAGCGAACTAACGGGTCTTACCTATCAAGCTCCATTTCCATTCGTTAAGCCGGAACGCGGTCATTTTGTCGTTGAAGCGGATTTCGTAAATGCTGAGAGCGGTACAGGTGTCGTTCACATTGCGCCAGCTTACGGGGAAGATGACTACAATTTAGTCAAGCAGCATCAATTATCCTTTTTTAACGTAGTGGATGGTCAAGGCCGTTACACAGAAGAAATTACTCCTTTTGCAGGTAAATTTGTAAAAGACTGCGATGTAGATATTGTTAAGTATTTAGCTGCTGAAGGTTTGCTGTTCCATAAAGAAAAGTATGAGCACAGTTATCCGCATTGCTGGCGCTGTGATTCTCCATTGCTTTATTATGCAATCGAAAGCTGGTTTATCAAGACGACGGCTCTTAAAGACCAATTCTTGAAGAACAATCAGGAGGTCGAATGGTACCCATCTCATATCAAGGATGGCCGGTTCGGTAATTTCCTTGAGAACATGGTCGACTGGAATATCGGCCGGAATCGCTTCTGGGGGACGCCGCTTAACATTTGGATTTGTGATGACTGTAACCATCAATACGCACCTAATAGTCAAGCAGATCTTCAAGAGAAAGCGAATGGGGAAATTGGAGATGTAGAACTTCACAAGCCTTATGTAGACCGGGTACAGTTGAACTGTGATCACTGTGGAGGAACGATGAATCGTGTTCCTGAAGTCATTGACGTATGGTTTGACAGCGGATCAATGCCATTTGCACAGCAGCACTATCCATTTGAGAACCAGGAACAGTTTGATAAGCAATTCCCGGCAGACGTCATTTGTGAAGGCGTTGACCAAACGAGAGGCTGGTTCTACAGCCTGCTTGCCGTATCCACGTTATTTACTGGAAAAGTACCTTATAAACGGGTTCTTTCTACAGGTCATATTCTTGATGAACAGGGGCGCAAGATGTCGAAGAGTAAAGGGAATGCTTTACACCCGATGGACCTGGTTAATAAATTCGGCGCCGATGCTTTCCGCTGGGCCTTGCTTGCTGATAGTGCTCCATGGAACAACAAACGATTCTCTGAGCGAGTAGTGATTGAAGCCAAGTCCAAAGTCATTGATACACTCGTGAATACTCATGGGTTTTATACGCTTTATGCAAATATCGATCAGTATCAATTTGATGAAACAGATCAAGGGGATAAAACTCTGCTGGACCGATGGATTCTTTCCCGCTTGCACAGTGTCAGCGGCGTAGTGCAGGTGGCCCTGGATGATTATGATTTCACTAAAGCGGCAAAAGCACTGGAAAAATATCTGGACGAAGTGAGTAACTGGTATATCCGTCGTTCCCGTGACCGTTTCTGGGAAGAAGGAATGACAGAAACGAAGAAAGCTGCTTACCATACCCTGCATCAAGTGTTAACACAGTTAAGTCAGTTGTTGGCACCATTTGTTCCTTTTGTTGCAGAAGATATTTATCATAACTTGACTGGGGAAAGCGTTCATCTAGCCCATTTCCCTAAAGTAGATGCCTCTATGATGGATCTGCAGCTTGAAAAAGAAATGGATGCGGTTCTCCAAGTGGTTGAACTTGCCAGGGGAGTAAGAAATACAGAAGCTATAAAAACAAAGCAGCCATTGGCAGAGCTTGTCGTCATTCCTGTGAATCCTGACCAAGGAGCAGCACTGGAACAGTACAGTTCAATTATTGCGGACGAAATCAATGTGAAAGATGTAGTCGTTAAGCAGTCCTCAAATGATCTAGTCCGTTATGAGATTAAATTGAATTTCCGGGAAGCGGGTCCTAAGTTAGGCAAGAATGTTGGCGTCGTGAAAGGCTATTTGCAAAAGCTTTCTGATGAAGAAGCAGAAAAAATTGTGGAACAGGGGTACGCTGTAGTGCCGACCGATGAAGGAGACCTTGAAGTTCCCAATGATCTCTTAATTGTTGAGCGAGTAGCGGATGCCGGACTTTCAATGGGATCGAACCAAGATTTCCACGTCATTCTTGATACTACCATCTCCGAAGAACTCCGCCTCGAGGGTCTAGCTCGAGAGGTGATCCGAGTGATCCAGGATGGCCGTAAACAAAAGAATCTGCCAATTGATCGTCGTGTGAATATTGCTCTTCATGGAGATGATGAAGTAGTAAGAGCGATTAAGCAAAATGAACAATTGATACGTGATAATGTCCTTGTGGATGAACTACAGCTTGGCGAAACTGAAGGTATGGAAGAATATGAAGTAGGTGCGAATCAACTGAAGCTCGCACTGGGTGAGTAATCCTTCGTTCAAGTCTTTCTGAATAAATAAAAGTACCCGTCTTATTCATTGTTGAATGAGACGGGTACTTTTTTATGGCTTAAATAAAGAACCTTTTTTTAGTTATCCGTGGTTTCCAAGCTGATTATATGCTCAGGATATTCATGTCTATAGATGTATAGACCAGTATTCTGAAAGACTTGATTTCTAGCTTGTTGGGTCCGTTACTAACAATGAGAGGAGGGTGGCGAAGGAAATAACTCGCTTTCCTGTGGGGGAGCCGGCAAGCCTCCTCGTTCGTATTCACTCTCTGTGGGGTCTCGCCTGTCACCTTCTCCCACGGGAGTCTCGTCATTTCCTTCGCCACC
Organism: Halobacillus rhizosphaerae; assembly: GCF_046719735.1. NCBI lineage: Bacteria > Bacillati > Bacillota > Bacilli > Caryophanales > Bacillaceae > Halobacillus > Halobacillus rhizosphaerae. The sequence goes on from NZ_JAUTWQ010000011.1 coordinate 69,883, forward strand.
CATCACATGAAGAATGAACGGACCAATATAGTAACAGAAACCGATTCTAACTCCAATATAATCCTGATATTAAACTTGGGAGCCACTTTTGGCTGGTATAAGAAACACTTATTTATGTCAATCACCTTTTAATATTTCCGTTCTCTCAATAATAATAAAGAGGCGGGGAAATGGGGAGACTCCTATGGGAGGATAGGGCAGGTGAGATCCCGCAGGCTTTGCCGAGGAAGCTCACCGTTCGCCCGTGGAAAGCGAGTCATTTCCCCGACCTCGACTCTCCGTTAACCGTAACGGAAATCTTCAAATTATCTTGAGACTGAGTTTTCCGACAACGGGGGTTCACGGAATATTACTAACAGCAATCCCATTAATAGGATCTGAATATGAAATGCAGCTTATTTTGCACTCCATTCATAAAATCGTCAAATATAAGCTCATCCTGATAGATAAACACAAGAAATTCGAACGCAAGACTGCTATAAATAATCTCCCCAGCTTGATTGGAGTCAAACTCTTGAGGCAGGACATGCTTATCCTTCAGCTGATTCATAAACTGGATTAAGTCATCCACGAACATAAAATCCAAACCGATAAATTTCTTCATAATCTCCGGCTTAGACTTGAAGGCAGAAAGGGACACACCTATCATATCCTTCATCATTTTCTTAGTGAAAACTTTATACCGTTTAATCCGCTGCTCAATGTATTGATATACAAGGTCGGAAGCTGCAAATTGCAGATCCGCTTCTGTGAGACTCGTTTCTAAATCATCAAGTTCTTCCACAAAGTCTTCTGAGAATACTTCCACCAGCAGATCTGCTTTTGTTTTGAAGTAATTGAACAGGGTTCCCACGCCAATATCGGCTTGTTTAGCGATTTCACCTGTTGTGGTTTCTTCATAGCCCTGTTCAAAAAAAAGCCGTTTAGCAACTGATACAATGGCATCCCTTGTTTCTTGTTTCTTTTCCTTTCGGCGGTTCAACAAAACCATCAGCTCCCTAAAAAAACATGAGTACGCTCATTATTGAGTGTACTCATATTTTTATACAAGTAAGTGTGAATGTCAACTGGCCTTATCCTGTTAGAATATCTTCGCTTGGATACTTAATAATATCCGGCGTCTGCTTGGCAAAGGCGAATGCGAAGGTAAGGGGACCGAGCTTTCCGATCAGCATGGTAATAATAATAATAAACTTACCGAAAATCGTTAAGCTTCCTGTGAGTCCCATGGAGAGACCAACCGTGCCGAATGCTGATATCGTTTCAAATAATACATCTAGAAAAGGGGCGTTCTGCGAAAGCTCCAGCAGAAATACGGCACAAAGAATAACAAAAACACTTCCCATGGTTAACGCCAAGGCACGAATAATCAGCCCATAGTCCAATCTGCGCCGATAAACGACCGCATTATCTCGATTTTTGAAGAAGGCGATGGTAGCTAACACAATCGCTAAAGCAGTGGTTAATTTAATTCCACCAGCCGTTGATCCGCTTCCTCCGCCAATAAACATGAGAATCAGCATAAAGAACAAGGAGGCATCATCCATCTGCCCGATATCTATCGAGTTAAAGCCTGCCGTTCTTGGGGTTACCGCTTGAAAATAGGCAGCCTGCATTTTTCCAGTTATGGTGAAATCCGCGATGGTGTTCGGATTGTTGTATTCCAGAATAAAAATGACGAAGAAGCTAATGACATTAATGACCAGGGTGCCAATGATCATGATTTTCGTATGCAGCATAAGGTCTTTGAATTCTTTGCTTTTCCACATATCAAATACAACGGTAAAGCCGATGCCCCCGATAATAAAAAGTAGACTGATTACAATATTGATAACAGGGTCTGTGGCATAGCCCGATAAACTATCGGACCAGATCGAGAATCCCGCATTATTAAAGGCAGAGACGGCATGAAAGATACTAGCATAAAGTCCTTTGGCATAGCCCATTTCAGGAACCCAGCGAACGGAAAGGAAAATGGCGGCAACCGCTTCTACAGACAGGGAGAAAATAAGTAATTTCTTTACCAGACGGATGACTCCTCCCACCGATGTCTGGTTGAGAGCCTGCTGCACTAATAATCGTTCCTTAATGCCAATTCGCCGGCCGAGCACCATATAAATCAGCACAGCAAAGGTCATAATTCCAAGACCTCCAAGCTGAATAAGCCCCATAATAATGGTTTGCCCGAATAATGTGAACGCAGATCCTGTATCAACCACAGCTAAACCCGTTACGGTCATCGCTGACGTTGCAGTAAATAGCGCATTAAGAAAGGAAATCGAATGTACCGTGGAAATGGGCAGCTTTAATAAGAGCGTACCTGCGATAATTAAAGTTAAAAAGGTAACGATTAGAAATTGAGGCGGATTTAAATTCACTACTTTGCTATTCATTCATTCATCACCAGCTAATCTTAGAGTGATCTTATTATAATCCTTTCTCTCCAAAGTTTAAATAAGAATTCCAGGCAAAGGGGACTGATTGTAAAATCTATGACCATAAATGAAATTAGATCACCCGCATCTATACTCATAGCTCGTCCGAATTCTTCATACAATGAAATCAGGAAGGTGTTGATTTCATGGGTTTATTACACGAATTCCGCCAGTTTACGGTAAGGGGAAATGCTTTGGAAATAGGGATAGGGATGGTTTTAGGGGCAGCTTTCAGCGGCTTTATTGATTCCTTAGTGACCGATTTGCTGCTGCCTCCCATCGGGTTATTTTTCTCAAAGATGAACATTGATAACTTGTTTATAAGCTTGAATGGCCAAACCTTTCCTTCCCTGTCTGCAGCAAAAGAGGCAGGAGCAGCAACGATCAACTATGGGTTATTCTTTACAGCTTCGGTCAGATTTATAATCGTTTTGTTTGCTGTATTTCTAGTTGTCCGCCAGCTTAACCGCTGGAAGAAACCTCATCAGCATCCACTAGATTCGATGACAAAGAAAGAATGTCCGTATTGCTGTATGCCTATTCCATCACAAGCGATCCTTTGTCCCAATTGCTCTTCTGAATTAACAACAGATCACGAAGACAGATGGAGGCGTAAAGCTCCGAAGTGGAAGATGAAGTAGGAAAATCAGGAAATCAAATAGCCACAGATAAAATGGGAAACGGAACTTATTACAAAGATTCGCGTCCTCATTTTTATCTCAATTAAGAACCCCCGAACCAAGCAAATGGTCCGGGGGTTAGTGGTGTTTAAATATTCTTGTTCTGTTTATGTGTAGTTCGTTCTGAAATGCTGTCCTAAAACTCAGGCATCTACATAGGCATCTTTCTTGTAGCCGCGCTGTTCCCAATAGCCGGTATGTTCTTTCTCAATTAACTCGATTCTATTTAACCACTTCACAGATTTGTAGGCATACATCTCTGGAACGATTAAGCGGACAGGGCCGCCATTCCGATTCTCAATTAATTCCCCGTCTATGAGCATGGCAACGAGTACATCATCTGCCATGGCCTGATCGATGGTCAGCGTATCAGTATACACTCCGTCCTGTGAATAGAATTTTACATATTTGGCCTTCTGTTTAACACCTGATTTATTTAGTAAGTCCTTTAACTTAATGCCTTCCCAAGTTACGTGGTAAAGACTCCAGCCTGTGACACAATGAAAGTCAGATACTTGAACTTCACGCTTTAAGTTGACAAACTGTTCCCAATTCCACGCCTGAGACTGATCGACTAGACCATCAATTTTAAACGAGAAGTTTTTATCATTAATTTCAGGCATCCGGGTGACTGTATAATACCGAAAGCTGCCTTTCCTTCCTCCCCCCACAGGAGGTTTAGATTTAGGGAGGGGCTTCGGAAGAGGGGAGAAGGTTTCAGTCAGCGGCAGGGTAGAAGATGGTGAACTCGAGCTTACCGAAGAACCAAAATAAGGCTTCAGCCATTGATAAATAAATGGGGTGAAAATAAGGGCAATGGTTGTCCCTGTTCCTCTGCGCAGCAAAGTTCTCCGATTCATGATCGGATTTCCTTCTTCAATGACCATATGTTTTTCCTGAATCTTTTTCTGTCGGGCCTTTTCCCAATTTTTAAACCAAAGGGCACGTGTAATACTGTGATAAATTAAGTACGGAACACCAACATAAGTGAAGAGATCGTGAACCACCAGGGCAAAAGAACTTAATCCCGGTCCGAACTTTCGATGGAACGTTAAGACCAATCCAGAAACAATGAGAGAGATCAGTACAAAGAGTACAAAGTATAAATTGGCCCGGTTATTTTTTCGTTTTCGCAGCGTCTTTAAATGTTTAGCAATTTTAGGTGCATAGAAGAGCACGGGAAGAACACTGAGGAAACCTATCCAAATGTGACCGTCCCTCACCCAAATTCTTAGCTGCGGAAACCACTGTCTGAAACTTGTGGAGAAGAGAATAAAACCAGTGATCGCCAGAACAGTAAAAAGAATAGCATTCCAATGGTGAATCTGTTTTAGTTTCTGACCGAATTTCTTCTGGAGGTTGAAAAATACTTGTTTATCCACTCGTAACACCCTTTCCTTCTCTCGGCAGCTGTATGGTAAAGGTAGACCCTGTTCCCAATTCACTGGCGGCAAAGATTTTCCCTTCATGCGCTTCCACTATATGCCGAGCAATAGCGAGTCCAAGCCCGGTTCCTGCATATTTCTGATTTCGAGATGCTTCTACTCGGTAAGTACGGTCAAAAATATGAGGTAAATGTTCTTGGCTGATACCCTCTCCTTGATCTTCTACCTCTATAAAAATGAAACGGTCCTGCTGACGGATACGGATTCTAATATCTGTTCTCGCTTCAGAGTGACGGAGAGCATTATCCAGCAGGTTCACTAATACTCGCTTCATTTTCTCGCCATCCATATAGACTTCCTTTACCCGTTCTGGAAAGTCAATGTGCACTTCTCTATGCTGTTCTTCTAAAATAAACCGCTTATGCTCCATGACTTCGAGCAGCCACTGGTCAAGTGCGGTCCATTCTTTATGAAGCTGCATGGTGCCGGAATCATAGACAGAAAGCTCAAATAATTGCTGAATCATTTGATCAAGACGTTCCACTTCAAGGGAAATGGTCCGCATGTATTGAGCTTTTGACTTTGGATCTTCCACCACACCATCTTGAATGGCCTGAATGAAAGCTCGAATAGAAGCCATAGGTGTTCTTAGATCGTGGGAAATGTTCGCTACAAGTTCCCGTCTTGACTGTTCAGCTTTTTGAAGCGCCTGGAATGATTGGCTGAGCCGTGTGCTCATCCCGTTAAATTGATGGGTCAGAGAGCGGATTTCTACAGGACCTTCTTCTGGAATTTTAGTTCCGAAATCGTTCTCGCTGATATGGTGAGCTTCCTCAGCTAACCGTTTAATTGAACGTTCTACAGGAGAAGTGAGCAAGTAATAAACTAAAAAAGAGATAAAAGCAGAAAGAACAGTAAGCAAGGAAAGCCAGCCGATCATCGAAACCGACAAAATCATATAGAAATAGCTGATAATTAAGAACGTAGTCATGAGTAAAATACTACTTCCGTTGGCGAGCAGGAAGATGGTTTTTATTTTCATGATGATTCCCCCGGATCAAACTTGTAGCCAATTCCCCATACCGTTTCCAGTAAAGCGGGATGGGAGGGATCTTTTTCAATTTTCTCCCGTAAACGGCGAAGGTGAACAGTGACCGTTGTAGTATCTCCATCATAATCGGTATCCCAAACCCTATGAAGAAGCTGACTTCTGGAGAACACTTGTCTCGGATGGGAGACGAGCAATAGCAGAAGATCAAACTCCTTCACAGTCAGGGATACAGGACTTCCATGCGCTACTACTTCTCTCGTGCTTGTATCTAAAGTAATCCCCCCGAGTTCGATTCTGAAGTTTTCCTTTGATGCCGACTGAGTGGTTCGAGAGCCGACTAGACGAAAGATCGAGCGAACTCTCAGCACCAGTTCTTGTGGGTTAAACGGTTTGCTCATATAGTCGTTCGCCCCTATGGTCAATCCAAACAATCGGTCATAATCTTCCGACTTAGCAGTAAGCATTAAAATCGGCGTTTCATCTTCGGCACGAACCGTTTCGCAAACTTGCCAGCCGTCAACGATCGGCATCATTAAATCCAGGATGATTAAATCCGGATGCTGTTTTCTCCAAATACTTAAAGCTTCTCTTCCGTTTGCAGCCGTATAGATTTCATAACCTTCACGTTCCAAATACCGCCTGCACACATCCAATATGGAAGCTTCATCATCTGCAATAAGCACGGACTTTTTCTCCAATATATTCACCCCTTTAGTAGTTCATTGTTTTTCTTTATCATAGCATGAACGAAAAAGGGGATTTTAAATTCAATTACTTATTATCCATATCATCGCTGCCATTCATATCATCTTCGCCCTTCATATCAGAGTCACTGTCCTTCATGTCGTCTTCGCTCTTCATATCGGAGCCGCTGTCCTTCATGTCGTCCTCACTCTTCATATCAGAGTCGCTGTCCTTCATATCGTCCTCGCTCTTCATATCGGAGTCGCTGTCCTTCATGTCGTCTTCGCCCTTCATATCAGAGTCACTATCCTTCATGTCATCACTACTGTCCATATTTTCTTGCTGCTGGTCGTCCATTTGGTCATCCCCGTTATTATTGTTATCATCGCTTGTTCCGCATGCCGCTAACACCAATACAGACAGGATGCCTACCATCGTTATCCATTTCTTCATTTTACCTTCACTCCTTTCGATTTAATTAAAGTGTACTAGGCAGGACTTACAGATCACTTAAGAAATCCTTACAAAACTATTAATTATATTCTTCATCAATTGAACAGAGTGTTAAATTAGTAGTTCCTGTTTTCTTTTACTATAGGAATTAGATGGGGGATGCCTGACGGAGGGGGGTTTTAGTAAATGTAAGGATAGTATTTGGAATTCAAATTTTAATGAAAAGGTGAATTATTTCATTTTCCAAATTAATAAAGACCAAACAAGGTGTAAAAAGTATTTGATACCTAATTTGGTTTTTATTATCATTAAAGTGTAAAATACTTTTGACATATGCAGAAGAGAAAGAGTGGGGAATGATTTGAAAAATCATATTAAGACATTAAGGGAAGATCTAGGGGTTTCACAAGGTAAACTTGCAGATCTTTGTAATGTAAGTCGTCAAACAATAAATGCGATTGAAAATAACAAGTATGATCCTACTTTAAAATTAGCTTTTAATATAGCTAAGCATTTAGGGGCTACCGTTGATAAAGTTTTTACACCATAAACATATAGGGGTGAGGAAAAAGTGAGTATATTTTTAACATATTTGATTGTTCCTATTGTCTGGCTTGTTATAGTAGGTTGGTTATCTGGTAGTAAGGAATTTATCTTTAAGCCAAAAGAAGATGAAAGAAAAGAGTGGATTAAACAAAGAGCTGTTATTCAAAGTTGGGCTACATTAATTCTCTTCATGCTTTCAAATTTTCTTTTCGATTATTTCAATGTAGGCGATCCTCGTCTGGATGGTATTAAAACTCAGTATCCTGAGCTATTTTATTTAGCAGTATTATTACTAAGTTATTGTGTATTTTATATTATTAATGGACGGAAGGTCAGCGCATAGACGGTTTCTTTTAATTTTGTCATCTGTCAAGTGGACGCTCTTGAAGAGTTTTCTGTAATAAGGCAGGTTTGTTTAAGACTTGAATTTCGAGATAATAGCCATTTTTGAAACTACCTTCGATTAGTATCGTATGTATAAAAAGAGAAATAATTATAGGAGTGATTAGATGGGAAATGAAAAAGAAACTCCTGAAGAAAGAAGAGATCGACTAAGACAAAAAGAACTAAACAATCCGTCTAGCAGCATTCACGGGAGCATTTCTTCTGATTTAGTTGGCGGATTAGGTTGGAAGGGTACTGGAGTAATTATTCTCTTACTAATAGTAGGCTTTATAATTTATGGAGTATTCTTTCGCTGATGACTGCGTTCGTTTTTCGGTAAAGATCATAAATAAAGGAAATATGCCCTTTCCAGTCGAATAGTAGTCTAGAAGTTGGGTTAACTATTTCCTATGAGGAGGTTTCTTATGCGTCCACGACCATTATGTATTGATAATCCGGAGAATGATAATTATGTTCGTCTTGTGCCAGATGGAGATATAGAAGAAATACTTAGTAACCAACGGACAAAGACCATTACCCTCTTAAACAGCGTATCAGAGGAGTCAGCAAGCAAGGCGTATGCACCCGGGAAATGGACTTTAAAAGAAGTGATTGGGCATATGACCGACTCGGAACGTGTGATGTCGTATCGCATGCTTGCTATTGCACGAAATGAAAGTGAACCTCTCCCAGCAATGGAACAGGATCGATACGTCACTATGGCAAACTTCAATAAATTATCCTGGGAACAGTTACTAGCTGGATTAGACGCGGTACGCGCTAACACGCTAAGCCTTATTTCAACCATTGATGATGCAGCTTGGGTTCGCAGTGGAACTGTAATGAACAGCCCAGTTTCGGTAGGCATCATTGCATATGGCATTGCCGGGCATGAGTTACACCATTTGAAAGTGATTAGTGATAAGTACTTATAAGTGGATTTGGGGTCTAATCTCCGGCACACGAAAGCGTTTGTTTGTGGGGACAGGCCCCAATCTCCCATTGAAGAAGCTGCTGCCCTTTATTCAAGAAAAGAGCAGGATAATTGAATAATGATTAAGTAAAAAAGTTTAGGAAAAGTAATAACTCATGAGGTGATAGCTTTGGCTGTCATAGGTTTAGTAGTGGCTTTATTTCAAACCTATATTCAAAGGGAATTGAAGAAAAGTTACGATTGATTAGTATGCAACTTTTACTCTCAGAAAACAATCTACATAACTCAAGACACTTTTGAAATAGAGTTGCTGGGATTATATTCCTAACCTAATTTATTTTGAAATCTAGTCTTTATGTAAAGGGAGCTTACTGCAGATACGGCGGAGTAGTAACAGAACAGGAGTGATTTACAATGAAACTACAAGTTGCTTTGAATGGAGACCGGACAAGAGTGGACCATCCCGCTGTTCCGATATCTCGCCGATGCAAAAGATTGCGTTGACTCTGGTGCAAAACTGATCCACCTACACCCTCGGGATAATAAGGGGAATGAAACACTAGATCCAAGTATTGTTAATGAGGTAGTGGCCAAGGTTCAAGCAGCTTGTGGCGTTCCGGTTGGTGTAACTACTCAGGAGGACATCGAGCCGGATGTTCAGCAGCGCCTTCATCTAATCCGTGGTTGGACTCAGCCCAACTTCGCATCTGTAAATGTTTGTGAAGCTGGCTCCTTCGAAGTGATGAAGGAACTTATTGAAATGGGGATTGGGATTGAAGCTGGTGTCTGGACGCCTGAAGATGCCGAAAAACTTTGTGCTTCGGAAATGGCTGTGCAGGTAACTCGCATCTTGGTCGAACCTGGTGCTGCACAAGTGGGCGAAAGTGAAGACTCAGCACTCTCTATGGTGGCCGATATCCACCGAATTCTCGACACATACAAGGTGTTTGTGCCGAGACTCCAACACGGGGATGGGTTAATTACATGGGCATTGCTCAAAGATGCGATCGACCGAGGGTTAGATACTCGAATTGGCCTTGAAGACACTTTATATGGGCCTGACGGAGAATTCGTAGAAGGGAATAAGAGCCTAGTTCAAGCCGCTTTCAATCTTGGGTTAGGCCGAATGTAAGTCACTGCAGGTGGAAAATACTCTCCACAAAAATAGGGATAAATTAATTTGAACAAGGAAACGACATTCTTAAGAGGAGTGTCGTTTTATTTTTCTCACTATAAAATTTGTATGTTAACATATTAGATACACATCGAATTAGATATCAATCTAATTATTAGAGGGGGGGAGGAATTATGGAGATTATCGCAAAAGGGAGTAGCTTACTTAGAAACAAAAACTTTATTTTTTTATGGATAGGAGGCGGGATTTCAGGACTAGCTAGTTCCATTTACTTACTAATTGAACAGTGGTACATAGTCAATTATTTAGATTTAAACCAATTTCTCGGGATTATTATGATGGCGACCACCATCCCTAGAGTAGTTCTCATGGCATTCGGAGGAGTACTTGCAGATGAGCAAAGAAAAACCAACATAGCAGCATCATCGTTGTTTCTTAGGTTTATATTGTTAGTTATTATGGCTATCTTCTTTAAAATAGGTCTGTTAAAATTGTTCCCTTTATTTATATTCGCCTTACTTTTTGGAGCGATTAGTGCATTTTTTTGGCCAGCAAGGGACTCATTGGTCCCAACATTGGTGAAAGAAGAGAATATTGTTAAAGCAAATTCTTTTATACAAACAACAAATCAACTCGCTTTAGTTATGGGTCCTTTTTTAGGAACATTACTCCTTCATTCCTTTTCCTATACCTCTGCATTTATCTGTAATGGTTTACTGTTACTGTTAAGCGGATGGATGTTTGCTAACATAAAAGAGAAGGAGGGACAAGCGGAAAAACCTAAGCAAAAATCTGTATTTAAAAACCTGATGATAGGTGTGAAATACGTCCAGCAACAAAAATTTTTAGTGACAATTATGGTGACTTTTATATTCACTAACCTATTTTTTATCGGCCCATTAATGTTAAGTATTCCTCTATATGCGGATGAGAAGTTTGGCGGTGCAGCTATTAATCTCAGCGTTTTGCAAAGTGGATTCTCTATGGGAATGGTGATCGGTGCAGTAATTATGGGCTACCTGAATGTCGTAAATCATAGAGGATACATGATTATAGTGTTCCTCTTTTCTGAAGGGTTTCTAATGTTCCTATATAGTCAAATCTTCAATATCTATTTTTCAGCAATATTATTATTTTTAATAGGCGTTTGCATTTCAAGCATTAATATCCCTGTGATGAGTTTAATCCAAGAGAAAGTCCATAAAGATAAGTTAGGGAGAGTCATGAGCTTAAACACCATGGTTTCTATTGGATTAATTCCTGTGAGTTATGCGTTAGTCTCTGCTTTATTAAGTATCCATATAGATATTTCGCAAATTCTCTTCGATTCAAGCTTAATAATTGTTACGTTAAGTGTCTTCATACTATGGAAGGGGAGAACAATGCGAACGTTGAATTGAAATACATCATTCTTTTGGAGTCGATTCTTCATAAGTTTGGAGACTTTGTTTTCATATTTATTGTCCTTCCAGGCGTTTGGTTAATTTTACATAAAAATATATTTATTTATTTGGATGTTGAATAGGTTGGGGGATTATTATGCCAAAATCAATTTTAGGAAAGTTATGTTTGTTAATAATAGTTGTATTTTTCATTCAGATTGTTTCGATTATTAAAATGATTTCTATTAACGGCTTAGGAGCTATGGTTCAATTCATTAAATTCACTCCATTTACAAGCATAGTTGGCCTCATACTTTCGCTAAAGAGCTTAAAAATTGAGAGGGAAAAGAGAATAGTACCTATCATTACTCTTATCGTCAGTCTACTATTCTTTTTTATATTTCTTTTAATCATATTCGGTTTTTCTTTTGGTGGGTAGAGCTCTTAAGTTTGGAATGGTATTTAATTATTTCTTTTGGCCGTTAGTTAGTATTAGTTTCCATTCTTCCAATAATGGGGGCTAATCTGCAGTATAGGTGAGCCTTTTTCAGTGGGAATAGGCTTGAGTTCCAGTGTTTGTTTTGAAATAATTGTAAAGAAGAGGTTATATACAAATTAAGATACATATAATTTTCAAATAGATTTGAGGAGAAATAGATGTCTCAAGATGGAATTGTATTAGTAGCAAGTGTATCAATCTTTGATAATGATAAAGTCTTAATTATAAAAGAGAACAAACCTAATGCTGTCGATATTTGGAACTTTCCAGGTGGACATATAGAGTATGGTGAAAACATTATTTATTCAGCTCAGAGGGAAGTTAAAGAGGAAACGGGGTTAGATGTAAAACTGATTGGCACGACAGGGATATATAATTTTATTAGTAATACGAACGATCAAGTAATTTTGTTTCATTTTATTGGTGAAATCACAGGGGGTATATTAAATCTCGAAGAAGACGAAATTACGGAAAGTAAATGGATTAAAGTGAATGGTCTTTCGACATTTGGAGACGAGGATTTAAGAGAGCCACATGTAATAAAGCAGATCATTGATAACTTATTAGAAAAAAACATCTATTCAATGAGTGTATTTAATGAGCAGCTTTTTAAATAATTCTTACCTAGCTAAACCGATAAATATAAGTTAGTTTTTTGCGTTGGGCAAATGGACGATCGCTTAACTCAATATTGTGCTAAAGGAGTTCGAAAAATTTGAGAAGTAAACAGGCGGTATTCTGGGCCATACTAGCTGTCATTTTATTCTTGATATGGCTTTTAAAATAGGACATAACATGAAGAGAAGCATTTCGTATTAATATTAATCGTTTATTAAGTAATAGATGAAAAGAAAAAAAGGAGATTTGAAATAACGAGAACTTTATAGATTAATACTCCCTGCATGTTTTTGCTCCACACAAAAAGCCGGAACCATGGATTACATGGGTTCCGGTTTTTGTCTTAGTCTGAATTCAAAGACAAATTAACAATATTGATTATATGCAGTAGTTAAATTATCTACAATCTCTTCCACTTCAAAGTCCTCGATTTCCTCACGTGGTATAAAGTGCAGCACCTGCCCATCCTTAAGAACGGCCATAGATGGAGAAGAAGGTTCATATCCTTCAAAATAATCACGCATGCGGGACGTAGCTTCTCCATCTTGACCAGCAAAAACAGTAACAAGGTGGTCTGGCTTTTTGTCGTTACTTAAAGATTCTCTTGCTGCCGGCCGGGCGAGACCTGCGGCACATCCGCAAACAGAATTGATCACGACTAAAGAAGTTCCTTTTGTCTCACTGATAAATTCATCAACCGCTTCAGGTGTAGTTAACTCAGAGAAACCGGCGTGCGTTAATTCATCACGCATGGGCTGAGATATTTCTTTCATATAAGCTTCATATGGATTCATGAGGCATTCTCCTTCAAATCATTTTTTAGTAGCCTGGGTCATTTGATACCAGACAGATCCTTTGGCTTCTTCACCGCCGGCAATTCGTTCGATGGCCATGTTCACTTGCATACGTACTTCGAATTCTGAATCATTCGCTGCTTCACGTAAAGCAGGGAGGGCTGACTCATCTCCTAGTTCGTATAAAAACATGGCGGCTCTCCACCTCACAAGCTTATTTGGATCAGCTAAGGAGCTAATCATTTCAGGCATCGCTTCTTTAAATCCTAAGTCTGATAAACAATCGCCTGCTGTTCGTCTCACTGTTACGGTTTTATCCTTTAAGGCCTTGTACAAATAAGGCAGGACTTCAGGCTCCTCAATCATTCCTAAATAAGCAGCAGCTAACCGGCGAATAGAGGCTTTTTCATCATCAAGAGCTTTATTGAGTACTGGAAGGTCTGCTGCTGTCGGATTCATCTGGTCCAGAGCTGCATAACGGACTTTCCAATCGGGATCATCAAGTGTGGCTAAAGTAACTTCGGTTTGTTCTTCCGCTGGTGTTTCCTGCGATTCCTCTTCAAATGCCTGGGTAACTAGCTTCTCAAGGCGTGCAGAATCGTAACTGGCGGTTAATTCTTCTTTTATTTGCTCCCCAATTTCATCAGGGTCCCCGTAACGGGCACTTTGTTCCACCCATTTACGTTCCATAATCATATTGGGGGAGGCAGGGGCCGCTTTCATGGCTGCTTCCATAAACTCTTCGGGCAGACCTACACGCTTTTCTTCTTCGCCTTCTTCGAGTTTGACCTGCATGGGTATGCCGCGGAACATTTGAACAAAGACCTTTACTTCTCCAAAAGCTTCTTCCACATTCTGGCTCTGATTTGAAACTTTTTCAGTGGGTTGTTCGTCAGATCCTAAAGCCGTCCGCACCTCTGGCAGAATGACTTCCCATGATTCTCTTGGGTTACGCTCTAAGGCGATAAAATCGGCAACGTGATAAAGGCCTTTCACCCCTTCAATTGCAAACAGGTTCTGGATGAAATCCGGCGCCTGGGTGAGATCATCATCCTTTTTATAGTTATGAGTTTCTCCGCTGGGTAACTCTTCATTTACATTTATTTTCATCGAATTAGGGCTTGGTGTCGGTTCAATAGACACGATTTTCATAATAATTCCCCCCAAAAAAAGTCACTATATAGTCAGTTTATCAAAGATTTGCGTCCCCTTCCATTATGAGGAGTAGATGATCGATCGTTTGGAAAAATAAGGTTGAAATCATGTGTGTAATAGTGTAATATTACACCAAACACTTTCGGGATAAGGAGGGATAACATGACACAGCTATCGGAAGACCAAAAAAAGCGAGTTTTTCTAAGTGAATTGAACCGATTAAGAGAGAGGGAGTATATCTCATCTGCGGAATTTCAGCAGATAAGAGACGCTCATGAAAGATACTGCCACAGTACTACAGTGGCGAGTGAAAGTGAACGTTCTGTGAAAGAGAACAAAGAACAGGAAGCATCGGCTAAACCGAAGATCACAGCTAAACCTACCAAACCTCCAAAGGAAAAAAAGGTAAAAACGAAAGAACAAATAAGGGAGCGAAATATTACATGGTCGCTGATTTTAGGGGTTGTTCTGTTATTGATCTGCGGGCTGGTCGTCGCCACCAGCCAGTGGAACCAGATGGGTCCTGGACTTAAAGTATTTGCTATTTCCTTTGTTTCATTATTTTTCTTCGCCCTTAGTTATATCTCTGAGAAGTTTCTGAAGATTAAACAGACGGCATTTGCTTTTCTCACTCTTGGAAGTCTGCTTGTTCCTATTGTCATAGTGGCGATTGGATATTTTGAATTATTAGGAAACTATTTATCTATGGATGGAGAGGGTCGTTTTCTGCTTGGTTTAATAGGGGTGCTTTTGCCGCTTCCACTCTACGTTAGAAACGCTTACCGTCACCATTCTAGGCTGTTTGTCTGGATTTCATTCTTATTCTTATCCTTATCCGCTGGTTTTGGGCTGGGGGCAATGAAGGTTCATGCTGATGCGTTTTACTTTTGGCTTATGATATTCAATGGTGCGCTGCTTCTCTTATACTTCCGATATCGTTCCAGTAAGAGGTTAGCATTGTTTATGAAAGAAGTTCCTTTGTATGCACAGCTGAATTTGATAATTTCTACTCTGCTCTTGCTGTTTGTTTACGATGATGAACTGTTTTACAGTTTTAATCTCATCCTTACTTCAGTCTTGTATATGGCCATGGTCTTTGTTTATAAAACGAAGGAGTATCAGTTTGTCTTCAGCGGGCTATTTGCCTATGGAATTTATCAATTAGTGGAACATTCTTCTTTGCAAGACATTGATTTACTCATTTATAGTGCGGCTGCCATGGTTTATATGGGCTTCGCCTTTGCCGCTAAGAATCATACGTTTATACAGAAAACGTTTCAGTATACCAGTGCTTTTATTTCTATGTGTGCATTTATCTATGTAAGCTGGCAGGGGATTCTCATTCGGCAGCAAGAAGAATCTTTACTTCTGCTCTTCGCTTACCTTGTAATCACGTTGAATTATTTTGTTCTGAGCCACTTAGCAAAACAGCTGATCTTTCAATACTTAACACCGGTGTTTCTCATTATTTCTATGTGGCAGCTGTGGGTAGTAACGGGTCTTTCGACCATAGAATGGTTCCTTTTTACATCGGCAGCGATTCTTTTCTTAGTCGCTGTGTTATGGGGAACAAACAAATGGCTGATGCCTTTCCGACTAAGCAGTATGGTAACAGCTATTACAGTGATTATTGTATGTATGCTCAATAACCATCAGCATTTAGACTATGCTGAGAACGGTTTTATGCTCTTCATAATCAGTGGTTTGGCTTATGCGGGTTATAAGAAATGCCGCAGCTTTGAAGGAGTTACTTCTGCTCAATGGATCCAGCCGCTCAGTTTGCTGCTTGCATCCATGTGTTTATATCCATGGTTTTTCGAGTTTTTCGAAGTGTATAAAGAAGAGCTTGGCCTGTCTATCCATCTTGCAATTACCGGCCTGGTCCTTCTCTTCATTCATCTAGGATGGAAAAAAATCAAGGAAACACGATTATCCCTTTCCAGCTTTTATCTTGGCCAGTGTGCTTATATTTTATCTTTACTGCAATTAATTATTGATCCGTATATTGATCCTATGCTGATGAAACCTCTCGTTCTATTCATCGGGGTGGGCGTACTGTTTTGGCTTGTCCAATACTCACGGATCTCTGGATTATGGTCCCTGGTAGCGCTTGTAAGTCTGGCTTTTTATTCGTCTTTACTGATGCCGCTTTCGATCCTTTCCTTTCAAGGAACGACTTATTATATGATGGTTGCTCCAGTATTTTTACTCACAATAAGAGAACTGGGGAGGAGAATTTGGCCGCAGCTGGAGATCTATTTCTTTTGGTTAGCCCAGGTGATTTCTACTTTGATGGTTGGGATCGTATACTTGACTCAGTTATGGAATGAAGCTGTTCATCCGTTGATTTTGCTTGTTCCGATCGCTCTCTATATTTGGGGATCGGTCATTAAACGTACAGAGTGGCAGCGGAAATTGCTGCTTTATGCAGGAATGACTGTGGTTTTTTTTCTCCTTTGGTTCCTTAAATCGCACTATAACCTGCTCCTATCTGTCTCGAATGCGTATGTGTGGCTCGCTGCAAGTGCTCTGTTTTCTCTGGGTTGGTTATGGTTGCCTAAGGAGTGGAAAGTAAGAGTGGAATGGTACCTCATTCCCTTTTCTACAATAGGATTAGCGGAGGTCGTTAGTCATCAAGAGAACCTCACTTCTTTAGAAGTTATTCCTATTACGAGCTACCTTCTGCTTATCTTATTTTTTCTTCATTATAAAAAATGGAGCCTTGTTCCGTTTGTTCCCTTGTGCATTTATGCAGCAATGTGGCTGAGGCTGAGTGGGGAGATGGGCCGGCCGCTGTTGATAGGTCTGCTTGTTCTTACGTTTGCCAGTCTTCTTGCCGCGGGCAGGTGGTTATATCATAGGCTTATTCATTGGAAAGAGAAAAAGTTCAACGCCGATGTGTACAGCTGGTCCGCCTTATTGTATCCATTTCAAACTGCTGCCGTCCTTCACTTTGATGATTCGATTTGGCTGAAAATAGTGCCAGTGCTGCTTGCTGCTGTTTGGTTCCTTGTTAATGCGAAGCGTTGGGGTTTGGTTCTAATGGATCGAGTTTTTCAAACCTTGTCTATTCTTAGCTTCTATATTAGCTATCTGATGGTCATTTTGGATTACGAACCGTTCATTCCTGATATTCTGGAAGCAGAGCTTCAAGTTCTTCCTCTGCTTGGAGTGATGGCTTTGCTTCGGAGGAAAACGTGGAGCGCATATAAAAGCTTGCTTAACCACATCCAATTAGCATTGTTACTAGGTGTGGCTGGTTATTTAGTGGCCGATGCCATTCAGAGCCATACCATTTGGGATGCGTGGATCATTGGCGGGCTGTCCCTTGTATCCATGGTTGCTGGGATGCAACTTCGCATGAAGTCTTACTTTTTCGTGGGAATGGGTGTGCTTATATTTAATGTGATGTACCAGACTCGTCCTTACTGGGGGAATCTGCCGTGGTGGTCATATCTTCTGATCGCTGGATTCATTCTTATTGGAGCAGCAAGTTATAACGAGTGGCAGAAGCAAAGAGAGGGAGACAATAAATATGTGGAACAAAAATTGAAAAAGCTTTGGGCGATATTGAAAAGTTGGGATTAATAAGGAGGGAGTCTTCTTAATGGAGACTCCCTTTTTAAGGAAATTTGTATAAATATCAAAAATAATGAAACGTGTTTCACAGTTTATCGTAGTATAGGTGTGGCGAAATGAACAGGGAGGGAAAGTTTTATGAAAGAAGCGGTAATGGAGCTTAAAAATGTTAAAAAAACCATTAAAAATAAGCCGATTATTAAAGGGTTGGATTTCTCGATACATAGTGGAGAGGTCTTTGGCTTCCTCGGACCGAATGGTGCGGGTAAGACGACAACGATCCGGATGATGGTGGGTCTCATGGAGTTGACAGAGGGAGATGTCCTGATTCATGGGAAAAGTATCAAGAAGGATTTTAAACAGGCCATCCAGCACGTAGGCGGAATCGTTGAAAATCCAGAAATGTATCCATTCATGAGCGGGTGGAAAAACCTTATTCATTATTCAAGAATGGTTCCAGGAGTAACGCAGGATAGAATTATGGAAGTGGTTAAGCTCGTGGGCTTAGAGAAACGTCTGAAGGATAAAGTAGGGAAGTACTCTCTGGGTATGAGACAGCGTTTAGGAATCGCCCAGGCACTTTTACATAATCCTTCTATTTTAATTCTTGATGAACCGACGAACGGTCTTGATCCATCAGGTATCCGTGAAATTAGAGCCTATATTAGAAAATTAGCGGCTGAAGAAGGAGTGGCCGTCATTGTGTCCAGTCACATCCTATCTGAGATGGAAATGATGTGTGATCGAATCGGTATTATAAAAAATGGAGAAATTATTTCGATCCAGACGGTAAATGATGCTTTGCAGCAGTCTGACCAGAAGGAAGTCCGTCTTGATGCGACTCCTGTTGAAACAGCTATGGAAGTAGTCGAAGAGCTCACCAAACAGGCGCCAGTTCGTGAAAACGACTCGTTAGTGTTTACAGTGAAGCATGAGGAAGTTCCGCTGCTGATTAACAAGCTTGTAGAGAGGCAAGTAGAAGTATTTGCAGTGAACGTCAATCGTGCCACATTAGAAGATAAATTTCTGGATTTGATTGGAGAGGGATCTATTGAGTAATTTTATCCAGCTGATACGTAATGAACAAATGAAGATGTATTCTCAAATCTCCACATGGATTATGTTCGGGGTTTTGGCTCTGGTGATTATTGTATTTGGCGTATTTTTGAAAGTGAATGATTCAATCACCGATCAAGGTGCTCCAACAGGAGATGACTGGAAGCAGGAATTGCAGGCGGAAAATGATCAGATAAAGGAAGGGATGAAAGATGCACCTAAACAAGTGCAGGATAATCCTCAGTCCACTTCCAAAATAGACGAGAACAATTACCGGATTGAGCATAATATCAAACCGAAAGAATATGATGCGTGGAGTTTTGTTAATGCAAACAAGACTAACATATCACTCATCAGTTTGTTTACCATTATTGTAGCGGCGGGAATTATTGCCAATGAGTTTAAATGGGGAACCATAAAGCTGTTACTCATCCGGCCGATTTCCCGGGCTAAAATACTATTCTCAAAGTACGTATCTGTCCTGGTATTTGCCCTGACGATGCTCGTATTTCTTTATATTTTTTCATTTATCATCGGAGCCATGTTGTTTGGCATCGACGGCTTTTCTCAAACCTATTTGTACCAGCATTCGGGCGAGTTTATCGAATCGCCGATCTTCCAGCATACGATTTCGATTTATTTATTAAATTCAGTAAATCTTCTCATGATGGCCAGTTTTGCGTTTATGATTTCTGCTGTATTTAGAAATAGTTCACTATCCATTGGAGTTGCGATTTTTCTAATGATGTCAGGAAGTACATTAGTGGTTTTTGTCGCCAGCAAAGAATGGGCCAAATATATTTTATTTGCCAATACGGATTTAACGGTATTCTTTGAGGGAAGCCCTATCATTGAAGGGTTGACTTTACCATTTTCTGTGAGTGTGTTAGCGGTGTACTTTGTGTTATTTATTGGATTAGCATGGTTT
Source organism: Halobacillus rhizosphaerae (assembly GCF_046719735.1). Taxonomy (NCBI): domain Bacteria; kingdom Bacillati; phylum Bacillota; class Bacilli; order Caryophanales; family Bacillaceae; genus Halobacillus; species Halobacillus rhizosphaerae. The sequence continues at coordinate 89,581 of NZ_JAUTWQ010000011.1, forward strand.
TTCTTTACAAAGCGTGATGTAGCTAGTGCTTAATAAAAAGGAGGAGTTTAAATGAGTAGAGTAGCAGAAATTATCTTTTCGGTTATCGGATTAGTTATTTATGGTCTTGTGTTCTTTTTCAGCTTTCGAGTTTTGACAATGCAGGAGGATACGAAAGCGCAGTTTAAACAACAGATGCAGGATGCGATGAATTCGAATCCCAATGCTCAGGGAAACAGCGTTTCAGTCGATAAAATCATTGATGCCATCAGCACGGGATCTTTAGTTATCGTCATATTCTCGGCCATTGCCATCATTCTTGGAATCGTAGCGATTGTCTTTCTTAAAGGAAACAAAAAACCGAAAGCTGCTGGGATTATTTTAATCGTAACCGGCGTAGTTACCACCCTCGGTACAATTGCCTTTGGTATATTTGGGGGCATTGCCTATTTAATTGCCGGCATTACGGCGCTCGTAAGGAAGTCTAAGAATAAACCTAATACAGAAGAAAGCTCAGTGGAAAATTATTAATTCTTAATGAATAATTTTATTACAAAACCCGAACCGTGGATGACCATTGGTTCGGGCTTTTTTATTTTCATTCCCCGCTCGATTTTACTTTTTCCGTGGACTAAAATGTAACAAGAGGCTCTCTGTTTTTGATATAATAGTCCTACATCTAGAACTATAGAATTAGAAAAAGGAGCATCTAATGGGTCCGTTTACTGCCTTTCAACGTCGTATTTTATTCAATTATATGATTGGATCACTGCTCGCGGTCTTTGGAGTGGGCAGTGTATTTATTTTTCACACCCTGTCATTATCTGATTCCGAAGTTCATTATCTAGTTAAAGTCATGGTCATCTCAGTCGTGATCATGCTGACCGGAGAATTTATCATATATCGGTCTCATGTAAAACCAATTAAAGAAGTGTTTCGCAGTGAACGACCGTCCATGCACGCGGTCAAGCAAGGCTATTTGGCAGCTCATCAATTTCCGCTGTTAACGGTAAAGCGTATCATGGGCCCGCACTTATTTGGTTTAGCTATACCATCCTCGCTTCTGTCTCTTACCGGCATATATCTGGACTGGATTCACCTTCCGTACTATTACATAGCGCTCGCGTGGAGTGGTGCATTTCTTATCGCAGTTCTTCATTCCTTAATCGAATTTTTTCTAACGTACCAAAGTGTGCAGCTGTTGCTTCATTCCTTTTCTGCCAGAACAAAGGAGCTTGGCTATCCAGCTTTAAAGCTGGAGGGAAGAATATATTTAAGTATTAAAAGGAAAATGCTTATCAGCTCCCTTTTCACGGCGGTCTTTCCTGTACTTCTGTTTATTTTAGCTTCCCAGATTCGACTTAGTCAGGAGGGCGGTTCGGGCTTGGAAAGTTATTGGAGCTGGTCCGTATTGGTCATCGTCGTCATCTTATTTATGGCGCTAGTTATAGCGGTTCTTCTCTATAGAAGTATTGAGCAGCCTATGAACTCCTTACGGCAAAGGTTTGAAGAGGTGCGGAGCGGCGAATTGGAATATATGAATAACATTTATTCAGACGAATTTTCCAAACTAGTTACAGGGTTCAACCACATGGTTTCTAGTATAAAAGAAAGAGATGAGCGGAATGAACAGCTGCTGGAGAGCTTCTTTACTGTGTTTGCAGCTACCCTCGATGCAAGGGACCCATATACAGCGGGGCATTCGGCTCGAGTAGCTGACTATTGTGTGCAAATCGCAAGCAGAGCAAATTTCTCCCTGGAGGACATAGACCTGCTAAGGAAATCCGCACTTCTCCATGATATAGGTAAAATTGGAGTTCGAGATCATGTCTTATTAAAAGAGGAATCTCTGACTGAAGAGGAGTTTGAACAAATTAAGCAGCATCCTGTGATTGGGGCAGATATACTGCATCAGGTTCAGCTCCCTAGCGAACTTCTTCCCGTAATCCCGGGAGTTCGCTCTCATCACGAACGTTTAGATGGGAAAGGATATCCTGATGGGCTGACAGGAACAGAAATTCCGTTGTTTGGAAGGTTAATGGCAGTAGCAGACGCTTTTGATGCTATGACTAGTGACCGCCCTTACAGAAAAGGAATGTCTATTGAACAAGCAATGAGGATTATTGAAGAAGGGAAAGGGACCCAATGGGATGTTTATTTCGCAGATCTTCTCCTCGCTATTATGAGGGAGAAGAATCTTAACCAGGTTTCTTCCACTTAGTATTAACTAAGAGGATATGTAAAAGAGGCAGGGGTATATAGAAATGCCTCCACCAAAAAACGGACAATTGAGGGAAGGGCAGAAGTTTACCCTGAATAGCCGCTCCGGAAATACACTCAGCTTTTCGCGGGCGGCTGGTGTGCCTTCCTCCCGCAGAAGTCTCCGTGTATTTCCTACGCTGGAATTATTGATAAGACAAACAAAAAATCCGATCGATGATGGAATATTATCGACATTCTTCCATCATCGATCGGATTTAATAATCGCTAAAAAACCTCTTTCCCAATCTCTTTTCCTTAATCCAATATTCGGTTCATTTCATCAACATCAGCAAGCTGACGGTTGGCAGGGATTCCGTTCTGTGGCATGATCCCTTCACCATTACAAATCTTACAAGTATAGCTCCATTCTTCATCATCTGATAAAAGGCCTCTTCCGTCGCAAGCTAAACAAACTTGTTCTCGTTTTGCCATAATTATGCTCCTTTATCGTTCGTCGTTACCTATAATGTGCTACATTTCACGAAATGTTATTCCAACACGCTAAATTGGGATTATATACCTTGGATACCGGGAATAGCAAAATCATTGGAGGGATAGGTATGGCAAGGGAAGAAGAAAATATGCAAGATAAAGAAAACAAAGAGAATAAAGAAACAGATACCACGATAAATGGGCAAGTAGATCAGCCTGGCCGCCAGTTTTATATTCCATCACAAATTGTGGATGAATTTGGCGAAAAGGGAAGAGACCACTTAAATAAGCGGTTTCGAGCGCAATTTCTTTTAGCGTTGACGGCGGGGTCTTTTATGACGTTTGGCGCCGTGTTTTCCATCCTGTTAGCTGTAGGAATTGAATCTAAAGGGCTTTATCACCTGCTTTCAGGAATTGGCTTTGCTTCAGGATATGCAATGGTGTTTATTTCAGGGTCCGTATTATTTACGGAAATTAATGTACTGCTGCCTTCTTATTTATTTAATAAAGGAGGATTAATGAAGCGGACAATCTATAAATTCTGGGCTTCAGCTTATGTAGGGAACATTCTTGGAGCCTTTTTGGTGGGAATTCTTATACAATTATCCGCCTCACTTTCACCATCGTTCTATAATGAATTATCCATGTATCTGGATCACAAAATGAAATTTATGGAAGACGGTGTGTTAGGCTGGTTTGAAATATTAATTTCCGGTATTCTGGCAAACTGGCTGATTGGTATGGCGGCTTTTCTTACAACCGCTGCCAGAGATATTACAGGAAAGTTTCTCGGTACTATGCTGCCGGTCATCTTGTTCGTGGCTGGCAACTTCCAGCACAGTGCAGCGAATATGGGTTATTTCAGCATGGGGATATTATCTACAGATAAGTATCAATGGTACGAATATATTTTCTTTAATTTAGTACCTGCAAGTATTGGGAATTTAATTGGCGGAGGCATATTGGTCTCCTTATTATTCTCTTATGCCTATAAAGAAGATATTCAGACGTCCCTGGGAAGAACGAATGGTTAATGGTCTCACTGCAGGAATTACAAAGCCTTCAGTTATTCATAAAATATTAATACAAGAAACCAGCATAGTTTAAGGAGAGTAGAAACGATGAAGCAAGTGATTGCTATGGGGGGAGGCGGCTTCTCTATGGAGCCGGAAAATCCTCTCCTGGATCAATACGTCCTGCGGCAGGTTCACTCAGATCATCCGAGAGTATGCTTTATTCCCACGGCTAGCGGCGATGCAGAAACCTATATTGAAAAAATTTTACGACTCATTTAAACAATTTGATTGTGAACCGACTCACTTAGCTTTGTTTAAGCCCCCCGGACGAGATATACGTTCATTCGTAATGCAGCAGGACATTATTTATGTGGGCGGAGGAAGTACGAAGAATTTGCTTGCCCTATGGAAGGAATGGGGGCTTGACCAGATTCTAGTAGAAGCATGGGAGAGTGGCATTGTGCTTGCTGGTTTGAGTGCTGGAGCCATCTGCTGGTTTGACCAGGGGCTGACAGATTCTTATGGAGATACTCCTGAACCCATTGAGTGCCTGGGGATTCTGTCAGGGAGCTGCTGTCCTCATTATAATGGGGAAGTAAAGCGCAGACCTGCTTTTGAACAAGCCATTCAAGAGGAGAATATGTTGGCTGGATATGGTCTTGATGATGGAGCAGCTCTCCATTACGTTGATAAAGAATTAAGGCATGTCATTTCTTCCCGGTCTGAAGCTAGTGCTTATTATGTGAGTAAAGCCGGGGACGGAGTGAAGGAAGAAGAGCTGCCGATTCAATATTTAGCAAATGACTAAGCCTGCATAACATGAGATAAAAGAAAATTATTCAACAGAGAACCCGGACCATTGGAAATCAATAGTCCGGGTTCTTGTTATTGGAAAGCTCTATGATTAAAATTTTTGCGCCTATTCAAACAATAGTACTCCTGGATCTTTTTTGTAAGTGTGAACCAGCATACTGTGGAGCTGTCCACGATGGTGATACATGTGCGCGATGATTTCCAGAAGCCATTCAAACCGGGTATAGGTAACCCCCCACCATGATGTAGTTTCAGTGTGCAAATGTTCCTCTGTATAGTTCTCAAATTGAGCTTTCAAGTGGGAGAAGTGTTGAAACATTGCTCCAAGAATCTCGTCCGTAGTTTGGAAAGAGAGCGATTGATAGAAATTATTCATTTCCTCCTCTGAAGCTTCTTCTAGAATATGGCCATCAGCTGCAGGGATCGCAGCAAGATGTTCGAGCAATTCTCCTACAGAATGCTTATTGGGTGTAGGCCGATAATTAAGATCTTCTTCATCAAGCTGGCCGACAATTTCTGAGATGGAAGCAATAACAACTTCTAATTGATGAAATGCGCTTTGACAATATATATTCATATCAAACAACCTCATTTAAAAAAATTTATTCTAGCTACTTACATTCTTCAAATAGGGTGAAAATCCTTTTTAATTTAGTAAGTTTCCTTTTGTTTGATGCCGAATTTCCAGGGCGTAATTAAAGCTCTAAGGAGATAGGTCTTGTATAACAGATAGTGAAATAAATGGAAAACAAAAAAGCCTGAGGGAATTTCTCAAGCTTTTAAAGAAAAGTTCGGCTTACACAATGGTTATTAATTCTTTAAGATAGTGTTCTGGAAGCTGAGCAAAAAATAAATCCCCATAGTCATTAATAAATCTGTTCTTTGCCTTATTTAATTTAAGCGGGTCTTCCGTTGCCGCACCTAAATATGTTTCTTGAAATGGAGTCGGGTTGTGTACTTTGCTCAAAATATCCACGGCTTTTTTATTCTTATGATTGGCAATAGCTAGATGAGCGGTTTCAATCGGATCCGGAGTTAATATTCCTTTTGTTTTCTTATGAATAGCAGAAATAAAGGGAATCGTGTGGTTCGTAAGGGCTGTCCTGGAATGATCTAAGTTATAGTTAACGGCAATTCCCAGAGCCGACTGAGCATTATAAATCGCAGAATCATAATCTTGAAATGTATCGCAAAGCGCAAGATTATGGTACATCCTGCTGAGTTTTCTTGGGGTCAGACCCGAATTAATATAACGGTACGCATGCTTTTTCGCCAATAAAACGTTGTTAGTCTTCCAATAATGCTGAAAGAGCAGTTCTTCAAACCGGAGTTTCATGTAATAGTGGAAGAGTGGTTCGTTAATTTGTACGAGCGCAGAATAAATGTCATCGACGTACTTGTCGAGTCCAGTATACTGCTTGGTGTCAAAATAGGCATAAACGATTAAGAATAAGTGAAGACATTTTAATGAAGGATGGTTGAACTTTAAAGGGATCAGCCATTTGAGGTCCTTCTCCTTAAGAGGTGTTTTCTTTCGGTTATAAAGAACACGATACATCATAAGGACTTCTTTACTATAATGACTGGTGTGCAAGAGCTGCTCCAATTCTGTGAAATAGTCATTCATATATAGAAACTCTAAACTAGCCAGCTGGTCTTCGATAATCATACTTCTATGGGTAAGACAGTAAATCATAGTAGATTCAGCTGCCTGGTGTTTTGATTTATGTTTAAGGTGGTTATGATAGATTTCATAGATGGAAGAATCCCGATCCATGTGAACGCGATTTAATTGACTAGGTTCAATTACGTTATGAACTCCCATGCAGCCTCTCAACCTTTCCTTAATATAATTTAATTATATTACACTAATTGGCAAAAACAAGCCATTATTTTGCATAATGAGCAATAATTGTGAAATTTCTATAAATTTTGTGATAAAACTCTATTTTTCGCCTTGACCCTAACGTTACGGTATAGATTATATTAGCATTGAGGTGGTCACCATGCTTAAAGTAAAACAGCTGGCAAAGCTTGCAGGAGTGAGTGTGCGCACGCTTCACTATTATGATCAGATTGGACTTTTATCCCCCGCGAAGATAAATGAGAAAGGATACCGTTTGTATTCCGAAGACGATCTTCTTCGATTGCAGCAGATTTTGTTCTTTCGTGAACTGCAGTTTCCTTTGCGGGAAATTCAAGAAATCCTTGAAGATGAGGGTTTTGATCATAAGAAAGCACTTGTTCAGCACAAACATGTTTTGCTTGAGAAAAAAGAACGGCTGGAGCGGATTATTCGTTCCGTTGACCAGACGCTCGATTCTATGTCAGGAGGAACATATATGTCTAATCGGGATAGGTTTGAACCCTTTGATCGAAGTAAGTTAGAGGAACACCAGAAGAAATATGCTAAGGAAGTGCAAGAACGTTGGGGGCAGACAGACTCCTATAAAGAATCTCAAAGAAAAACCGCTTCCTATACGGAGGAAGATTGGAAAAAAATCCATCAAGAAAACGAAGAGATCGAACAAGGAATTATTGAAAAGATGGACCTGGGAGCAGGAGATCCTTCCATTCAGAAATTAATCGGCGATAAAAGGCAGCATATTAGTGATTATTTTTATCAATGTACACCGGAAATTTTTCGTGGGCTGGGGGATATGTACGTCAATGACCCCCGATTTCAGAAGAATATTAATAAAAAGCAGGAGGGGCTGGCAGAATTTTATCAAGAAGCGATTCGTATTTATTGTGATCAATTAAGTAACGATTAAAGAGAAGGAAGGTACCAGAAAGGGTCTTATTTAGAAAGACCGCTCCGGAAATACACTCCGCTTTTCACGGGCGGCTGGCTTGCCTCCTCGTGCTGCGCACTTCGGGGTCAAACCTATGCCTTCCTCCCGCAGAAAGTCTCCGTGTATTTCCTACGCTGGAATGGTTTCTATTTTTCCCTGATGAATAATTTTGGGAAACGTAATAGATGTCCTGTGTAAATGTGAATAAATCCTACATCATGCTGGGCAAAAAACCCGAACAATGAAAGTGTTACTTCTTCATTGTTCGGGTTTAATAATGGCTAAAAGACTTCTGTCCCTGCTTCAATTTCTATTTACCGATTTCCCTTAACTCAATTCCGGCGGAGTGAGGTCTTTAACGCGGCTGGCAGATTATGCCGTTATGGACTTTTATATAGCCATGCCTCTTAATATCAAAGCCGCTCTCATATAAATAAAGCCCCATTTGTTCCACGGTCATTAATTCACGATACGTGTGATTCATTACATCTGCCATGACCCGGTAATACAGCCGAGAGCGCAGTTGGTTTCGCGGAGTGGTTAAGATCGCGTACCCTCCAGGTTTTAAGAACTTCCGGTGCCAATCACAAACTTCATATTTGTGTTCATCAGGAAAATGCTCCAGTAATCCCACGGACATGACAACATCAAATTCAGCTCCATAATCTAAATCACGAATATCGGCAATTTGATATTCAATATTTAAATCATTCTTATACACCACTTTCGTTTGGCCGGTCTGTGGGTTTTCTCCAAGAAATGGGTACCTGTCCGGGAATTCAGCAAATCGTGTGGATTTGCAATATTCATCATAATCCACCATTATAATTTCTGCGCCTGGATACATGGCGCCGAACTGCATGGCTTCATATCCTTCTGCTGCGCCTAGAAACAACACACGAGGCTTGTTCAAATGGAGACCTTCAAAGAGTGCTCTCTTTCCCCTGGGGTCCCAGATCCCGTCCTGAATTCGATGAACGTAATTCCAAAGATGAATGCGGATTAAATCTCCGATTGCATGCTTCACTTCAGGAGGGCTGAAGGAACGCAGGTTGTTAAGAAACTGTTTCTTTGACTGCGTCATCTCTTTAGGGACATCCTTAACAAACCATTCATGAAAAGCTTTGTTAAAGTAGGTCCATGACGTATGGGGGTCCATATCCCTGTGATGCTCGTTCTCCCATTCGGAACGTTCTTTTGCGGAAGCTTCCACTTGATAAGGCTTTCCAATTTTTGTCCAAGAAAGCTGCGACCAGTCCCTGACCGTGTTAAGGGTAATAAATTGGCTGTACTCTTTTAAAGTCGGAATTCTTAAGTCTACCCGGTATTGGTGATGCAGATGGGTACTGCCTATATCCTCTTCAGAATATGGACCTGTTCTTGTCGTCCCTATCGTTTCCTCATGTAGCATCTCATGACCGCCTTTTAATTTCAGAATAGTAAGTTAATTATAATGGAATAGTAAAACGCTTACAATAGTTTGGCAGAGTAGGAGTTAAAGAGAGGAAGGATAAGGGTAAAGAATAGGAAGTACTCTTTAAGAAACGGAGGATGAGCATGGAGAACTGGATAAATGAACTGAAAGAATATCTACCAGACAGCCAAGTGATGACAGAACTCGCAGATCGATACAGTTACAGCTTTGATGCTTCTTTTGGCGAGTATTTGCCTGATGCCGTCGTTCAAGCTAAAAATAAACAACAAGTGGTTTACATACTTAAAATAGCGAATCAATTTCGTGTACCTGTCTATCCAAGAGGGCAAGGTACGTGTTTAAGTGGAGGTCCGCTGCCTGTTAAAGGCGGGATGGTGCTTGATCTTTCACAATGGCCATCAATGATTGATGTGCATCCGGACGACTTAACCGTTGTCGTATCTCCAAGCGCGCTTACAGCCAATATTAATCAAGCCGCTGAAGAACACGGGCTTATGTATGCGCCAGATCCGAGCAGTGCCCACGTGGCAACCATAGGAGGTAATCTTGCTGAGAACTCCGGCGGGCCAAGAGGGTTAAAATATGGAGTAACTAAAGACTTTGTATTAGGACTGGAAGTGATTACTCCAGAAGGGGAAATCATGCGTACAGGAGGGCAGACGATTAAGAATGTAACCGGCTTTGATTTAACAAAGCTGATTGTTGGTTCGGAAGGGGTGCTAGGCGTAATTACAGAAGCTACGCTGAAACTTGTTCCCAAACCGCCTGCCGTACAGACCATTCTTGCCGTATTCGATAATGTCCGGAAAGCGGGAGAAGCGATATCAAAAACACTGACATCAGGTATACTCCCTTCAAAAATGGAATTTATGGATCAAGCATGTATACAAGCGGTAGAGGACTTTAAATCAGCGGGACTGCCTGTTCATGCTAAAGCGTTGGTGATTATTGAACTTGATGGGCATCCGGAGGCGCTGAAAGTGGAAAGAGAACTAGTCTTGAAGATTATGAAACGAATTGGGGCAACGGAAACTGTGATTCCCCAAACGGAAGAGGAAGCTGCTCGCATCTGGCAGTCCAGAAAACAAGTGTCCCCTGCGATCGCCAAAATTAAACCGACTAAAGTTTCTGAAGATGCCACCGTTCCTCGTAGTAAGATCCCGGATTTAATAGATAGACTCCAGGAGATTAAAGAAAAATACGAAGTGGAAGTAGTGGTATTCGGTCATGCAGGCGATGGAAATCTCCATCCCAATGTATTATGTGATAAAAGGGACCAGGAGGAAATGAGACGAGTGGAACAAGCAGTCGGGGAAATTTTTGAAGCCGCGATAGAGCTTGGAGGTACGCTTTCTGGTGAGCACGGAATTGGTACGATGAAGGCTCCCTTTATGGAATCAGAGCTTGGTTCTGTAGGGATCGATATGATGAAAAGAATTAAAGACAGCTGGGATCCGAATGGAATTATGAATCCAGGTAAAATTTTTCCGGAAAAAGGGCAGAAGCTGGTGCTGCGCAATGAGTAATCTTCAGGCTTTACAAGATAAGATCCAATACGAAAAAACTTTTGACTGTGTGCAGTGCGGATATTGTCTGCCAGTCTGCCCTACATATGAAACGATGGAAAGGGAGACCCACTCCCCACGGGGACGAATTAATTTAGTCAAAATGGTAGCAGAAGAGAAGGCATCGGTGGAAGATTTAAAAACGCCCATCGAAAAATGCTTAGGGTGCATGGCTTGTACGACCGTTTGTCCAACTAATGTCCAGTATGGTGCCATTCTTGAGGGAGCGAAGGAAGTTATTGAGGACAATGAAATAAAGCCGAAGTCGCAACAGGAAATGGAAGATTTTATATTTAATTCCTTCTTTCCATCTTCCAATTGGATGAATACCCTTGGCAATGCTTCATGGCTGTATCAAAGATCTGGTCTCCAATGGATGGCTCAAAAAACGAAAGTTACTGGTGCCGCTCCTTTACATTTGGGGCAGTTTGAAAAGGTATTGCCGGATCTCCCCAACCCAATGGAACGGTTAACCAGGAAACGTCATGTATTGCCGGATTATAAATTGACAACTAAGGTTGCGTTCTTTACTGGATGTGTGATGGATAGTATGTTCTTCAAAACAAATGAAAGAACGGTCGAACTTCTTCGTTTGTCAGGTGCTGAAGTCGTACTTCCCAAAAATCAGACGTGCTGCGGTGCGCTGCATGCCCATTCAGGAAAAGCAGAAGCTGCGAAGGATTTAGCTAAACGGAATATTGAAGCATTCGAAGTAGAGGAAGCGGATTACATTGTAAACAATGCAGGAGGATGCGGAGCGAAAATGGTCGAGTATGTTCATTTATTCGAACCAGGAACTGAATGGCATGAAAGAGCTGAGGAATTTGTGTCCAAAGTTCGCGATATTTCCGAGGTCCTAGTCGAGCTGGACGGCATCGAGTTTACCACCTCAGTCAATCGTAAAGTGACTTATCAACCTTCCTGCCATATGTCGAATGTACAGAGAGTCACAGAATCGCCAAGAATTCTGCTGGAAAGCCTTCCAGGTCTGCACATGAAAGAGCTTTCCCGACCAGATTTCTGCTGTGGATCAGCGGGGATTTATAATATCTTAAATTATGAAGACTCAATGGAGATTCTGGATGTGAAAATGGAAGATGTGAAACAAACGAAGCCGGAAGCCATTGTTACGACTAATCCTGGGTGTTTACTGCAAATGAAAATGGGGATAGAGCGTGAGGAGCTTAATGAATCAGTGGAAGCTCTCCATTTAGTAGATTTATTAATGGAAGGGCGTCCTGTTTCAAAAAGAGACTAATTCTTGTCAACGAAGCGGGATACAAAAAACCTCCTGATTCTATTCGATTCAGGAGGTTAATATCTCTATTGATTAACTTTCTCGCGCTGAGTCTCAGCAAATACAATAAATTTATCGACCACTTGATCAATAAATTCAATAGTCTTTTGATCAGTGATTTTTCCAGTTTCATCGACTTTATCTTGAATGGTTCCAACGAGAATTTCATTTCCTGGCAGTACATTGGAGTTCATTCCTGGCGAGTTCAAAATTTGTCTTAAATGCATTTGCGCACGAACAGTTCCGAGCACCCCCATTGTAGCACCGGCGATAAAGGCGGGTTTGCCAGCCATTTCCCGATCTCCACGTGACAGCCAGTCAAGCGCATTTTTCAAAACGCCTGGAATAGAATGATTAAATTCAGGAGTTACAACTAGAAATGCGTCCGCGTCAGACAATTGGGCTTTAAAGTTCTGGACTGAAGGTGGGGCTTCGTGTTCGATATCTTGATCATAGTGGGCAAGGTCACGAATAGGGACTACTTTCAGGTCAAATTGATCTTTATAACGATCTTTAATAAATTGAGTTAATTTCATATTATAAGAATCTTTACGAATGCTTCCGACAAGAGCAGCGACTTTTAACATGAATCCGTTCCTCCTCTTCATATGCTTAACTATATATTATAAGAAGGATTAGCGTTTGTTTCTAGCATTCTGCTCGCAATTGAATTCAGGAAGAGAAAGGAAAATAACATGTCAGTATGGTTGAAACCTTATGAACCTACGGATGATGCTGCCCTTACACAATTTTACTTACCAGAAGAGCAATTGTATTATACGGCGATGGCCAGCGATTCTGTTGAAAAAGCAAAGAAAGATTTTACCCGAACTCCAGTGGTGATCATGTCTGGGGACGAGCCAGCAGGAATGTTTGTCCTGCAAACAGGTCCTAGAGTCCAGGAATATACGGCAAGAACTAACGCGATCCTGCTGATCGCTTATATGATTGACTATTCTCGGCAAGGTAAAGGGGTAGCTAAAGAATCCTTGTATAAATTACCAGATTATGTGAGGGAAAACTTTCCTGAAATTGACTGGATAGTATTGGCAGTAAATGAAAAAAATATTTCTGCTCAATCTCTTTACAAAAAAACCGGATTCCTTCATGATGGGGAGAAGAAAATGGGGAAAAAAGGATGGCTAATGGTGATGAAGCAAGAAATTTAGCCGTTTATCTCTCGTTTTCTTTCAATCGCTATGTTTTACGTAAAAACATAGCGGGAAAATGATAAGTATACTTCAAATGAAAGGAGGTACACCACAATGACTCTGCTCTATTCCAAAGCCCGTGAGATGTTTGAGAAGGATTATCAGAATAGCTCCGAGGCTAAGGAAGCTAAGCCTGTTTCAACTGGCGTGAAGAAAACTCGGAGTGGAAAAATTCTTTCCCCTTTCCGTAAGCATAACAGCAAACGGAAATAATCAAACAATGTGGTGAAGTCAGCTATGCGAATAAAAATGAATAAATTTTCGGTAATTCCTTATGGAGTGCCATGGAGTCAGCGCTAATCAAAACATTTCGATGTTTTAGCGCTGATTTTTTTATGGATTTGGCATGCTCATTATTACACTAAACATCCCATATATAGAAAAATAAGTTTCGAGACTACAAGGAGAGTTTAGGGCTGCGGGAAAAGGCTCGCTTTCCGTGGGGCGGGCGCTGAGCCTCCACGAGCAAAGCTCTCCGGGGTCTCACCTGTCCCGCAATTCCCACAGGAGTCTCGCCGTTTCCCTCCGCCCCTTGACCATAAGAGAATCTCGAAACCCCTTCATGGAAAAAAAGAATCTAATGTTAGTATGCAGGAGCATTACTAAAGATCTCAGCAATTCCATTGCGTTTGGTTAAGCGTGAAGAACCGGGAAATGACTTAGCCATATGCATCAGCACAGAAATTTGCAATTCAATATTTGCTCACTTCCATGGGCGGCGGATGACATTCCTTGGCCAATGAAGTGCCTCCTATATTTGGACACTATTAAATTAAGCTATTTCTTAAAGTTTCTTGAGATATTGAACAGGACTCATTCGAATCACGTGTTTAGTATCAGAGGAAGAGACAGATTCGGAGACCAGGATGGGGCCGTTCATTTTCACACGATGGGTGGCGAAGGAAATGACGAGACTCCCGTGGGAGAAGGTACTAGGCAAGACCCCGCAGGGAGTGAATACGAGCGAGGAGACTTGCCGGTTCCCCCACAGGAAAGCGAGTTATTTCCTTCGCCACCCTCTTCTCATTTTCAATAACGGACCCAACCATCTCGAAAATGAGTCTTCCACAATACTGGGCTTTACTTGAAGACTCAGTATCAACCTAATTACTTGAGATACCGACACGTTCCAATCAGAGACTGCTTATTCAAAGACACAGTTGGACGATGAACCATGAACAACCTATGAAACCAGGGTTCCATGGGAGATAGTGAACCTGTCGAACAACTTTTCCCGCTGAGAAGGTTTCAATCGCTCTCGAGTGTGCAATACAATCGCAAAGGAGGCGTTTAAAATGACACAAATTTTTGCTAAAGATGCACTTGAAAAACAGCATATTGTGATCACAGGAGCCACAGGCGGCATTGGTTATGAAACGGCCAAAGAAGCAGTGCGATCTGGATCGAGGGTTACCATTACAGGACGGAAGGAAGAAAAACTGGAAGCACTAAAAGATGAGTGCATACAAATTAGTAAACAAGCAGATGTCCTTGTCGTAACGGCAGATTTAAATAAACCAGAGGACCGCAAAAGACTTGTAACGGAAGCAAATCAGAAAAATGGAGACATCACCGGGTTAGTCAATTCTGCAGGAATTATGGGCGGAGGATCTTTAGATCAATTAAAAGAAGAGGATCTTAGAAAAGTTATGGAGTTAAACTATTTCTCTACCGTATTATTAACTCAGGAAGTCTATCATTATATGAAACAGCTCAATAAAGGCGCCATTGTGAATCTTTCTTCTTTATCCGGTTTAAGAGGCACCCATAGTAATACGGCATATAGTGCGTCCAAGTTTGCTGTTACCGGCTTTACACAGTCACTTGCTGTGGAGGCAATTGAACATAACATTCGTGTGAATGCAGTTTGTCCGGGTTACGTAGATACAGAAATGGGGCAGCAGGCAATTAAAGGTAAGGGAGAGCGTGAAGGGCGCAGTTATGAGGAACAATTAAAGCTTGCGAAAGAAGGAATTCCTTCTGGGAAATTAAGTACACCTCAGGAAGTAGCGCGTACCATTATCTATTTATTAACAGATGCCGCTGAAAATATTGTAGGGGAATCGCTCAAAATTTCCGGAGGCAGTGTAATGAGGTAAGACTATGCTAAACTTATAGATAAGAAGATTCAGGATGGGGGAAGTCGTGAGATGAGTTCAGATCGATATTCAAGGCAAAAGCTCTTCGCACCCATTGGGGAAGAAGGTCAGCGGAAATTAAGTGAAAAGCATGTTCTCGTTGTTGGTGCTGGTGCATTAGGTACGTCTAGTGCAGAGCAATTGGTACGTGCCGGAATTGGAAAACTAACGATTGTAGACCGGGATTATGTAGAAATGAGCAATTTGCAGAGACAGCAGCTTTTTACAGAAGCGGATGCTCTGGAACGCATGCCTAAAGCAATTGCTGCTGGAAAGCGATTATCAGAAATTAATCCTCTGGTTACCGTTGATGCCCGAATCATGGATGTACAGCGTGAAGAACTCGAGCTTTTTATTTCGGATGTGAACGTGGTTCTTGATGCCACAGACAACTTTGAAACCAGAATGTTGATTAATGATATGGCGCAGAAATATCAGGTTCCGTGGATTTATGGAGGATGCGTCGGAAGTCATGGCCTCAGTTTTACCATCCTTCCGGGTGTGACCCCTTGCTTGAATTGCTTAATGGACACTGTTCCTTTGAGCGGAGCCACATGTGATACGGTTGGAGTGATTAGTCCAGCGGTACAAATGGTTACGGCTCACCAGGTAACAGAAGCAATGAAGATATTAGTAGAGGATATGGACTCCCTTCATCATAAGTTTATTACCTTTGATCTTTGGAACCACCAATACTCTGGGTTTAAAGTGAATCAAGTGAAAAAGGATGACTGCCCTTCATGCGGCAAGGATCCCGATTACCCTTATTTATCCGCCGGTTATCAGACGAAAGCAGCCGTTTTATGCGGAAGGGATACGGTTCAGCTCCGTCCTCCAATAAAAGAGAGAAATTTAGATGAGTTACGGAAACAACTGCACGAGGGTATAGTAGAGCAAAATCCATTTTTATTGTCCTATACGAATGGAAATCAACGGCTTGTATTTTTCAAAGATGGCCGGGTATTAATTCATGGCACCAAAGATATTGCAGAAGCAAAGAGCATGTATCATAAAATTGTAGGCTAGACGTCAGGCGCTGATGTTTGTTTGAAGTATCTTTCGGGAATTAATAGAAGTATGACCATACTGCTTCTAAGGAGGTACCACTATGGCGAGATTGCTTAAGCGAGCGTTGAAATATGGACCGATTATTTATCCAGTAGTAAAGAAATTCATGAGAAAAAGAAGCTCCAAAAGATATTAGAGTATCGTGCCTTTAGCAGGCACGATTTTTTTCTAGTCGTATAGAAAGTTATTAATGATTTCCTGTATGAAAGTTTTCATCGTGCACCAGCGCCCAGCCCCCGAGTCGAAGAAAGCTTCCCTTCACCACTTGTCTTATGCTTATCAGGGCTGCCCGCGCGATTGCGTTTTTGGTTCTTATGGTAAACTATGTAATAACAGTGTGGAGATACGAGAAGGGGTAATGACTTATGAATCGATGGGATGGGACGCCGATCATTCGCTTTTTCGGCGGACGCAACTTGCTTTACATATTAGGAGTCTTGTTAATGGTGGGCTTGAACCTGTTTGTGTACACAAGCGTTGCTTTTTTATTTAAGCCCATTCTTGTGTTTTTTGAAACGATTGCTCTGCCTATTATTTTGGCAGTCATCGTGTATTATTTATTGCGGCCGCTGATTATGTTAATGGAAAGCTGGGGGATTAAGAGAATTTGGGGGATTCTAATCACCCTTGTGCTCGTAGCTGGATTAATTACATTTCTAGTTGTCTTAATCATCCCGTTTCTGGAAAAGCAATTAGTAAGTTTGTCTGAAGAATTGCCGCATTATTTGAGACAGTTAGTAAACTCCATTGATGAATGGCTGAGGAATTCCATTTTTGCCGGCTATTATACAAATACGTTTCAAGATGTGGATAGTATACTTAATCAGCTTCCGGACAATCTGTCTTCCTATGCCGGACAGACAGTTCAGGGAATTACAAATTTAATTTCCACCGTGACAAGTGTAGTGATTGCGATCGTTACGCTGCCGTTCATCTTGTTCTATTTACTGAAAGACGGAAAAAAACTGCCCGACATGCTGCTGCGGGTTTTTCCGCCAAAGGCGAGACCTGAACTGGCCAGTATGTTCAATGGAATTGACCATCAATTAAGCGCTTATATCCAGGGCCAGATTATTGTAAGCTTTTGCATAGGAATCATGATGTATATTGGCTTTGTCATTATCGGACTGGACTATGCCTTGCTGTTAGCCGCTATTGCAAGCGTGACCAGTGTAGTCCCCTATCTTGGACCGACGATTGCTATTACTCCAGCTTTAATTATCGCGATCGTTACCTCTCCATTTATGGTCCTAAAGCTGGCTTTCGTCTGGACAGTGGTTCAGTTATTAGAAGGTAAGTTTATTTCTCCTCAAATTATGGGGAAGAGTCTGCATATCCATCCAGTTACAATAATTTTTGTCTTATTAACGGCGGGTCATTTGTTCGGAGTGATAGGCATTGTGCTTGCTATTCCCGGTTATGCCATTATTAAAGTGCTTGTTACCCATCTTTTCTTCTGGTTTCAACGCCGTTATAATCGTTTTTCAGATGAAGAAAATAAATACCGGATAAACGATTAAACAAGTGAATACATTAGGAAAACAGTTCTTTTCCAATGGAGAGGCTGCAAACAGACTAGGAGACCAAATCGATTTTGATTTGGTCTCTTTAGTTTCTATCTATTGAATTAATAAAGCTGTTCGTGACGCAGGAGCTGATTTTCCGTATTTCTCTTCAACAATGCCAACCGTAACGGAAGACTTCCAAATCTATGCTATAAGATCAAATACGTAGTCAATGACAATAGAAGAGAAGTGAGGATGAGTAGAACCATAGGTTTGAAAGCTCTCGTCCGCAAATCACTCACACTAACGCTCAGCCCCAGTCCAACCATTGCCATGGTTAAAATAAATGTAGTGAGTGTGGAAATTCCATCCAGTACATTTGCAGAGATTTGAATCAACCGTCCATTTACAAAACTGCCGAACAAACTCATCGCCACAAAACCGAGGAGGAACCAAGGAAAGACAACTTGTTGAGTACTGCTCTCCTTACTTCTTTTCTTCATGATCCATACCAAAAGGAGGCTTAGAGGTACTAATAAAAAGACTCTTCCTAATTTAGCTAAGAGAGCCATCCCAAGTCCCGCTTCTCCGGCAGGGGTTCCAGCTAATGCTACATGCCCAATTTCATGCAGGCTAAGTCCCGCCCATATCCCGTAGGCTTCTATATTAATGGGAAGAAGGGGGCGAAGAATTGTATAGCCGATCGCAAAGATGGTCCCGATCACCGAAATAATGGCCACGCTGAGGGCAGTATCTTTTTCCTTCACTTTTAAAATGGGAGATACAGCAGCTATGGCTGAAGCTCCGCATACGCCAGTACCTATTCCGATTAACAAGGATAAAGAATAATCTGCTTTAAATGCACGGGCCAGCAGCATCATCAGTCCGATGGAAAAGGGAATGACCATTATATCTTTTAATAGAAGAGGGAGACCCTCCTGATAAATGACATGAATGTCTAACTTCAGGCCAAATAAAATAATGGCTAATCGCAGCAGTTTTTTGGCAGAAAACTGAATTCCTTCATGAATGGTGGAAGGGTAGCCAAGAAAATGTCGGTAAACCATAGCAATTAAAATGCCGACAGCAAGAGGTCCTACATTAGAGATTCCTGGAAGCTTGGCAAGCTCAAAGCTCAGGAATGCGAGGAGTGCTGTGAATCCGATTCCGGTCAGCACAGCTTTTGAGTGGAATGATTTTAATGAAACGTCCAACAGGACCCCTTCTTTACTAATAAATTTATACCTTTCATAGTATATAGAGGGTCTTAACATTAGTAAAATAAAACTTTATAATGTTTATCATTAATAATATTAATGATAGGAGATGAATGATGGACTTTGAAGCAATGAAGACTTTGATTACCGTAATCGATCTTAAAAGTTTCACGAAGGCATCTAAAACGCTTAATTTATCGCAGCCTACGGTAAGTTTCCACATAAAGAATCTTGAAGAATATTTTCAAACCACGTTAATTGACCGCTCCCCAAAAAGGTTTCATGTGACAGATACAGGAGGGCTTGTCTATCAGCGGGCCAGGCAAATCTTAGGGATCATTGAGAATACAAGATCAGAAGTTTTGGAACACCAAAATCAATTAAGGGGCTTGATTCGGATCGGCGCAAGTTACACTGTAGGGGAATATATTCTTCCGGCACTTCTTAAAGAATTTGATTCGAGATATCCTTCTGTAGATTTAGATGTTCAAATAGCTAATACGGAAATAATTAATGAAGCGGTCCACTTACATGAACGAGACCTTGGGTTAGTTGAAGGACAGGTAAACCATACGGATTTGTCTTCCGTCCCATTTTTAGAAGATGAAATGGTCATCCTCGTGCCGGAGGGACATTCGCTTTGGAAAGTTAGAGAAGCGACGTTTCAAGATTTGCAGGATCAAACTTGGATTACGAGGGAGGCAGGTTCTGGGAGCCGGGCAGTCATGGACTCGATGCTGGAATCTTATAATATCAGACCTAAGAAAATGATTACGATAGGGAGTAACCATGGGGTTGTGCAGGCAGTGAAAGAAGGACTGGGTATCACGCTAGTTTCGAAAACAGTGGTGGATCATTCAGATGTCACTCAGCTCATGCTTCCGCTTCCGTTTATAAAGCGTGCTTCTCGTTACTTTTCAAGGGTGACACGGTCAGGAAATCCTACGCCAAAAAATGTTGAAGTGTTTATCCAATTGGTAGATGAACTCTTTCACCTTTAAATTGTCATCAAATTTAAATATTTTCGGAGCATGTAGTTTGTTATGATAGAGAAACAGGGGTGAACCTTTATGGAATTGCGTAAATATCGAAGAGCAGATCTCCCGGCAGTACTCCGAATCATTAGAGAAACGATCCTCAC
Organism: Halobacillus rhizosphaerae; assembly: GCF_046719735.1. Classification (NCBI taxonomy): domain Bacteria; kingdom Bacillati; phylum Bacillota; class Bacilli; order Caryophanales; family Bacillaceae; genus Halobacillus; species Halobacillus rhizosphaerae. The sequence goes on from NZ_JAUTWQ010000011.1 coordinate 109,455, forward strand.
AGTAAATGAGAAGGAGTACACGCAAACTCAGCTCCGCGCTTGGGCGTCTTGCTTTGAAGATGAAAGGGTCTGGGCGGATCGTTTTCAATCTGGTTCAGCCTGGGTCGTTATCATGGATGGAGAATTAGCAGGCTGCAGTCTATTAACGAAGGACGGAGTTGCAGATCTCCTGTTTGTTCATAAAGACTATCTGCGCAGAGGAGCGGCCAGCCGATTACTCTGGAAGATGGAAGCAGAAGCAAGTACCCGCCATGATTACTTGCGTACAGAAGCGAGTTTAACCGCTCTTCCTTTTTTTCAAGTGATGGGATTTAAAGTAGTGGAAAGACAAATAAAGATAACCAAAGGCATTTCAATAAAAAATATTAAAATGTGTAAAAAATTGAATACTTGAACAGCATACAGGGTATGGTGCATTATACGACTTATTGAAACGTTTAGTTAGAGACATTCGTATAGAGTACAAATCGGAACGAAGTGGTGTGGTTTCGAGCCAAATCTTTTTTACAATACTGAGGTGAAATCATGAAAAGCCTAGACCAGATTGTCGATTATTTGAAGACTCTGGGAGTTGAGGTTGAAAAGGTTTATAGGACACCGAAGGAAGAAACAAGGTAAGCGAAGAAGAAAACCCGCTCAAGTCAACCCTGGACATAGATGATAAAAAAAGTTCAATATACGTAATGAGGTATGTCTTAACAAAAGACATACCTTATCTTTATGCGGTTTTGTTGTTAGTAATTTTGACAAAAGCAGGATCGTTGGATTGAAAGACTGCCCAGATGATTCCTAGAGCTACAGGAACTAGAAGAAACAAGAAGACCTCATTTGCTCCGCGTGACGCCGCAATCACCCCGAAAATAGGACCGGAAATGACGACCGATGCCTGATTGCTCAGCATACGAAAACTGGACATTCGGCCATGGTACTCTTTATCTGTAGACATTTGCTGGATGGATTGGAGTAAGGCTCTTATCCAGGAGGTACCAAGCCCCACACCTAGAACTCCAATGAAAACGAATAGCAAATGCTGGGTACAACCGAGCAGGAAAAGTCCTGCCGCCATTGCCGTAAGCGACCAAACTGCCAGTCGGTTTTTACACTTATACCACCACCAGGTGCCAAGAATTCCTGCCAGTATCCCCCCAGCTGAAAAGCAAGCATCAAGCAATCCATAAGTAACCGAATTTTGATGCAGATACTCGCTCGTATAAACAGATAAAAACCCAATCGTTGTGTGAAAAGTTAATTGTCCGAGCATCATCATAGCAAATAGGCCGTATAGCATGGGATGCAGAGATAAATAGTTGAACCCATCTTTTAATTCTCCAATGATGTTCAAGGATTTAGAAGGGGATAATTGGCTATTCCTTTCATAATGAAGCCGCCATACGGCTGTCCAGGCTGCCCCGTATAAAGATAGTACGACTCCTAGAGATCCGCTAATAGGAACCATTCCTGAAAGTATTCCGCCAATAGCTGCCCCTGCGAGTCCTCCTGAGATTGTGGCAGAACTGGATAAAGAGAAAATTCTGGGTAAGGTCTCTTTATCGAATACTTCTGCAGTTAATGCCTGCAGGGATGGACGATAGAGAGACCCCGCTGTCTGCATCATCATATGGGCGGCAATAATAGTCCAGGGAGAAATATACCCTGTGATAGCTGTTGCCATTAACAAGAGGAGGACCACAAAGCTAATGGCACCTGCCAGGTTTGCTAATCGCTTACGGTTGTATCGATCCACCAGCACTCCAAACACTAGATTAGACAAAAGGCCAGGGATAAAGCCGAAGCTTACAAACAAACCGGTATAGATGGCGTCTTGGGTCCATTTGAACAAAAACCAGGTGATTAATACAAAATACATGGCGCGGCCGCATTCGTATAAGAAGTAAGCAGCTAATAATTTAGTCGTATTGGCTCGATTCACGTTCATCCGCCCCTTCCTTTGATTACTACCAGTTTATTACTTCAGATGAAATAAATATAATATCGATTTATAATGAAAAGTGATAAGTAATTGTTATGGGGGTGAGTGGATGAAAATAGATGATTATCAATTGCTTGTGCACTTATTTGAAAACCAAACCATTCGTGCTACGGCAAGGAAGGTGCTGATTTCGCAGCCCGCCATCACGCAGAGGTTAAAGTATATCGAAGAATATTTTGACGTATTGATTTTCCTCCGGACCCCTAAGAAGTTAGTGCTGACAGCAGCAGGTGAGCTGATTATTGAGCATGCGAAACAGCTTTTAAAGGAGGAAAGGGCGGTTCATGCTCAAGTGGCACATTCTAAAGGGGTGGTCTCAGGGAAATTATCTCTTGGTGTTTCTTCTCTTGTCAGTCAGCATTATTTACCTGAATTACTTGAAGCTTATACGGCAATATACCCAGCGGTGAGCATTGATCTGATCACTGGAGTGAGTGAAGAAATCAGGCAGGCAGCCTCTGATTTTCACGTGTGTATTGTGCGGGGCGAGCCGGTGAAAGACCACCATTATTCCCAAATGTTCAGCGATCCTCTTTATCTATGTGATACAAAACCTATTGGAGGAAATGAAACACGCCCTTTTATCGAATTTAAAACAGATTCAGAATTCTTAAAGCTGATAGAAGGCTGGCTGTTAAACAAAAAGGGGCTTTCCATCAAACGATCCATCAAAGTAGATCAGTTTGAAACTGCCAAGCAATTGATGAAAAGGGGGCTTGGGATGACGGTTCTGCCTCAAAGTATTCTGGATCCCGAGTGCAGAGAACTGCCGCATCTAGCCTTGGAAGACCATAACCATCAGTTAACTCGGGAAACCTGGCTATGTTACCAGCCGAGAATTCGCTCTTTACCGCAAGTGGATACATTTGTGCGGTTTGCGGAGAATAAATCATGGATTTGAGATTGTCTTGTCTCTTTTCTAGAAACGGCAGGATCGAATTCTTTATGATTGGAAATTATCGTGAATACATTCTATGATAATAATAATTATTTCACTGTCCAAAGGGGATCATATATGAAGGAAAATACATTTGAAAAATTAAAAGAGATTCAGCAAAATGAGTTTATCAAAACGGCGATTGATTATGTAGGGGCTGGAGTGGTTATTTCAGATCCTGAACAAGAGGATAATCCAATTATCTACATAAATAAAGGGTTTGAAGATTTAACCGGCTATCATTCTGATGAGGTGGTGGGAAAGAACTGCCGTTTTCTGCAAGGGGAAGGTACTGACCCCAATGCCCTAATGAAAATCCGTGATGGGCTTAAGAACTATGAAGAGGTTCAGGTCGAGCTGAAGAATTATCAAAAGAACGGCAGAATGTTTTGGAATGAGCTGCAAATTTTCCCGGTTTATATTAAGCAAATGAACCAGACCTTTTTTGTGGGAGTCCAGAAAGACATTACAGTAAGGAAAGAAGCGGAGGAGCTTGCCAGTCATTACTCTTCAGAAGTGAAACGTCTGTCTACACCGATTGTGCCTGTAGAAGATCATATTTCTGTACTTCCCTTTGTAGGAACCATCGATGAAGAGCGGCTTCAGCAAATGCTGGATAACGTCAGTCACCATGTGAAGGAGTCTAAAGATGATTACTTGATTCTGGACCTTTCTGCCGTACATTCCTACAATCAAGCGATTCATATGGGGATCTACCAGTTGAATCAGCTGCTGGACTTGATGGGTACTACCTTGATTATAACGGGGATTAAGCCTGAATTTGCCATACAAAGTGTTCCTTATGCTGATTTCAGCGAACTATCACTGAAAAGTTACGCTACAGTGAAGCAGGCTTTGCACGCGATCCGCTAAAAGAACTCCCCTGGAAATATGGCCAGGGGAGGGAGGCTAGGAGCTCCGTTTTTGCTGTTTTCGCTGCATTTCGTGATACGAAGAACTTGGTTTCTCATACACGACACTAAAAGCGTTGCCGTCGAGGTCAAAAAAATCAAAATAAGACATCCATTTATTTTCCTTTAAGCTGCTCACTTCTACACCTTGATTCAGTAAATGGTGATACGCTCGGTCGATGTCCTGAACGATATAGTTATAATAAGGATTGCTTTTTATCTCGCTGATTTTAAACTCTGTCGGCTGGGCTTGTTCTACTTCAATAAGACCCAGCTGCATATCTCCCTCTGGAAAAAAGAAACTCGCTCCTTTTTCACTGCCATCCCACTCATCGATTAATATAGCTTCAAGCGTCTTTTGATACCAAGCAATGGATTGATCAAGGTTCGTAACGGGAATGAAGATACTTCCAAGTCTAAACACACGATTCCTCCTTTTTGTAGAAAAAACTTGATCTCTATACTTATTTCTCCAGAAAGCAGGCCAATCCTTTAAAAAATCATTGGGAATCCAGGAAAAAGAAGAGAGAGGAAGGTTGGAGAGCAGTGTTTCTTATGGCTTAATGGCTGATCTTATAGTGAGCCGTTCGTTAGCATAATCCCGACTGGTTTAGTAAGGTTTTAGTAGATGCTAGAGGATAGGAGTGAAGAGAAATGAAGGATATCTTTGATAATTGGGTAAAAAATGACCGGCAAAAGCGATTATTTGATAAAGCAAAACGCATATCGGAAGAAGCTAAGTCCCATGTGAAAGAGACAGACCGGGATGCTCAATTTTCTCCTCATACGCTGAAAGTCATCAAACAAGAAAAGTATCCCTCCTTAAGTTTGGCTCCTTCTTCTGGAGGAGAGGATCTATCTTTATATGAATTTTTATTGCTGCAGGAGAAGATTGCAGAAGGCGACGGTGCTGTTGCTTTATCAATCGGATGGCACCAGGGAATACTTATGGAATTAAATGATGAACAAATATGGAGTAAGAAACAGTTTGCCCGTTTGGCAAAGGAAGTCTCAGAAGAACAGAAAATCGTTAACCGTGCTGCCTCTGAACCAGCAACGGGCAGTCCTACTAGAGGAGGTATCCCGGAAACTACAGCCACTCGAAATGGAAATACTTATATCGTTTCAGGCAGAAAGACGTTTACCTCTTTGGCTGAACATCTAGATTATTACATTGTGTCTGCTTATGTAGAAGATCTTGACCAAGTAGGCTGGTTTCTAATCGATCGTCACCATCCTGGAGTTTCTGTAGATAAAACATGGGATACGATGGGGATGCGCGGCACGGCTAGTGATGATCTCGTGTTAGATCAGGTAGAACTTGATGTAGAGGATCTGGTGGAAACTAAGGCTGAGGGAAAGCCTGTTCCAAAAGGCTGGCTGCTCCATATCCCTGCCTGTTATTTAGGGATTGCTGTGGCGGCCAGGAACGATGCCGTAGAGTTTGCCCAGTCATTTCAGCCGAACAGTCTCGACACTCCGATTTCGGAAACGGCTCATATTCAAGATAAGATCGGTGAAATGGAATGGAAACTGATTCAAGCCCACTCTTTTATGTACGCAACAGCTAGAAAATGGGATGAAGAACCAGGATATCGAAAAAATATGGGAGCGGAACTGGCTACTGTGAAGCTTGCCGTTACGAATGCGGCAAATGAAGTTGTCGATCTAGCAATGAGAATAGCCGGCGGCCGCGGATTATCCAGAAAATATTCTTTTGAAAAATATTATCGTGACGTGCGAGCAGGACTTCATAATCCGCCGATGGATGACGCTGTATTAAGAATGCTTGCTGGCAGGGCTCTTGGGGATTGACTTAAACAAACGATGACTAAAGATTTTTTCCTAAGTTTATAATGTATACGTCCATACTCTATTATTCCATGGCGGCGGCAGAGAAACGTCTAGAAATCTTGCTCCTAACAAAGAATTCGAACAATGATGCACCATTTCATCATTGTTCGGATTTAATTATAATAAATAGTCCTTTTTGCTGTTCCCGCGGGTTCCTTTTAAAGTGCATCCTGAATGATTTTTTTATAGTAAAGGGTCGATAGGATCCCAAATATGGAATAGAGCGCTGTATAAACACCCATAACGATGATCATCGGCGTCCACAACTCTGTTCCAAATATAAACCAGCCTGATTTCACGGCAAAGTAGCTGTGTGAAAGTCCCACAATAAGAGGTATTCCAAAATTGAACAGCTGTTTTCCCTGAATGCCTCTGATTAGGTCTCTCTGCGTAAAGCCAAGTTTTCTTAGAATCGTGTAGCTTGCCTTTTCTTCTTCGCCCTCGTCCATTTGTTTGAAGTAGAGCACACAGCCTGAGGTGATTAGGAAGGTCAGACCGAGAAATCCAACGATAAACATGGAAAGGCCAAGGGCTTTCTTTTGCCTTTGTGTGTGTTCGAGCTTTGAATATTGAGGGGAATCTCCCCTGTCGATTTTATCGAATATTGTATTGGCCTTCTCGATATCATCGGAAGCGGTGATATTGACCGGTATGTGCTTATAGGGTGTCTGCAATTCTTTATTCCGCTGCTGATATAATTGCTGAAAGGTGGATGAATCCACAACGGCAACAGGTAAACTGCCATTTGTAAAGAAACCACTTACATAAGACTTATCTTTCGTACCGACCAACTGCATAGGAATAGTCTCTTTTTTACCCTTGAATGTGAGACTTCCAGTATGATCAAAATCCAAAAAGCCATTGGTTAAATCACTAAAGCCGGTAAATATGGTTTCGCCTGCTTTAACATCAATCCCTTCGGCGCTTTTCTCACTAATCACAGCGATTTGAATAACACCTGGATCAGTTTCCCTTTCGTTTAGACTCTTGTTCATAATTTGCTTGGCATTGACTTCGTATTGAAGAACTTGTACCGTCTGGCTGCTATAAGGGATCCCGTTTTCTTTAAGAACTTCTTTAAACTGGTCCGCATATACTTGCTGAGTAAAAGCAAAGTCGGCAGCTACCATACTTTCCGCGTTCTTTTCTGCAGAATAGTAAGCAATGTAACTTAACGATAGTAGACCGATGGCTAGTGCAGAAACCGTGGTGATCACGGTTAATAATAATGCGTTTGATTTCATGCGGAACATAATAGGCGAAAGGGACATCACTTCATTAATATTCAAGTAACCCTGCCTCTTTTTTCTGATCATATTTCCGATGAATTGTACTGAGCCTTTATAAAATAAATAGGTGCCCAGGATGACGGAGGCTAGGATAAAGAGCATCACGCCCAATAGCATGCTGATCATTTGGCCATCAAATAGTTTGGAAGAAGTGTAGTATCCTGCAGTTATTAACACTAGCCCCAGGATTCCTAAGATGATTTCGAAAACGGACATTTTCTTCGCTTTTCCCTGGGAAGTGGATTTTACTTGGAATAAAGCTAAAATACTTTGCCGTTTAATATAGAATAAATTCGTCAGCATGATAAGAATGAAAATCCCACTGAAAATGAGCAGGGTCTGCAGTACCGCCCTAGTGGAAAAGTGCAGCGCAGCCACGGCTTCAACTCCTGTAATATGGAAAAGGATCATGGTCATCAACTTTGAAATAGCAAAACCGACGAAAACTCCAGCGATTAAAGAGCCGAAATAGATGATGAGGTTTTCCAAAGTTAACATACGGAAGATCCGATTTTTGGTTAACCCGATCAATTGGAAGAGTCCAATTTCCTGACTCCTTCGTTTGATGAAGATCTGGTTCGCGTACAGCAGAAAAACGGCAACAATACAAACGAGCAGAACCGCGGCTGCTTTTATACCAGCGGCACCTCTGATTGAACCTTTGGCTGGGTCCATCGCTGGATCAAATCTTAAGGTGACGAAAGAAAAGTACAAAGCAACACTGAAGATGAGCGCAAACACGTAAAGATAATAGTTCTTCAGATTTTTTTTCAAGCTGCGGAAAATCAGCTGATTAATACTCATCCTGAACACCGCCCAAGACGCCTTGTGTTTTCATAATATCTTTGAAAAAGGTCTGCCGCGATTGCTCACCCTTTGTCAGCTGCGTGTAAATCTGCCCATCTTTAATAAAGATTACCCGGGTGCAATAACTGGCCGCAACGGGATCGTGCGTTACCATCGCGATTGTTGACGAACGTTTTTCATTAAGCTCGCTCAGCTTATTGAGCAGGTCAGATGCGGACTTGGAATCTAAAGCTCCCGTAGGCTCATCTGCAAAAATGATGCTCGGCTGGTGAACAAATGCCCGAGCTGCCGATGTTCGCTGTTTCTGTCCGCCTGAAATTTCATTTGGATACTTGTCCGCGATTTCTAATATTCCTAAATCCTTTGCCAGCGCTTCAAAGCGTGTGAGCGCTTCTTTTCTCGGTACTTTAGAAATAGAAAGCGGAAGCAGAATATTTTCCTTTACGGTTAATGTATCAAGCAGGTTATATTCTTGAAAAATAAAGCCAAGATGATGTTTACGGAACTCTGCCAGCTTCTTTTCCTTTCTGCCAGTAATTTCGGTATCCTCAATTTTGATAGAGCCATGACTGACACGGTCGATGGAAGAGAGGACATTTAACAGCGTTGTTTTTCCTGAGCCTGATGCTCCCATAATACTGACAAATTCCCCTTTGGCAATTCTCAGATCAATCCCCTTTAAAACCTCTTGTTTGGTAAATTTATTTCCATAGCTTTTATGAATTTTTACGGCTTCTAAAATAGCCATGTTTTCATTCCTCCCGTTTCAAGTATCTAAATTCATTATAAAAGCTGGGAAAGTACCTTTTCCTTTCATTCGGCGAACAAAACAACACAAGCATATGACATTTCTGTCACATGCTTGTGATATGGACAAAGTCATTTTGATTGGGAAAGATAAGAAAGGCGGTTGTACCTTCATGAAGTACGGAGTTCATACTTAATTCAATTTTCAGCGAAGCGGCGACTTTTGCAGCTAAATATAAGCCCATTCCCGTTGCTTTTCCATCATTATGATCGCTCGTAGAAGTAAAGCCCTTATCAAAGATTCGGGGGAGGTCTTTAGAGTCGATTCCTCTGCCGTGATCTTGGATGATCAGCTGCGTATGACCCTTGCGAATCGCTGTTCTAACCTCTATGTCTGTTGATTCACTATATTTGACCGCATTGGTTAAGAACTGGCGGATGATAAAGGTCAGCCACTTGGCGTCACTCAGCACTTCCTTTTCCTCTATTACTATGTCGAATCCAATTCCTTTTTGCATGCACCACGATTGTAACGTTTTAATTTCGTTAAATATGAGAGGCTCAAGTTCGACCTTTTCAATATACAAATCATTCTCGATAAATGGAATACGCTTCTGGTGAAGCTGTTGATCGAGCAGCAGGTGGACTCTGAGCCATTCATAAGTGAGCTGCTGCTTTGCTTTAGCGTCCTCCAGTCGTTGAATGATCAAATGCATGGCTGTTAAAGGAGTCTTCACTTCATGGATCCAGGCAAGCAGATCATCCTTTTCCTGCTCTGATGCTTGGTGAAGGGAGGAGGCTTCTTCTTTTAAGCGGACTAATTCATGCGTCATATTCTCTTCAATAATTTTCTCAAAGGGCCGCTGTCCTTCAGGAAGACTGGAAAGATCTAAATCAAAGTGACGCTGTTCCATTTGGTTATAAAAGGAGGTCTCTCTTGGGTAGCGGATAAAAAAGAACAGCACGGTGATTAACAATGAGAGAAAAGTATAATAGATCACGGATGTGAATGGTATTGTTGGATCTATGTAACCGATAAATAAAGCCAGAGCCTGAAGACTAAGGATCAGCAAAAGCCAGCTCAGACGTTCTCTTACATACCTTAGGATCATGGGGACACCTTTTCTGTGGCCATGTACCCTTGGCCGACTTTTGTTTCAATAGCGGTTCCAAGTTCAATCTCTGTCAGTCTTTTGCGCAGCCGGTTCACATTTACGGTTAAAGTATTGTCACTGACAAATCGTTCATCATCCCACAAGCTTTGAATAAGTTCTTCGCGGCTGACAATTTTATTCTTTTTATCAATGAGTTGTTTTAATATAAACATCTCATTTTTCGTCAATTCGATCGTACCATGCTCATTGGAGATTCGATTTCGCTCCATGTCAAAAGTGGCTCCATTCCAGGATTTCAGTTCATTCACTTCTGTATTATAATTGTAAACCCTTCGTAGAATCGCCTGGATCTTGGCAATAAGGACGTCAAAATGGAAAGGTTTTTGAATAAAATCATCGGCTCCTAAATTCATAGACATGACCATGTCTGTAGGGTGATCCCTTGATGATAGGAAGATGATGGGAACGTTAGAATGTTCGCGGATCATCCGGCACCAGTGGAAACCATCAAATTTCGGCAGTTGAATATCTATAATTACCAGCTCAGGTTTAAGGTTGGTAAAGGTATCCATTACATTGTGGAAGTCCTTTACACCGTGAACATCATACGACCACTGCCCCAGACGCTCTTGAATCTCTCGGAAAAGGGTTACATCGTCTTCGATGAGCAGGATTTTAAACATATCAAGCACCACGCTTTCCTTCAGCATTATCTTCAAATTATAGCAAAAATATGCGAGGTACGTTTTGGATAGGCTGTTCTGCCAAACAGAGCGTAAAAAGAATCCCACAACTTCTCTTTGGAATATAGGGCTCAACAGTTTTTGAAACCAATTGTGTGGGCATGTCGTATAACTAATATGAAATGGGAGGAGGGACTGAGATGAAGAAGTGGATCATAATGCTGATCGCCGTGCTTATGGCTGGGTTATTTCCTATTCATTCCTTGGCTGTCGAATTCAATATTAATCAAACACACATGGATGCCTATCTTCAGAAAAATGGTGAAGTACAAGTGGATGAAGTGTACACGTATGATTTCGATGGAGAATTCCACGGGATTACTCGAACAATCATTCCCAAAAAAGGGTCATCTATTTCAAATGTGGAGGCAAGTGAAAACGGAAAGCCCTTAGAGGTTAAGCAAGAAGATCATACCTATAAAGTTTATCGAGCTGGCAAGGATGAAACCATCACCATTGAGTTAAGCTACGTGATTCATGAAGGGATGGAATTCTATTCCGATGCCGCTCAGTTTTACTGGCCATTTTTTGATAGTGGCAATGAAACCACCTACCATCATTTAACAATTGGGGTGCATCCTCCAGTCGCTTCCTCTCCTTTAGCTGCGGTCGGATATGATGAGGCATATGGTACTGAGAAAATAGTAAACGACGGAAGTGTGCTCTTTAAACTGGGAACTGTGCCAGCGGGGGAAAACGGTGATATTCGAGTGGCGTATGATCCAGCTCTATTCTCCCCTGGAACTTTGAAAAATGGTACGATTCTGAACAACTTTCATGCGGACAAAGAAAAGATGGAACAAAAGATGGCCAGGGATCATCATCGGCATGAACTGCTGCAGACCTTCAGCCCATACTTATTAGGATTTTTTGTTCTTTGTCTGGTGCTGCTTGTGATACACGCGGTTAAAAAGAAAAATGAAACGGCAAGAGACAGCGAAAGGGTCGAATGGAAGGATGAAATGAGTCTTCCTGCCACTCTTGCTTTTGTTAAAAACGGAAGGATTTCAACGGATATTTTAACGGCAGCGTTACTCGATCTTGTTCGAAAAGGCTATATTGAAAAGAAAGAAGACGAATCCTTTCGTGTGATTCATCAGGAGACAGACTATCACCACGAATCCACTCTTATTGAATGGCTGTTCTATGAAATTGGAACAGAGGGAACCTTCACACCCGAGCATTTGAAATCCTACGTGAAAAATAAGAAAAATCATTCGACGTATCAAACTGATTTCAGTCGTTGGCGAAGTGCGGTAAATGAAGAAGTGAAAGAAAACCACTTGTATCAAAATGGTATAAAGGTTCGATGGGCAGCTGTCTTGCTTGCGTTTGCTTTGATTCCCTTAGCGGTTGTCTATCCGATTTATAACTTGCCGATTGCGATGATTGTGACCATTATCCTAATTGCATTATTCGTTTTATTTGCGATTGTGTACCGGCCGAAATCGGCCAGAGGGGTGGCGGTCTTAAGAGATTGGAAAGAGGGCAGCCAGGAAGAAAATTTTAAACAGTTCATTCTTGATTTGGGCAGTGGTTTGTATGAAGGTCTGCCAAGGGATAATCATCCGATGAACCAGGATGTGGCCGTGCTCATTTTGCTTGCCGTTACCTTCCAAGACGGATTTCAAGACGCAAATCAAACCGTCTACGCTGCAAATAGCGCGGGTACAGGCAGCAGTGGAGTTGGCGGAGGCGGAGGGGGTTCGGGAGCATTTTAAAGCTCCTGTTCCTTGGGGAATTTAGATACTGTCTGTTCTAAAAGTACGAATAGGTGTTGGGTTTCACCTGGAAAGGGGTACTCTGATTTTGATTAAAGCGATTATTTTTGACTTAGATGGGACATTATTGAATCGGGAAAGATCCGTGGAAATTTTCATTGGTCAGCAGTATGAACGGTTTTACACCCGGATGGCATCTGTGACAAAAGAAAAGTTTGTGAATAGGTTTATTGAACTGGATAACCGTGGTTATGTTTGGAAGGATCAAGTGTATAAACAATTAATCGATGATTTTGATATTCCTAGCATCCCATGGGAAGAATTGCTGCGGGATTACCTTCATCATTTCAAAGAGTGCTGTATTCCTTTCCCTAATCTTATAGAAACCTTAAAGGAATTGCAGAAAAGTCAGTTCTTGATGGGGATGATAACCAATGGAAAAGGAAATTTTCAAATGGATAACATGAAGGCATTGAACATTGATCCCTATATGGATTCGATTCTTATCTCTGAGTGGGAAGGGATAAAAAAACCGGATCCATTAATATTTAGAAGGGCGGCTGATAGACTTCAGGTATTTCCAGAAGAATGTGTGTTTATTGGCGATCATCCGGAGAAAGATGTGAAGGCAGCCCAAGATGCTGGGATGACAGCGATTTGGAAAAAAGACGCATATTGGTATGAGGTAAAATCAGATTACTCCATTGAAGATTTGCTTGAGATTCACGAGCTGGTTAGGCACATGAATGCTTGCGAGAGATGAGAAAGATTAATAGAATCTCAGCTTCGGAAATTAAGAGCCTCTCGGGCCCCACAGCATGACCAACACGCCAATGATACAAATGAAGGCACCGAGAAGATCATAGAAATCTGGAGTTTTCTTATCAATCGCCCATCCCCACAAGACAGACATAATAATAAAAACCCCGCCGTAAGCAGCGTAAACACGGCCGAAGGAAGGAAAGGTTTGGAGTGTGGCGATGATTCCGTAAAGTATTAAAGATATTCCTCCGAAGACACCAAAATATACTGGCTTGCCCTCTCGTAACCAAAGCCATATTAAATATCCTCCACCTATTTCTGCTAACCCTGCGAGAAAAAATAGTAAAATGGTCATATTCATGCTCCTTGCTAAGCTCGTCTGGAAGGAAATGATCCCTTTTCCTTACACCTTACCACAGGAAGATAACGAACCTATAAGGGAACTACTCTAAGAGAGCGGGATTTTTCCTGTAGAGAGAATCATTCTCTGCAGTTCAATGGAAAATTCCTCGGATTGCTCCGCGCCTTAAGGGACTTATGGTACGGTTTCGCCTCGGAACTCGCGGTTGAGAAGAGAGAGGGCAACAAAATTAATAAGAAAAAATGTCTCCCTCTCGTTTGTTGAGAAGGGAGACATTTTTTAGTCTGCATTAACCATTAAGCTTTACGAATTGCACTATTTTTCTTGTCTTTTTTGCTAGGTTTATGGACACGTATTTCTTGGCTAGCGGTTTTGAAGAAAGAGTATCCCATTAACATGACAATAATCGAGAAAGGAAAAGCGGCGATGATTAATACGTTCTGTAATCCTTGGGTTCCACCAAAGTAGACAATGATGGCTGCCATTGATGAAAGAGCGAGTCCCCAAGCGATTTTCACGAGACCTGGAGGGTTTATCGAACCATTCGTTGACAGCATTCCTAACACAAATGTAGCGGAATCCGCAGATGTAATGAAAAAGATCGCAATGACTACAATGGTCATTAATGACATAAAGGTGCCCAGCGGATAATGCTGCAAAGTAGCAAAGGTAGCGGTTTCCATTGGGAATTTAGAAATCGCTTCGATCCCTTTCTGCTGAAGGTCCAGTGCGGACACTCCGAATACAGCGAAGAAGATGAAACAAACAATCGCTGGAACGAATAATACTCCGAGCATAAATTCTTTTATAGTCCGGCCTTTGGAAATTCTGGCAATGAAGATTCCGACAAAAGGAGACCAGGAGATCCACCAAGCCCAGTAAAAGATCGTCCAGTTATTAATCCAGGACCGATTTTCTTCGTTTAGTGGCGCGATCCGGAGGCTCATATGGAAGAAGTTTGTAATATATCCTCCGATAGAATCCGTGAACATATTAAGGATATATAAGGTAGGACCGACGATCAGAAGAAACAGCATGAGCAGGAATCCTAGCACCATGTTGATATTACTTAAGTATTTAATGCCTTTATCAACTCCGGACCAGGCTGAAAAGATAAATAATGCTGTAGAGACAATCAGAATAATTAATTGCACGGTGAAATTACTTGGTGTGTCAAACAAGAAAGCGAGACCTTCATTAATTTGAGCGGAACCAAACCCTAACGTAGCCGCCACTCCTACAACTGTTGCTACAACGGCGAGTGTGTCGATGAGCTGACCCATCGCCCCTTTCATTCGTTTTTCACCGAATAGCGGGATAAGGGTAGCACTCACTAGTCCTGGATAGCCTTTATGAAATTTAAAGTAGGCAAGAACTAAGGCTACGAGTGCATAGACAGCCCAAGCATGAATACCCCAGTGAAAAAATGAAAATTGCAGCGACTGTTTGATCGCTTCAGGGCTGCCTTCTTCGGCAACGGGACTGTTCTTAAAGGCGTGAGATATCGGTTCGGCTGTTGTCCAGAACACGAGTCCCATCCCCATTCCAGCACTAAATAACATGGCAAACCACGTAGGTAAGCTGAACTCCGGCTTATCGTCTTCTTTACCGAGTTTGATCTTATTAAATCGAGAAAAAATTAAGTACACACAAAAAGCCAGCATGACCATGATAATCAGTAAATAGTACCAGCCAAATCGATTAGAAATAAAGGTTGTAACGTTCGAAGTCACCGACTGCAATTGTTCTGGTCCAATGACTCCCCAAAGAACAACAAGTGCACAGATGGCAACTCCATACCAAAAAACAAGTGAAATATTTTTCATTGACTCACCTCTTATGTCTATTATTTTTTATACAAAACTCGTACTCAGGGGTAGGTCCGCTTTACCATTTCTACATGTTACATACGTTCCCAGGGAATTGCAAACTGGCTAATCGTCTAGTTTCATTTAAACTTCCAGTCTGGCTCATAAGAGGGAGATTTGGCTGGACCCTTTGATATAACAGCGTTCTATTAACCTCAATTTCCCATCCTAAAGATTGTAAAAATGAAACAGAAAAAATTTTTTATTTAAATTAAAAAGTTATCACTGAACGTCACTGAGCGTCACTGAACGTCACTGAGGTAGCTAAGCGCCACTCAACCTCTTTAAACAGGTTTGGAGTTTAGCAAGGAGATTGCTAGGCTTTTAGATAGACGACTCGCCAACTTACAAGGAGGATTTATCTATGAAAAGTAATAAGATTGCACTAGTAGATACGGATATTCACGAACGTGTCAGCTATAAGGATATTCTTGACCAATTAGATGAACCATTTCGCCACTATATTGAAAATTGTAACTGGGTTCAGGAAAAGCATATGCCTTACACACAGCCCTCCATTGCCGGAGTGGATCGAGCGGACGCAAGGGTCCCTGATGGCCGTCCGGCTGGGTCCGATCTCGCTTTCATGCAAGAACAGCTGTTAGACGATATCGGGCATGAGTTCGGTATCTTAACGAGTGCTTTAGACCCATCTCCTTCTTCAATGCACGGATGGCATGAAATGGCGGCAGCATTGGCAACGGCTTATAACAACTGGCAGATAGAGCATTGGTTGGAGAAGGATGAGCGATTATACGGATCTGTCCATATTGCCGCTCAGGACAGGGATGAGGCTGTCAAAGAGATCGAAAGAGTAGGCTCTCATTCGAAAATGGTCCAAGTGCTCTTGCCCATTGATGACATCATGTGGGGAGAACCGTACTATCACCCCATCTTTGAGGCAGCTGAGAAACACCAGCTTATGATTGGTATGCACCATAATGAACCACCAGTTTACTACGGAAAATGGCCAAGGTACTTTATTGAATGGCATACATTGATCCCGACCGCTCATATGAAACAAATAACCAGCCTGATGTTCAACGGTGTATTTGAGAAATTTCCGAACCTTGGCTTAATGATGATTGAAGGCGGGTTTACATTCATTCCGCATTTAATGTGGAAAATGGATCAGCAGTACCGGGATTTGCGCCATGAAGTACCGTGGTTGAAAAGAAAACCAAGTGAAATCATGAAGCAGCAGGTTCGCTTTACTACTCAGCCAGCTGAGGAACTGACCAAGAAGGAGTTTGATTCTCTGCTTGAGCAAATGGGGACCGATGAAATGCTGTGTTTTTCCACTGATTATCCTCATTGGGATTTTGACTCGCCGCAGCGGGCATTACCTAAGATGGATCCCGAGTTAAAGAAAAAGATTTTTGCAGATAACGCCAAAAACTTTTACCCTAAACTGCCCAATACAAAGGAGTGAGAAATCGATGGAACAAATCGTTTGTAAAACCTCAGATGTTCAGCCTGGAGAAATGATGAAATCCAGCTTCGGAAAGCAGAATCTATTAGTATGCCGCACGCCGGACGGAGAGTTCTATGCCTTCTTAAATCAATGCATTCACCAGGGCGCTCCTCTTGATAAAGGAATGATGTGCGGGGCGACCACAGATTCGAGCCAGCCGGGAGACTACCAGTACAGTCATGAAGGTGAAATCATTCGCTGTCCATGGCATGGGAGAGAGTTTGATATTAAGAATGAAGGAAGAATGCTTGCCAATCCCAGCAAGAAGATACCAAGCTTCAAGGTGCGTGTCGAAGAAGAAAACGTGATTGTTTACAAATAATAGAGAAAGCGGGTGAAGAAGATGGACAATACGGCAAACGTTTCAGATGTCATTATTATTGGTGGAGGTCCTACGGGGTTATTTGCTGCCTTTTACGGAGGCATGAGAGAAATGTCGGTGAAAATAATAGACAGCTTACCTCAGCCTGGGGGACAATTAATGGCTTTATATCCGGAAAAATATATTTATGACGTAGCCGGTTCGCCTAAAGTATTAGCTAAAGATTTAGTTCATCAGTTAGAGGAACAAGCGGCTCAGTTTGACCCTGACATCTGTCTAGAAGAGAATGTTCAGGATGTGGAAAAGCTTGAGGAACATCTCTTTAAAGTAACGACGACACAAGGCGTGCATTACTCTAAGACGGTGTTAATCACAAGTGGAGCAGGAGCTTTTCAGCCGCGGAAGCTTAAGCATGATACAGCTCATAAGTATGAAGGGAAAAACCTTTTTTATTCGATTACTGATCTGCAGTCCTATCAAGGACAGAGAGTGTGTATTTCCGGCGGAGGCGATTCAGCGGTGGACTGGGCGTTAATGCTGGAAGATGTGGCAGATGAGATTACACTCGTTCATAGACGAAACCAATTCAGGGCTCACGAGTCCAGCGTCAACCAATTAAAAGAAACCAATGTCAAAATTAAAACTCCGAGAGCGATCGATGAACTGGTGGGAACAGACGACTGTATAGAATCCATTGTCTTAAAGGAACCAAAAGGGGAAAACTCTGAAAACCTGGAAATTGATTCGTTAATTGTCAATCATGGGTTTCTTTCCAGTCTTGGAGCGATCAAAGAATGGGGATTGCAGCTTGAGAAGAATTCCATTGTCGTGAATCAGAAGATGGAAACGAATATCTCGGGAATTTATGCAGCTGGTGATATTACTTCTTATGATGGAAAAGTTAAGTTAATCGCGACGGGCTTTGGAGAAGCGCCGACGGCTATCAGCCAGGCGAAGCATTACATTGATCCAGAAACGAAAGTCCAGCCTCCTCATAGTACCCGCATTCTAGGCGGCGAATAGCCGGTTGTTTTCTCAACTGAACTTACTCAGATCGTGTCAGAGTTACCTGGGTCGGGTGTATACCGTTTTCTTTGCGTTTGCGAAGATTAGTCCGGTGACCTTTGGCGGCGGGGCAGCGATGATTCCTCATATTGAATCTGAAATGGTCAGGAAGAGGGAGTGGTTTACCAGTGAGGAGGTGCCCAGTATTTTCGCGATTGCCCAATCTGCGCCGGGATCCATTGCGATCAATGCTTCGATTTATATGGGCTTTAAAGTGCAGGGAATAGGAGGAGCTGTGGCTGCCATGCTCGGAATGCTGTTACCAGCGAATCTAATTATTATCCTGTTAACTTATCTCTATCTTCATTATCAAAGTCTACCAGTAGTAGACGCGGCCTTTAAAGGGATACGTCCGGCTATCGTCGGTCTTATTATATTTGCAGCATGGAAGATTGGAAGAATGTCGATAAAGGATTCGTTTACTCTCCTATTGCTCATCCTCTCGATTGTTCTGCTCTTCGTGCTGGAGGTTTCCGCTGCCTTTCTTATCTTAGGGGGCGGCCTTGCAGGTTGCTTCTATTATAGGGATCGAATTAAAAGGAGCAGGGAATGATGATCTACCTCCATCTATTCGCGGCATTTTTTAAGGTGGGGCTGTTTGGCTTTGGAGGCGGTTACGCTATGATTCCTTTGATGAGCGAAGCCGTCAGGGATCATCATTGGCTGACTGATCAGCAATTCACGGATATTATCGTGATTACTAGTTCTGCTCCAGGACCGATTGCCGCTAATTCTGCCTTGTTTATCGGCTATCAAGCTGCCGGCGTCCCTGGAGCGATGATTTCCGCCTTAAGTAATTTGCTGCCTTCTTTTATAGCGGTTTTATTATTGATCAAGCTATTTGTAAAGCATAGACAAACCCATGTACTGCATCACAGTTTGCGTGGGATCCGCCCTGTCATAACAGCACTGATTACATTTGCCGGGGTTCAATTAGCCATAAGTGATGGTCTATTTTCAACGGCAGCTGATTTTCCTCAAATCGGTATCCTGTTCCTTGCTGTGGGGATGCTGTATAAAAAAATATCCCCAATATGGGTGCTAGGCATTTCAGCAGGACTTGGAATAGTCATCTATAGTTTGTAAAGGAGGAAAAGGTTCTATGAAAATGAGATCTATGTACATTAACGGAAAGTGGGTTCCTGCGGAAAGCGGTGAAACACGAACCATTTTGGACCCATTCAATCAAGAAACAATTGCCTTGGCAGCTGAAGGAAATGAGGTGGATGCTCAAGCCGCCATTCATGCAGCAAGAGAAGCATTTGATCAAGGAGATTGGAGCTGTACTCCAGCACCAGAACGGGAAAAACGGATACTGAAAATCGCTGAATTGATTGAACGTGATCAGCAGGAATTGGCAGAACTTGAAACCTTAGACACAGGAAAGACTTTAACAGAAAGCTTGGCGGACATGGCAGATATCGCCGAGGTATTTCGTTATTATGGCGGGTTAGCAGATAAAGATGGCGGCGAAGTCATCGAATCGCCTATCCCAGAGTCCCGGAGCAAAGTCGTTCGTGAGCCTGTCGGTGTATGTGGCCAAATTACCCCGTGGAACTATCCATTATTGCAGGCAGCGTGGAAGCTTGCTCCTGCTCTGGCAGCAGGAAATACTTTAATCATTAAGCCTAGTGAGATAACCCCCTTAACCACGGTCAAAGTGACAGAGTTAATAGAGGAGGCAGGAATTCCAGCAGGGGTAGTTAATCTAGTTCTGGGATCTGGAGCGTCTACAGGTCAGAAACTGGCAGAAAGCTCACAAGTAGATCTTATCTCCTTCACGGGAGGAATCGAGACAGGAAGAAAGGTGATGACTGCCGCCACGGCTAACTTCAAAAAGATTGCTCTGGAGCTTGGCGGAAAGAATCCTAATATTGTTTTCGAAGATGCAGACTTTGAAACTGCTTTGGATCAGGCAATGAATGCAGTATTTTTTCACGCCGGGCAAGTATGTTCGGCGGGCGCGCGTCTCTTAGTCCAAGACAGTCTTCACGATGACTTTGTGAAAGCATTAATTGAAAGAACGAAGAGAATAAAACTAGGTAATGGTTTTAATGAATCCACTCAGTCCGGTCCTCTTATCTCTGAAAGACATCGGGAAAAGGTGGAGAATTACGTCCGGATAGGCATTGAGGAAGGAGCGAACTTGAGGATAGGCGGAAAGCGTCCTGAAGCAGAAGAGCTACAAGCGGGATTCTTCTTTGAACCGACGATATTCACGGAATGTACGTCCGGCATGCGGATAGTTCAGGAAGAAACATTCGGTCCATTGCTAACGATTGAACGGTTCAGTACGGAGGACGAAGCTGTCCAATTAGCCAATGATACGATCTATGGGTTAGCCGGAGCCGTATGGACAAAGGACAGTAGAAAAGCAGAGCGAATGGCAAGTCAACTGCGTATGGGTACCGTATGGATTAATGATTTCCATCCTTACTTTGCGCAGGCTCCCTGGGGAGGGTATAAGTCTTCTGGTATTGGACGCGAATTAGGAAAGCAAGGTCTCGAAGAATATACAGAAGTGAAACACGTCTTTGAAAATACTGCCCCTGCTCCGCTTCACTGGTTTAAGTAAATCAACAAGAAACTTCATAGAATAAAAAACGCGTGAAATCAGTTCTCCGAAACCTGAATTTCACGCGTTTTTTTAAGGAAAGGTGATAGATTCTCCAGAATAACTGCTCCGGAACTAGGCTGGAGTGGTTGATGTTTTTCCTTTCCTGCTAATAGGCTCCCGTACCGGCCTCCTGGTCTGAAACGACAGCCGTATTTACTCGTTGACGGGTCATAGAGAAGAGGGCAGCACCGAGGGCAAGCACGACAAAAATTCCACCAGTGGTCGCATTCTGCTCCACAGAAGCTCGTTCAATGACAATGCTTCCCACAGAGGACCCTAAGGCAATCCCGAGGTGAAGAGCGGAGTTATTTAAGCTTTGCTGAATATCCGCCGATTCAGGGGCCGATTCAATTAAATAACTCTGCTGTGCAGGCGTGACCGCCCAGCTGAGCATGCTCCAGATAATCATAACTACTAAGAACAATGGAAGAGAAAAGGTCGTATAGGGAATCACGAATAAGGATAAACCAAAGACCATTATTATTCCTAACACAGTCGGCTTTGTCCCAAACCGGTCAGAGAGTATGCCTCCTGCTCCCCCGCCCAGAACGGCTGCAATACCAAAGAGGAGATAAGCAATACTCACCCAGGTCCCGCTTAAACCGAGTGCTGACTTTAAGAAGGGCGTTAAATAACCGTATAAAGTCAAATGTCCCGCTAAAAATAAAAAGGAAGTCAGCTGGGCAAATAAAATTTTTGGGTTATTTAAGGTGCGTATCTGCTCTTTAATTGGAATAGAAGGTTTGGGTGCCATTTTTTCCATAAAGAAGTAGATACCGGCTATGGAAAAGAGCGTTAATAAGGAGATGAGAATAAAGGGAGCGCGCCAGCTGAAGGCGTTGCCTAACATTAGACCGAAAGGCACCCCTAATACTAACGAACCGCTTATTCCCATAAATATGATTCCAATCGCTCTCGCTCTGTAAGCCTCAGTGGAAATGGCAGAGGCCATAGTGACACAGAGCACAATTAGCAGCGAACCGCTTGCCGCCCCAATGATTCTAGCTACCATTAACACGGTATAATTAGGGGCGAAAACTGCTACAATACTGCCCGCTAAAAAAACGAGTAACGCACACAAAGTCAGCCGTTTCCGTTCTATTTTTACCGTTAGAGCTAATAAGATCGGACCGGCAATCGCAAAGACTACGGAGAATACAGATATTAATAATCCCGCTTTTCCGACACTTACCCCGAGATCTTCGGCGACTAGATCTAATATACCTCCAATAATTAGTTCAACCATCCCTACCACGAAGGCCACAATGGTTAGCAAATACACACGTTTATCCATTTCGTTTCTTCCCTTCCGCTTAAGTTACCACTACAATGGTAACTTTTATTCAATGAAACTACAAGGGTGAATTATTGTTTCTTTATGCCCGCTTTAACTATGCTAAGATAGAAGAAATCAATGAGAAGGTAAGGAGTTAAAACTTAGATGCTTCAACCATTCGGATTTACCCAGTATGAAAGTAAAGTATATGAAGCGCTCATCACAGTGAATGAGGCATTGGATGCCACCACCATCGTCAAACGCTCAGGGGTTCCGCGATCTAAAGTATATGAAGTGCTGCAGAGAATGACGGATAAGGGAATGATTTTGGAGTCTACGGCAGATCGAAAACGTCTGTATTACGCTCTTCCTGTAGAAGCAACGATTGATAAGCTGAAAGCGGACTTTGAGTCAAATGTGGAAGACTTAAAAAATATCCCTCAAAAAGATGTAGAAGCCGATGACCGAGTATGGACATTAAAGGAAGATCAATCTATCCTATCGATGCAGAAGGAATTAATGGGAAATGCCCGTAAGTCTATTGTCATTTCCGGGTGGGCGGATGATCTTGAGCCCTACATACCTGTTCTTGAAGGAAAGTCTAATGAGGGAGTAGAAGTGGAAGTCCACTCGACAGGTGCCATCGAAACGACCTTGTCCAACGTATCTATTCTTATCCCTAACTCGCTGCACGAAGCATTAGAGAGAAGCCGCATTCTGATTATAGATAATCAGGAAGTCATGTTTGCAGGCAAAGAGCATACAGATTGGCAAGCCATGCATACCCAATCTAAACCACTCGTGAAGTTTTTTACGGAATTCTTTTATCATGATGTTGCCTTAACAGAAATTACACGTAAATATAGCGATACGATCTTAAAGGATGAAGGAATTCGAGAGCTTCTGTTGAAATTAAGATATTAATCCATTCATTCCTCACCTGTATTGGCATCATCTCCAACTAGTAAGCGAAACGTTTAAGATGAAATGGACCAGGGAGAAAAGACAGGTTTTAAGTGAGGCAAAAAAAGAAATAGTCTACTATGGACTGTTCTGTCTATTTTCAATAGAAACGGTGTTGTAAATATTCAGAGCAAACTTCAGGTTCATAAGGAGGCTAAACTAATGCGCTACCTTGTAGTTTCTGATATACATGGAGAAATTGAAAAACTGGAAAAAGTACTAAAAGAAGCTTCTTATTGTCCTGATGAAGATCAATTAGTACTGCTTGGAGATTATGTAGACAGAGGGGCACGCTCTAGAGAGGTTGTCGAAAAAGTTAAAGAACTGGTCGAGGAAAACGGGGCGATCGCTATTAAAGGAAATCACGACGATTTATTCATTCGTTCCAAGTATGAAGAGGAAGCGCTGAATTTATGGCGGATGAACGGAGCAGCCAGTACGGTGAAATCTTATGAAGGACTCTCAGAAGAAATGAAAGAGCATCAGGACTGGATGGAAGACCACCTTCGACTTTATTATGAAACAGAAGAATATATATTTGTACATGCAGGTCTGCTTCCCGATGTTCCGTTAGAAGATCAAGAAGAGGAAACGATGTTGTGGACCCGTCATACAAGTCAAATAGGATTAGGCAAAACAGTGATCCATGGTCATACCCCCGTTCGCGACATCTCTTACTATAAAGACCAAATTGATATAGATACGGGGGCAGTCTTTGGAGGAAAACTTACATTGTTAGAGCTGCCTACTCATGAAGTATATACAGCATAGATTTATCATATTTGTGTTCATCCCTTGGTTCCTATTAGAAGGAAGCAGGGGTTTTTTATCAGGAAGGGGAGTTATTATGGATAAGCGGAAACTAGTTTTATTTATAGCTCAAAGTTTAGACGGTTACATAGCTTCAAAGGAAGAATCTTTAGATTGGCTCTTCCAGGTGGAAGGGGAAGGAGATAATGGTTATTCGGAGTTTTATGAAACGGTGTATACGATTTTAATGGGGAAGCGAACCTACGATTGGATCATCCAGCAGGAGAAAGGAGAATTTCCATATCCTGCGAAGGAATCCTTTGTTTTTTCAAGAACTGTTAAGGAAGATCTCCCTCACATAACGATAGTAAACGATGACGTGGTCCGCTTTACAAATCAATTAAAGCAGAAGGAGGGCAAAGATATATGGCTTGTTGGGGGAGGAGATTTGTTACACACTTTTTTAAAGGAAGATTTAGTGGACGAACTAATCGTCACGGTTGCTCCTGTGCTGCTTGGAAGCGGGGTTCCTCTATTTAAAGAAAGGGGCAATTCATTAGACCTTCATTTAAAAGGAACAAGACGCTTTAATCAATTTGTAGAATTGCATTATGAAGTTCGTTAATGGAATTTCAATTTAAGGGTGGGTATAAAAATAAAAAGGGGAGAGGGAAGATGAATAACCCATTGCAAAGAGTAGGAACGATCTATCTTCCAGTCGAGAATCTCGAAAAATCAACGGATTGGTACATTGAAAAATTAGCTGCGGAACTTACATACAAGGATCTGGACAAAGCTATTCTGAATTTAGCAGATCAGAGTTTCTTCCTAGTACGAGCTAATAAGGGTCAATCCTCCAACTTTATGGATGTTCTGGGGAATACCTGTTTTTCATTAACCTTTGAAGTAGATGGGGTAAATTCCCTGCATGCTCTGCGAGAGGACCTTTTGAAAAAAGGCGTAAAAACTGGGGAGGTCGAAAACAGAGGCCACCCTGGCAGAAATTTTGTCTTTTATGATCTGGATGGGAATGCTTTTGATGTTTGGAGTGAACTTAGTTCAACCTTTGAAAAGAAAAGATAATCATCGTAGTACATATCCGCACATTTCTGATGCCGTTCCCACACATAGCGAAGTGGAAATAAAACAGCCCGAACCCTTAGTAAAGGTTCGGGCTGTGCTGAATATGCTCTCGTACTCTAGCTTTCTGCTAATAAATCAGCAAATGCTTTTGCATACGGAGGTAGATCAGGCGGACGGCGGGCAGAGACGATGTGTTCGTCCTGCACCACAGGTTCATCATGCCAAATCGCTCCTGCATTCTTCATATCATCTTTAATTCCTGGCGTACTAGTAACGTTTCGCCCTTTTAAAATGTCCGCAGAGATCAGCACCCATCCGGCATGGCAAATCTGACCGATTGGTTTCTTGTATTCATCCATGTGCTTAACCATATTCAACACTTCTGGATAACGCCGCAGTTTATCAGGCGACCAGCCTCCTGGGACTAAAATCCCGTCGTAATCGGAAGGGTTAATATCAGAAAATGCGTAATCAGATGTGGCAGGAACTCCGTATTTACCAGGGTATTCTTCTCCAGCAGTCTCTCCAGCAAGATGAACAATCGCTCCCTCTTCCTGAAGGCGAAGCACAGGATACCAGAGTTCTAGGTCTTCAAAATCTTTACTTACTAAAGCAATGACTTTTTTGTTTTCTAAACGCATAGAAACCTCCTCCAATCTATGTTCTTTCCTAAGTGTATCAAAACACTAGAAAGAGTTCGAATCCTTCGAAACAGCAAGCACCCACCAAATAAGCAGAGGCTGAAGCAATGGACGAATCCATAATACAACAGGATCTGTATGGTCACTCCACGGAGCGGCGACTTCATGTATGGCCGCATAAATGTTGGCAGGCAGAACAGCAACTAAAAAGACGGCAGAAGCAATTCCTGCGGCTCTCCGCGTTTGTGGGAAGAGTAACAATAACGCTAAAAGCCATTCTGTATTTCCCGTCATATAAATAATTTCCAGCCTTATCGGGGTCCACTCAGGCAGCATTTGGGCGAAGCCTTTATCATAGATGAAATGGGCAGCACCAGCTAGAAAGAAGCCTAGGGCAAAGAGGTAGAGTCCCAGCTTTCTTAAAATCATCATGATCGTCCACTTCCTTTGTAAATAATTCGGCATAATGAAACTTGTTGAGATTAATTATCGTATAATCATTAGTGCCTTTCTATTTGATTTAGGTATAATGATATCTAAGTCTAGCATAAGGTTAAACAAATTTGGAATCTATCATAAGGGGTCGAGATGATTGAAGAAGAACTTTCTGGTACTTATATTGGCTTTTGTGTTAGCAAGTGTGATTCTGCCGACAGTCAGTCAGGCATCTACAAATGATGAAGGAATTAACGAAAAGCTTGGATTGCCGATAGTCGTATATGGAGAGGCTTTATCAGCTTCGCAAAAAGCGGAGGTAGCTAAGCTGCTGGAAGTGGATAAACATGAACAAGTGGACGAATTCACGGTAACCGGACAGGACATTGCCAATTATATTGACGGGAACCCGAACTCGAATATGTATTCTTCTGTGAAAATTCTCCATAAAGATGAAGGAAACGGACTGAATATTGAAATTGTAACGCCTGATAACATTACACAGGTTACCACAGAAATGTACAAGAATGCGTTACTCACAGCTGGAGTGGAAAACGCTGATGTAATGGTCGCTTCCTCTGTGAAAGTCAGTGGTCATTCGGCATTGACTGGTATTTACAAAGCTTATGATGCAAAAGGGGTGAAGTTGGATAAAGACCGGATGAAGGTCGCTAGTGATGAACTGGATGTGGCAACCTCTATTGCTGATAAAGAAGGTATGAGTGATGAAAAGATTAGTCAGCTGCTAACAGAAATTAAAAAAGCAATTGCCGAACAGAATCCTGCCACGAAAGAGGATGTAGAGAAGATTGTTAAAGATCAGCTTGCTAAACTGAATATTGAACTCAGTCCCGAAGACCGGCAGCGGCTGATCGACTTATTTGATCAGATGAGAAATTTGAATATCGATTTTGATAAAGTCAGAAATCAGCTGGATGATCTTACCGGCAACATCCAAAATCTAATCAATGACGATGGATTTTGGAACAAGCTGACGGCTGCTATTAAAAGTTTTTTTCATGCATTAAGCAATTTTGTCAGTTCGCTGTTCAGTTAATGGGCTGCTGCCGTCCTCTTTATGGGGGCGGTGTTTTTTTAGATGACAAATTAAAGGAGGGAAACTATGAAGAAGATCATCTGTTTTGGAGATAGCTTAACGGCTAGGAGAGAGGGTCATGAGACTTCACTGCTGACAAAATTGATTCAGCAGAAACGTCCCGAAGATTGTCTGATCAACGCGGGAGTCTCTGGAGACAACACCAGACAAGCTATTCAAAGGCTGGAAGAGGATGTGCTGAACTACCAGCCGGATCTTGTATTCGTACTATTTGGTTCGAACGACGCTGCTATGCATAAACAGGTTCCTATAGAGGAATACCATAGGAACCTGGAATGGATAACGGATCAAATCGGACCGGATAAAGTTATCTTAGTTACCCCGCCTCCTGTGGATGAAAACCTGCAGAAATCAAGGTCGAATCAAACACTCGAACTTTATGGGACTGCTGTTAAGGAGGTAGCGCAGCTGAATCAGACAAAGCTGCTGCCATTTTATGATCTGCTGAAGGATCTCGACTATCCCGACATCTTGAAAGGTGTAAAAAATGATGGTCTGCATTTTGGTGAAAAAGGCTACAAACTGCTGGCTGAATGGATGCTGGAGGAAATTAAACAAACGTTTGATTAAGGGAGTTAAGTCTCTAATAATGCGGTCAGCGCCTGGTAAAATTCAGAAGAACGTTTGTATTTGCCTGCTTCATAGTAGTGCTGTGCGAGCTTCTTGTACAAGGGTTTCAAAAATTCCATTTGCTCTCTTTGTTCGAAGAAATCGATACATTCTTCCAGGCTTTCGACATATAGGTCATGCTGCCGTGTAAGTTTATAATAATCGAGAAAGGCATCAAGCAGTTTGTAATAGTCTACTTCATGTGTGACATGGAGTTTGGCTTGTTGAAATGCCTGCAGAGCTTCGCCGGGCTTATCAAGTGCAAGGTAATTTTTGCAAAGGGCATGATAAGTAATACTTGGATTCTTGTTTAATTGTAATTTCAAAGACAAAGTTTTCTCTAAATAGGTTAAAGCTTGAGCTTCATGGTTTTGTTTCCTCAATAGGATGGCTTTATTATGGTAAATTTGTGCCGTTAGCGATAAATCCTCAGCTTCCAGTGCAAGTTCCTCTCCCTGATTCAGATAGTTCATCGCTTGCTCAAAATCCTCGAGTCGTTTATAGATGGTACCCATTAAATTGTAGGTCATACTTTGGTCTTTGGGCTGCTGAAGCACCTCGTAATAATATAAAGCCTGGCTGCAATAATCTATCGCACGTTCATAGTGATCTTTCGCCTTTAGCAGCAATGCAATATTAAAATGAATCGCTGCTTTAACGGGCAAGGACACAGCGACCTTAAGATAGCTGTGATAATTCTGTAAACTATGATCATAATCCTCACTTCGATAATAGTGCAGTCCAAAGAAATAGTAATAGGCTTCTTTGATGAGTCTGGGGAAAGCGGCTGGATCTTCCCCTGTTAAATAATGCAATAAGAAATCCTCGTAAAGCTGGTCAGCCTGACGGAGCTGGCCTTTTTTATATAAATAGGCTCCTTTTAATAATAAAAAGTAAACCTCCTGCTTCACGCAGCTTAAGCTATCGTAGTAATTATCATCAATCATTTGCAGAAGCGGGGCAGCTTTTTCTAAATCCTCTATAATAAAATGGTGAATTTGAGTAAGTAGATAATTGATTTCACGGTCTTCAGATCCATAATGATAGAAGAACCGGGGAGGAAGCTTGAGTTTGGTCCCGATAAGTTGTGTCACTTTAGAACTCGGCTCCCGATGACCATTCTCGATCTTGCTCAAATGAGCTACAGACATAGAGTCCTCGGCCAGCTGTACGAGAGTCAGCTGTTGGATCTTACGATATACATAAATTCTTTTACCAATATTCATGTTATCCATTCCTTTAAGTTTCTTAATAGGTATGTATCCATTTAGTTTAGTAGGTAATATGGTCTGGTTTTTAATAAGAAACAGTAAAAAAACAGCAGAGGATAGTTATATTTATCCTCATTAACCCATACTTGCTTAAAAAGTTATATATATTAGTACGATTATGAGATTTGAAAAGTTTCATCTTATAGTACGATTATATAAAAAGTAACTTGAGTGCGGACAAAGTTATGGAGTGGACATAGTGAGACATGAACGCGAGGAAACTTTAAACCATGTAGTTGAAGAGTATTACCCTCTGTTAGTGAGAACGGCTGTTATGTATGTGAAAGATGAAATGGCAGCAGAAGATATGGTTCAGGAAGCCTTATTAAAGGCATTTGAGAAATATTCATATTTTAAAAAGGATTGCTGCTTCCGGACGTGGCTGTTGAAGATTATCACCAATCAATGTAAAGATCATTTACGAAGTTACACGAGAAGGAATGTGGTCCCATGGGAGGATCATTGGATTCATCCATACCAAATCGAGGAGAATCATCCATTAGAACGTATGCTGAACGAGGAAGAGAATCAAGATATTAAACAAGAGATGGGCAAACTGAAGCCGGCACATTATGAAGCGATCCATTTATATTACTTTGCCGATCTTTCCATTAAAGAGATCTCTCGTGGACTTGCCATTAATGAGAATACTCTAAAGACCAGAATGAAACGAGCACGACATGAACTTAAGCAAAATATGGAAGTATGAATAAATAGAAGCTGTACTAGGTTGATTTCGCGTAGTCTTTTGTTCGCGGAGTGCCTATTTCTCAATGACAGAAAATCCGAACCCATATAATTCTGTGGTTCGGATTTTTTGATGATAAATTATTTTGGCTTCCGCCTTTTACTGGTCTGTCAAAATCCCCGCATCTTCGACTATTTGATCATAAGGTACATCCTGGGTTCCTGAATACTTCTTTTTCACAACTCCATCCTTGTTGATTAAATAAAAGGACGCCCCGTGGGATACTTGGTTGGTCCCTTCAATTTTTTCCGCAAGTGTGTGAAAGGTATCTTTCGCAAATGTCTGGATATCCTGCTGGGAGTAACCCGTAACGTACGTCCAGTTATCAAAGTTTGCTCCATGAGCCTTGCCGAATTCCTTTAATTTCTGTGGTGTGTCGACGACGGGATCGACACTAAAGGATACGATTTCAACATCTATCCCTTCATCCTTAAGCATGCCCTGAAGCTGCGATAGGTTCCGAGTCATAGGAGGACAGATGGTTTCGCAAGAGGTGAAAATTAAATCGGCAATCCACACCTTTCCCTCCATATCCTCGGTTGAAAAATCCTCTTTAGCCTGGGTTGTTCCTTGAAAACTGCCAACTTTCCAATCCACCGTATTTTCAAGTTCTTTACTGCCGCAAGCGGTCATGAGAAGGGCAGCGGCGGCAAGCATCAAAACCAAAATAAGTAATCGTTTTTTTGGCATTGGATACTCCTCCCGATCGTATGTATTTTGTCTTTCCTTTCTAGTTTACGTGCGCTTTAAACGAAGTGTCAACGTCCATTCCTTAGGAAGACATCGGGATATGGAGAAAATAGGGGGGCAGCAGGAAATGAAGGGAAGGCAGAATGCATACATTACATAGGAACAGGAAAAGATAAAGAAAAAAGTGGGGAATTCGATGCCTGATTACAAAGATGAACTTGGCCGCAGATTGTTTTATGAGGATATCGGTGAAGGCGAGCCGCTCGTATTTATCCATCCACCAGGGATGGGCAGAAAAGTGTTTATTGAACAGCACCCTCTTGCCAAGCATTACCGCCTGATTCTTCCGGATTTGAGTGGACACGGGGATTCTGATGTCGTAAATGCTTGTCCGGACTTAAGCTTTTTTGCAAAGGAAATAAAGCAGTTACTTGATCATTTGCAGCTCGAGAAAGTGGTGCTCGTGGGCTATTCCTGCGGTGGAATGATTTCTCAGGAATTTGCTTTAACTTATCCATCGAGATTAAAAGCTCTTATCTTATCAGGAGGGTTTCCTAAAGTTGATACATTTGGTCTGCAGTTTGAATTCTTCGGAGGAATCCGCTGGGTGCAAAAAGATGCAGCCACACTTGCCTGGTTACTTAGCAAATCCCATTTCCGGGGGAAAGATTTTAAATATGAACTCAGGGAACACATGGAAAAGTCTGATCCGTCTGTTTGGCTTTCTTATTATAAACACGCTCAGGCATACGACTGTACTTCACGTCTCAATGAACTGAAAATGCCATTGTTACTCTTATATGGGGAAAAGGAAGTTTGGATAAATCACCATTCCCGTTTTTATCATCAATGTGAGGACGCCTCACTTACTTTGGTTGATCAAGCTTTTCATCAAATACCAGCTACCCATCCGCACATTTTCAACCCGGCCGTTCATCACTTTATTCAACGCAAAGTGTCTCCAGCCTAAAGAAAACTCCAGCAAATTTTCTTAAGCTGGAGTTTTCTTTGGTATATTTAGGAACGGTCATCGCTGGCATTTACGCTAAATGAATGATTGATTACTTGATAATAAGTGGTTTCGTCAAAGGTGATCGTTACTTCTGAGGCAGCTTCTAAAATGGTTTTATTTAAGTAGATAGACATGTGATTTTTGCGGCCGCCGTACGGCACAGAGTTTGTTTCGCCGGCGTCTGTTGTAATGTGAACTTTTCTTTTTAAATGATTAGCATCTTCAAAGTCATCCATAGTACCGGCTGCCATGTAGGTTTCTGGAGATTCTTCTAGTGATTCAAATTGAAAATCAAGACTGAGTCCATTCTGGGAGTAATTTTTTCCCGCGAGATAAATTTCTGTCCGATCAACTTTCTTTACTTTCTTATGAAGCTGCTTGTAGTTGGGGTGATCAGTTTTACTATCTTGTTTCTGATAGTCTGAAATATCCAAGTCAAAGGAGTAACTTTTGTCTTTATTATAATTAATTCCATCGATTTGAATGGAAGCATCTGTTAATTTTCGAGAAAGGGGCTGTAAGTTTACTTGATAGAGATTTTTCTGACCTTTTATTTTTTTTAAGTTTTGTAAAGTTCTTTCTTCACCTTCCTTAGTAACAAGGGTTCCGATAATGTTTGGGGTAAGGTCTTTATCGGTATCGATCATAAGCTTTAAGGATATCCGATCCATTCTCACATCAAGTTCTTTAGGTTGTATCGTCACCCCGTTTTTCTGATAGGTTCCCTTTAAAGGAATAGTAGTTATATGCATCTCATCGGGGTGATAGTGCAGTTTAACAGAAACTGAATCCGTTTTGTAGAATCCTTTAGGTAATTCCATGTTGAAAGAAGCTAGTACGGTCTCGTCAATTGCCTGGGGTCCTGTGTCTTTATTTTTTGGTATATGTCCTAAGACAGCTATACCGTAAAGCTTATGGTTAAATACCATTCCTGAATTCCCAGGGTACATCATATAGGTGGAAGGATTTTTCTTATCGAATTTACTGTTTCCTGTTAGAGGCTGAATATGGATATTCTCAACTTTGGGAAGGGTTTGAGAGGATGATCCATCTAAAACACTTAAATCTACGCTGTATAAGAAATAAATCTTGTTTCCACTGTCCCATATTTCATTGATATAAAGCTTCCCGTTATGGTCTGGCAGCGAAACAGACTGTTTAGGGGAAGTGGTCATATCATTATTTTTGGCGCGTTTAAGTCCTGGTGCTCTTTTCTCATAATAATTTAAAACTTCATCATAACTTTTTGCTTTTAATCCATCAGGTAAATAAGAGGGATCTTCTTCAGCTTCCTTTTCTTGTTGAGGCTTAGTCTCTGACATTTTTTCTTTTTGATACGAAAGAGGCTGATCTCGATCACCTGTATATATTTGTATCCCGACTATGAAACTAAGGACTACAATGAGAATAATGATCCATTGGATTCGTTTCTTCTTTGTGGGAGCGGAGGGCATAGTAAGCTAAAATCCTTTCTTCAATAGTTTGAAAATTATTTCCATTATAACAGAATATTAAAAAATATTGAGCAACGAAAAAAAGCAGCCGTGTCTCCAATAAGGAGCGGCTGCTTTATTTATTATCTTTATCACTATAGAAGTTAAGCATAGCATCTGATTCGGAATGAGATTCTTCTGCCTCGTTCTTCTTTTTATGTTGGGGAAGAAATGCTCTGCTAACGGATAATGAGTGGCTGAATACTTCTGCTGGTTCATTCGAATGGTGGATGTTACCTCTTCTGTAGGACCGTTTATTCATGAAAATCCTCCTCCATCTTTGT
The DNA here is from genome assembly GCF_046719735.1 of Halobacillus rhizosphaerae. Taxonomy (NCBI): domain Bacteria; kingdom Bacillati; phylum Bacillota; class Bacilli; order Caryophanales; family Bacillaceae; genus Halobacillus; species Halobacillus rhizosphaerae. The sequence goes on from NZ_JAUTWQ010000011.1 coordinate 142,410, forward strand.
ATAAGTATATTATTCCATGGTTTTTAATTGAATAAACCTCATGGATTGTAAGAATTTTAAGGCATTCTTCAAGAAGATGAGAAGGTTTTACTAGAGTTAAGGGACACATGTCATTACTATGATACAATGGGCTTAAGAATAAGCAGAATCGTGTCAAACTATTTATAAATTTGGAAAGGAGTGTGTTTATGAAAGAAATATTAACAATCTTCGACGATCTCCTGACTCCTATTGGTGAAAAAGAACGTCAGCAGGTCCATATTGAAGGGGAATGGCATGAAACTTTTCAATGCTGGTTTTTTGAACAACAAAATGACCAAACGTACATTTACTTTCAAAAAAGAGCAAAGGATAAGAGCGCATTTCCTAGTCTCTATGATATTACTGCTGCGGGTCATATTGAAGCTGGCGAAAGAAAAGAAGCAGCCGGCTTAAGAGAAATTCAGGAAGAGTTGGGCATTCAAGTCAGCGAACAGGATCTGGAATATACAGGGTTCTATAAAGAAGAACTCACCCTGCAAGGGATGATAGACCGGGAAATTTGTCACATCTATCTTTATGAATATTCATTGGACACTCCTTTCGTTATCGGGGATGAAGTAGAGGATGTGGTAAAGGTCAGTCTGGACGATTTTCTTAGTGTTCTATCAAAAAAACATTCTGATATGCCGGCCGCCTCTATTCTAACAGGCGAGGAAAAACTAATCGTAAAAAAGGATTTAGTTCCTCATGATTTTTACTATTATCAGCGTGTCATTCAATCGGTTCAAAAGTTAACCCCTTTCATCTAAACTGAATTTTTTGACAAATCCGGACAAACCTCTATAATTTTCTTTAATTGAATTTAAGTTTGGAAGGGGATTAATCATGAGTCATTCATCGTTTGAGACGAAAGTAGTTCATAACAAAGTCGATCAGGAAACCATTTCTAACAGTAAGAGTACACCGATTTATCAGACCTCAGCCTTTACTTTTAAGGATTTATCTCACTTGGAAAGTTATTACGAAGGGAACAGCCCGTATCTATACTCTCGGGAGAGAAACCCAAATACCGATGAGCTTGGGGATTCGATCGCTCGCTTGGAAGGAGCAGAAGCAGGAGCCGCTACCTCCTCGGGAATGTCTGCTATCTTGGCAGGTATTCTTGCGATTGCCGGATCCGGGGATCATATAGTCGCGGCCGAAGATTTATACGGAGGGACTCATCACCTAATTTCCAAGGAATTAGAGACATTCGGGATTGAAGTGAGTATGGTATCGTTCTCTAATCTACAAGAAGTGGAAGATTCTATTAAACCCCATACGAAGCTTTTATACACAGAGTCTATAACTAATCCCTTCCTGAGAGTCGAAGATCTGCAGGGGCTGGTAAAGTTAGCAAACAAATATCAGCTTTCGACGATGGTGGATAATACCTTTGCTACTCCTTATCTTCTAAACCCTTGTGAGGCGGGGGTGGATTTAGTGGTACATAGTGCGACGAAATATATCGGCGGCCATAGTGATGTAACAGCGGGAGTACTAGCTGGGAAAGAGGAGATTATCAAGAGAGCAGTGAAAAAAGTTTCTGCCTTTGGAGCCAATCTAAGTCCATTTGAAGCGTGGCTTGCTCAGCGAGGAGCCAAAACTCTTGCGCTTCGTATGAAGCAGCAATCTCAGAACGCAGAATGTTTAGCCAAATCCTTCAGGAGTAATCCGCACGTTAAACATGTTTACTATCCTGAGTTTGTTTCTGAAAATGGCCATGGAGCAATTGTTACCATTGAATTAAAAAAGAGTGTAGATATTGAGCGTTTTTTCCAGTGTCTAGGGTGGGTAAAAATTGCTCCAACTTTAGCTGGTGTGGAAACGACGGTTTCTTACCCGCTTACTACTTCGCATCGCTCTTTAACAGATGAGCAGCGTGCAAAAGTAGGGATTAATAAATATGTAGTCCGCTTGTCAATTGGCATTGAGGATGCCGATGATATTATCGAACAATTCAGAGAAGCGATAGAAGAATCCTTGGGGGAGTAAGGGAAACAAGCATTAATCAAACGTTTGTTTAAATAAGCAAGGTGTGGTTTATGCGTCAGATCTATCGAGATCTGACGTTTCTTTATGGAAAGGATTTGTGTAAGTCTACTTGCTGCTTTTGGAAGAAGAGTATCTTGATTTAACTTTACCAACTCATATTTATGGGACACCTTCAAAGACTAATTTAATGAACGGCAACGATCTCATAATCACAATGAATGTCATTGAAAACGATCAATGCTCATCCTTTAACTACTGGATAAATTAGGAGTGCATGTTTAGAGGAAGAGTCCCATCTTATCAGGGTTTAGGGAGAGATTTTGTTCGGGAAAGTGATCCAAATAGCAAGTTGTAACGATAGCTAAGTAGCAAAGCTCCTCTAACGGAGAATCTAAGCTATAGATGTGCTATTATAGCTATATCCACCATAAAAGGAGTGTGCTATGAGCAATCGTGATGTAGAGCTCTATCACCAGATGGCAGACGGCGACAGAAAAGCGCTCGAAAACATTTATAGTAAATATGAAAGACTGCTTTATTCCTTCGTCATTAAACTATCGGGTGATCAGACATTAGCAGAAGAAGTATTACAAGAAGTATTTATTAAGCTTTGGACTAAGAAAGCATCCTACGACAATTCTAAAGGAAAGTTTTCATCCTGGATTGTCACCATTACAAGATATACCGCAATTGATCTTATACGTAAAAATAATAATAAAAATTACACGTTAGAGGAAGAAACCGATCTTCCTGAGCAGCAGACTGAAACCACTGAAGATATCGTAGAATGGAAGGAAGAAGGAATGAAGGTTAGGCGGGCAATTAATAAACTGTCTGATGAACAAATTCAAATGGTGGATTTATTTTATTACAAAGGACTGAGTCAAAGCGAGATTGCCGATCGCTGCGGAATTCCATTGGGGACTGTGAAAGGTAGAATACGGCTTGCGCTTAAGCATCTCAAGAAACACTTATCAGCAGGGAAAGGGGGCGTAGATGATGCGTAACGAATGCGAGAAAGTAGTCGATTATTTTAACGGTCAGTTAAATGAACAAGAAAAGAAAGAATTTGAAAGACACTTAGAAACTTGTGAAGAATGTCGTGAAGAGCTGGAAGAGCTTGAGATGCTCACAGCTGACTTACCGTTCGCTTCTGAGCCCGTGGAACCTCCTGAGAATATGAAGCAGCGAGTATTAGATGCTGTATTTGCTGATGACGATTCTTCAGAGGATCATCATCTAAGCGAAGCATCCTCCGATGATACTGGCAACTCCAATTTGATTGGTATGAAGGAACGCAGAGAACAATATAGATCTCCTATAGATACGGGAAAGCCTTCTGCCGGAAAAAAGCCATGGGTAATGGGGGGCCTGGCCGCAGCACTCGTCATCTCCGTGGGGGGTAACATTTTTGCCATTGTAAATGATAATGGTGAAACAACATCTCAGCCGAAAGTTGAGCAGCCCGCAGATGAAAGTACCAATCAGGTAGCTGAGCGTGTTCAACTTAAAGGAGAGAAAACAGAGGCGATTGCCTCGGCAGCAATGATCCAGCAAGATAATCAGAACCTACTCACTCTTCAAGCGGAAGGGCTGGAAAAATTACAAGGTGACGAGGTTTATCAAGTCTGGTTAATTAAAGGCGATAAGCCTTACCGGGCAGGAACCTTTGTAGCGAATAGCAATGGAGAAGGAGCAGTAGCATTTTCTCTTGATCAGCTTCCAAAAGATACAAGCTGGGATGCTATGGCGATATCCAAAGAACCAGATGCAACAAGTGAAACTCCCCAGGGAGAAGTGATCTTGAGCTCGAAATTATAAGTGAAGAAACCCTATTGCAGACAGTTTTCGACGACTGTCTGCAATTTTTTTTGTTTTTTTTCAGAAAAATGTGATCCAATTGATCGTTTCCCACGATAGCTTAGTAGAAAAACAAAACAAAGGAGAGATGGAATCATGGATTTGAAAAAAGCAATGTTAGTGGTACCGCTTAGTGTATCTGTACTTTTACCTACCTCATTAGACGTCGTAAACGCTGAGGACAACAACATGCCAACCGTAGAAACCAAAGCTGTTGAATTGAGAGCTACGTTGGACAACCTGTTGAGTGAACATGCCTACTTGGCTATCGAAACTATGAGAAAAGGTGCGCAAGGTGCGCCTGACTTCAAACAGTCCGCTAGTGCCTTAGAAAAGAACACGGAAGACTTATCTGCAGCTATCGCTTCTGTATATGGTGATGAAGCAGGACAGAAATTTAAGAAAATGTGGTCCTCTCACATTGGTTATTTCGTTGATTATGTAAAAGCAACGGGTAATCAAGATGAAGATGCTAAGCAAGAAGCTCTGGCAAATCTTAAAGACTATCGCCAGGACTTTTCTAAATTCTTAGCTACAGCAACAGATGGCCGTCTAAAAGCAGACAACCTTGTAGAAGGACTTCAAACTCACGTCAATCAATTGATTGGGGCTTTTGATAGTTATGTAGCTGGTGATTATCAAGAAGCGTATATGAAAGAACGCAAAGCCATCCACCACATGTACGGTGTAAGTAAAGGCCTTTCTGGGGCAATTACGGATCAATTCCCGGACAAGTTTAATGATACAAAAGCTGTAACGCCGGCGGCTGATCTTCGTTCTAACTTAAACTATCTGTTAAGTGAACACACTGGTCTGGCAACGATGGCTATGCAGAACGGTTTAGATGGATCAAAAGACTTTGATGCTTCCGTACAAGCACTTTCTAAAAATACCAAAGATTTAACTGCTGCTATTACTTCTTTATATGGGGAAGAAGCAGGACAGAAGTTTAATGACATTTGGAGTAAACACATTCAAGATTTCGTTAAATATGTAAAAGGGACCGCTTCTGACGATCAGCAAATGAAGGATGAAGCTCTTAAAGCGCTTGAAAAATATCGTATGAACTTTGCTAACTTCCTTGAAACAGCAACGGATGGACGATTGAAAGCAGATGTACTTGCAGGCACTCTCCAGCAGCATGCTGACTACTTGATAAACGATTTCGATCAATATGCTGATGAAGATTATGACAAGGTATATATGACCTTAAGAGATTCTTATGCTCATATGTTCAAAGCATCTAAAGGGCTGTCTGGTGCATTTGTTGATCAAATGCCGGACAAGTTTATGATGATGCCTTCTGAAATGCCTGATACTGGCATGGGCGGAACAGCCGATCATGACTCAGATATCTGGATCTATGCTTCCATTCTTGCATTGATCGCCGCTGCAGGAATCTATTTCCGCGGTCAGGCGAAACAGCAGTAAGATGATTGCTAATCACATGAACCACACTACATTGAGCAATGACAGCATGAGGATGTGGTTCATTGATTATATATTCCATTGAGCTCCACCTATTGGCCGTCTCTCTTTAGAGGCGGTCTTTTTTGTTGTTGAAAATTAAGGAGTGGTCCAGCATTGAACAGGCCGTATTACACGTGGTCAGTGTTGAATGCGAAGATTCTCATGTGTGCATTCACAGTGGGAAGGGTATAACTATTAATAGATTAAGTAGATGAGGTGATATATTTTGTTCTATTCAGTAACTCTGCAGAAGATTATTCTATTTACAGGAATCGGTATCGTGGTCGGGGCGATTGTAGGCTTCACAGCTGTGTTGGGCTTTGACTTGTCTGGTTCAGTGTTTGTGTTGTCGATGTTTTTAAGCATCCTTTGCGTGTATGCGACGGCTATGTATGCGGAGCTTTACCATATTCGAGAAGCTATCAATCGTGAGCGGCGAGAACGAATGAAATAAGTTCCTTGTTATCCTGCTTCCCCGGGTTAACTTAACCATAGGGAGAGAAGCAGGATAACATAGAGAACACCAATGATAAGGATAATTACATAACTACGTTTAGATAATTTTCGAAAAACAACGTAAAAGGTTGCGCAAACCATAGTAAGAATAAAGATCCAGCAGATCGTGACCATAAGAATAAACTCTCTTTCTATTGAGCATTAAAAAACTAGTATAAAATTAAATCGGAACTTTCCATCCTTATGCAATAGCATACGTTGCCTTGTTTATACTTTCAACTTTTCAGCCGATTGAGTTGTTTACCCTTATTTGCTTAGGGGAATTGGATTTGAGTAGCAGCTATGAAGAAACGATAGGAAGAAAAATCTATTTGGGTGATTCATTGAGGCGTATCATGCAGATTTTTTAATGCTTATTAAAATTATGATTTTCCTATGAAAAAGATTATGATGGAATGACTAGTATTTATTTGCAGGAGGCTGGGCTCAGCTATTGAGTTTTCCTCCCATTTTTTTTATTAATCTTGGAGGTGGAACATTTGAGTAAAAAGGCAATAGTAGTTGGAGCAGGGCTTGGCGGGATGTCAGCAGCAATTAGGCTTAAAGCAGATGGATTTGACGTAAAGGTTATTGAGAAAAACAGCAATCTCGGCGGAAAATTGAATCAGCGGGAAGGCAAAGGCTTCACTTTCGACACCGGTCCATCTATTTTAACGATGCCATGGGTATTAGAGCAATTATTCGCGAGTGTTCACCGCCGATTAGAAGATTACATAACTGTGGAGCGGGTAGAGCCGCAATGGCGAACTTTCTTTGAAGATGGAACTCAACTGGATGTGACGAGTGACCTTCCTACCATGCTTGAAGAAATGGCGAAAGTTACAGATCGTCCTAACCGTAAGCTGACTGATTTTCTATCTTACAGCCAGGAGATGTATGAATTATGTATGAAGAGCTTTTACAAATATAGCATCCAAGATTTAAAAGACTTAAAAAGCCATCATAAACTGAGTGAATTACTTCAAATGGACCCCATGAAAACAGTGGCTAAATCCACTCATAAACATTTCGACAACAAATATTTGGAGCAGCTATTCAATTTCTTTGTGATGTATGTAGGCTCAAATCCTTACTCATCTCCCGCGATTCTAAATCAGCTGGTTTATGTCCAACTCGGTCTTGGCATTCATTATGTTAAAGGCGGTATGTACAAAATCGCCGAGGCGATGGGAAAACTTATGGAAGAATTGCGTGTGGATGTGCAGTTTAACTCGCCAGTCAAACAGTTCATCGTCGAAGGGGAGAAGATCATCGGTGTAGAAACCGAAGAAGGTGAAGTGCATAACGCGGATGTGGTCGTATCCAATTTGGAAGCAATCCCTGCTTACCGCAGGCTTGCCCCGCAGACTTCAAAAGTGAAAAAAGAAACGAAGTCTCTTGAAAAGAAATTTGAGCCTACCGTGTCAGGGCTCGTCCTTCTTCTCGGTACAAATAAGAAGTTTGAAAATATGAAGCACCATAATTTCTTTTTCTCTGAAGATCCGGAGAAAGAGTTCAAGGAAATTTTTGATCAAGGAAAACCTGCGGATGATCCTACCATTTATATAGGCATTTCCTCAAGGTCTGATGAAACTCAGGCTCCTGAAGGAAAAGATAATTTATTTGTGTTGACCCACGTCCCTCCTATGGATAAAGGGAAACGAAAACCAGTAGACTGGGATAATTACCGGGAAAGAGTGCTGAATAAATTAGAGAGAATGGGTCTGGAAGGTCTTAGGGACTCTATTGAGTTTGAATACCGCTTTACTCCAGAGGATTTGGAGCGTTTATATGGCCCTAATGGCGGTTCAATTTATGGAATTGCGGCAGACCGTAAATCCAATGGGGGATTCAAAATCCCGTCGAAGAGCCAAGTGTTTGAAAATCTTTACTTTGTTGGCGGTTCCACTCATCCAGGGGGAGGCGTACCTATGGTCACCTTATCCGGCCAGTTAACAGCCGATTTAATAAAGGAAAATGAAGCGGCAGTGACAAAGTAAGTGAGTTATCTTAATTGAGAGCACTGTTTAAAACTCCATGTGGCAATGTGGCACTATATTGTTACAAAGGTCCGTTGCCATAACAGGATAAGGGTGGCGGGGAAACGATTCGCTTTCCTGTGGGGGGAACTGGCGAGCCTCCTCGCTCGTTTCACTCACTGTGGGGTCTCGCCTAGCACCTTCTCCCACGGGAGTCTCACCGTTTCTCCGCCACCCTGCTGTAATTGCGCGAACGAACCTTACCATAGGGGGGGACCTGCTGAGTTTCTGCCAATTACCTATTTTTTTAGTCATCCTTAAACCATTGAAAGACGACATACACATGTTCCGTTATACGTAATTAACGGTAGAAGGGCCGGGAAATTGCGAGACTCCTGTGGGATGTACATGATAGGTGAGATCCCGGAAGGCAAAAGCCTGAGGAAGCTCACCACATGCCCACGGAAAGCGAGTGATTTCACGGCCCTTCAAACTCTCTCTTCATAGTAACGGAACCCCAAGATGTTTCAAGATGATTCTTCAGGTTATTGGTCTGCAATGAATAAAGCACTTGTAGCCTTCCTTTCTCACAAAGGTGCGCAATATATAGAAGAGTAGAAGGAGAAGAGTTGTTATATGGCTCTTCTCCTTTGTCTGAGATTTAAGGTTTGTGATCATGAATAACTTCCGGAGATTAAGGCAGCCTCCCGGTTGTTTTACCTGCTTACTAAAGTGGTATGGTAGCAAACAACAAGAAATAAAGGGTGAGAACATGGAGTGGCCAGAGGATTTAATTCAATCAGCCAAACGCAGAATGGAACCCTATGACACAGAAGGATTTGTGCTGGGAAATGGCGATCCTGAGTCGGAGATTATGATCGTCGGGGAAGCACCAGGCGAAAATGAAGCTGTCAAAGGGATACCGTTTATAGGAAGAGCTGGAGACGAACTTGATAAGCAGCTGCAGTATTTAGGGATAAATAGAGAGGACGTTTATATTACAAGTGTGGCCAGAAGCCGTCCTTATAAATGGGTAAAAACCAATAAGAAGGGTTCGGGGGGGATGCGCAAGGCTAACCGTAAACCTAACAATAAGGAAGTACTTGCCCATGCACCCCTGCTCGATTACCAAATAAAAGAGATGGATCCAAAGGTCATCATTGCTTTAGGCAGTGTTGCATACTTGCGTTTAACCGGCAGGAAAGACAAAATGACAGACGTATTAGGAGAACGGATCGAAACACCTATCCAGCAGTTAAATGAAGAGGGGGACGAATATATTCCAACCGAGAAAACGTATACTCTTATCCCGCTTTATCATCCGGCAGCTGTATTTTATAATCCTAAAATCAAAGAAGATATTTATGCTTCACTGGATAAAGTGAAAACTTACCTGAACAAGGAAACAGAAAACCGCTCGTCGTAGTGAACGGGCGGTTTTTTCTGATTTGACATGATTAAAGAAAGTTCATTGGCTTTTAGCCAGCTGTTTTTGTTTTTCAAAAATAAAGATTCCTTGTTTGCTTACGGAACTGGTTCCGATCCCGATGTTACGCCGGCTTTGAATCGCAATATATTTAGAAACTTCTTTTCCTTCAATACTATAGATTTTTGCTTTTGGAAACAGGTTCGGCGGCGTATTAGCAGGCTTCTGAATCTTAGGCTGGTTCTCAGTCACTGTTCCTATCACTTGGTCTAGTTGGGATGCCTTGACGACTTGGCCAGTCTGAACATAGCGTTCCCCGTTATGAATGACGTAGGTTTCCTGTATAATGGTTGATGTTTCTGCCTCAGTACTAGCTCCCCGATCGAAGGCCTTTGTTTGATTGATATCGCTCTTGTCAAAAATCGGGACAGATTTAAGACTGGTAGTCACTTGCTTGTCTTCAAGTGTAGCCGCCGTATACATAGGTGTGCGGGAAGGGGTATTAAAATAGAGCAGAACCATCGCCGCTAATAGAGTTACAATAGGGATAGGCAGGGCCAGTTTCATCCATGATTTACTTGACCTTGCCGACTTTTGCTTTGTGCGGCGAACCATCCTTTGAATATCTTTTTCCTCGAAAGAAACTTGCTTATATTTTACGTTGTGGTTCATTTTCTTGAGACGTCGATCTAATAAATCATTCATGTTGTGACCTCCCTTCTGAAGTGATCCGGTCTTGTAAGAGCTGCCGTCCTCTTCTCAGCCTGGTCTTCACAGTGTTTTCACTGATAGCAAGCATTGGAGCGAGTTCTTTAATTTGAAACTCTTCAAAATAGTATAGGATAATGATTTCACGGTATTTTTTCTCCAGCTGAAGCACATGATTAAGGAGCTCTTCATCGTCGCTCTTGTCTATTGCATATTCTTCAGGGGAAGAATAATCAGAAGGAATATTTTTGAATATATCTGCTCCTTTTCTTACAACTCTGCGAAAATAAGAGCTTTTCAGATGATCTTTACATAAATTAATGGTTATTTTAAAAAGCCAGGTTTTTTCACTGGAATTCTCTTTGAAAGATGAATATTTCTGGTAGGCTTTTATGAAAACTTCCTGAGTAATATCTTCGGCAATGGAATGGTCTTTAACATATGAGTAAGCAAGCCATTTTAAATCATGACCATAATTGCGGATCCATTGTTCTATTAGTTTATCCATATTAGGCTGCGCGGTTGATTCCTGGCTGGCCGGTTGATTGTACGTCTGTAATCGCTGTTTATGTATCAATTTGTCCCACCTCATAGTTATAGACGACACTCCTTCCTTTTAGGTTTCTGATAAACTGAAAAAATAGGGGCGTATATATAATTTCGACTTTTCACATCAAAAATCCTGGTCAAATATACATAGATAGGAGAATGGCCTTATGAAATTTGCTGGCAGATGGATAGCTATGGCGGGTTTTGTCATATTAGTTTTATGGAAGATGATTTTTTACCTGACTATCATTGATACGGCGCTTGGATTCTCTTTTTTAGTCCTTGTACCGCTGCTATTAGAAGAAGTGATTCAAGAAGGGGAGAGGAACCGGGCGGAGAAGTGGCTGTACCAAGTGATGCTATGTTCACTCCCATTCGCCGGTGCTGGAGTGATCGCCGTCACTCTGCCGCCGGGAAGAGATGCTGGATGGTGGGCAGGTGTGTGGCTTTTTTACACTTTGCTGATCGCTTTCGGGGGATTGATGCGGCTTCTTGGCAGAGGAATCCGCCCGCGGGAAGAAACTGTGATCGATGCAGGGCTGATATATATTTCAGTTGGTGGGGTTTGGCTTGTCTTGGCAAGCGGTGGCTTTGCTCCGTTTCTTCCTTATAGTGGAACGATTGTGCAGCTGACGGCGATCCATTTTCATTATGCTGCTTTTGTTTTGCCACTGGTAACAGGTTTTTTTGGTCGGTATTTAGCTGCTGAAAAGAAACAGCGGGTAGGGAAACCCTATCTGATTCTTACAGTTGGTGTGATGGCTGGTCCATTTCTTGTTGCTCTTGGTCTGGACCAGGGGCCACCAACTGAAGTCTTTACAGTAGGGCTGTATGTGCTGATCCTTGCCTGGCTTTGTATTTGGTGGCTATGGATATCTGTGGACTTTAAAGGGTGGGTTAAAATCGGTTTTAGGGCAGCTTCCTTACTCTTGTTAATGACGATGGTTTTCTCTTTTACCTATAGTCTGGGATTAATGAAAGAAACCTACTGGCTGGGTATTGATGGCATGCTTAAATGGCATGGGGCTTATAATGCGTTTGGTTTTTCCTTGTTCGCGGCAATGGCCTGGAGAGGGGTCCATCCCTCTAAACGCTTTGAATTCACAAATTTTCCTGTCAGCCGGTTAAGAGGAAATGGTTACGTAGGTAATGACATTATTTATGACCAGGGATGGACAGAAGTGCACACTCAGGCTGTTGGTCTTGTGTCTGAATGGGAGAAGCTTCGAAGTGCAGACTTTAAACCTGGACGGCTGGATCGAACTGTGAGGCAATTTTATACAGCTACTGAAGGGTTTGATATGAAAGCTCATGTTCAATGGAAGAAGGGGTTTAAAAGGTTTTCCGTTTGGAGTCATCGAATGACTAGCAGAATGGGGCAGATCAACATTCCCTTGTCTGGAGAGGTGGAAATGGATGGAGAAATCGTATCCATCGCAGATGATAAGGATGGCAGAAACCAGGTAAGAGCCTGGGTGAGAAGAAACAAGCAAACAGAAGCACCAATTTTCACGGCGCTATATTCCTCTCATAGAAATAAGGATGAAGGATATATGAACATCGGACTTCCTTTTCCAAGAGGAGTGATGACGGGGGTACTGAGACCGTTAAATGACGATGGTAATGGATTCATTCTAACGAGTGTGCTTCGCGATAATGCGGCGGGAGATGAAGGTGTCTATTTCACTCTCGGAGACTGGACGTTCCGTACGCCTCTTCAAGAGGTTTTTCACGTGGAGCCGGGAAATGGCGGGGAACTTAAGGCGACACACCAAATGTCTCTTGGTCCGGTTCCTTTCCTGGAAATCACTTATATTTTGACGAAAAAGACGGAGAAGAACTGAATGAAAGAATAGAGCGAACATATAGGAAAATAAATTAAAAATTCCAGGTACTATGCTATAATGAAAATAAATCGTCCAGATGCAGTGGCAGCTGCACCTGGACATCGATACCGTTCGTGCTTTATTGAATGTTTGACCCACTTCCTTAATAAGGAAGCGGGTCTATTTTTTATTGTTCATTTTTATGATGAGCGCTAGGAGTGTAAGAGTAAACGTTCCAAACGCTAACATGATCATTAAGGCTTGATAGGTACTCATGTGCGAGATCACTCCCTTTCTATCTGCACCACAACCTAATCCTATCGAACGGTATCTATCTACTAGGATACCATATTTTTCCCCAAAACAAGAACAAACGTTCGTATTAAATTCAAAAATAGCTACTTTGGACCATTTTACACAAAAAACCCCCTGCAGGACTCCTTGGAAATGGGAGCTGCAGTGGGGGTAGACTGCTATGTTAACTATTGAGCGGTTTTATGATCTTTTGTGTTCGTTTCGGTCGTGCTGTCCAGACTATCGAGACGGTGGAGTAATCCGACTCCGAAGTCTCGGCTTGAAGGGTCGTAGTTTTCATTAAAGATACTCTTCGTCGATTCGTAAGCGGTAGAACCGTGTTCGGCGAAGTCCAGCCCGGATATTTCCTCCTGGCGGGATACACGAATTCCGATGGTTTTCTTAAGGGTAAAGACAACAGCGGCTGATGATGCCATTGTCCAGGCAATAACGGCTAGGACCCCGAGGGCTTGTATGGATAGGAGTTTTACTCCTCCGCCATAGAATAGTCCGCCATCTACAGAGAATAATCCAACAGCGAGCGTTCCCCATATTCCACAGATTCCGTGAACGGCGATAGCGCCGACGGGGTCATCAATACGAACGATACGGTCGAAGAATTGAACAGCTTCTACTAATATCACTCCAGCAATCAGCCCGATAAAAATCGCACCAATGAGAGAGACATTGGCGGTCCCGGCAGTAATTCCAACAAGACCGGCAAGGGCGCCGTTAAGCGTTAGGGAAGCATCAATGCGATTGTATTTAAAGTAAGAGTACAACGCTGAACCAATGACGGCCGTGGAAGCAGACAACAGCGTGGTGGCGATAACCTTTGGAACTAGGGATGGATCTGCAGCCAGCGTGCTGCCGCCATTAAACCCAAACCAGCCAAACCAAAGGATGAAGACTCCTAATGCCCCCATCGGGATGTTGTGACCTTGAATAACATTCACTGTTTTACCTGAGTATTTTCCTATACGCGGTCCGAGCAGCATAACGGTGACAACAGCACCAAGGGCACCAGTCAGGTGAACGACGGTTGAGCCTGCAAAGTCAACAAACCCTAGTTCAGATAACCAGCCGCCTCCCCAGACCCAGTGACCGACTACAGGATAGATGAGACCTGTCATTACTACCGTTAATAACAAATAAGAGGAAAGTTTCATACGTTCTGCGACAGCACCGGAAATAATGGTAGCACATGTGGCGGCAAAGACGGCCTGGAAGACGAAGAAACCAATCTGGTCTTCCTGTCCGCTTAAGAAAAATCCATCTATACCAATGATCCCACCGCCGGAAGTGCCAAACATGAAACCATAGCCAACCATGAAATAAAGAACGGAAGCGATCGATAGCGTCATGAAATTCTTCATTAAAATATTAAGGGCGTTCTTTGAACGGGTAAATCCTGTTTCGACCATTGCAAACCCTGCATGCATAAAGAATACTAGAAAGGCGGCGATCATAACCCAGACCATATCCACAGATTGCATGACCGTTTCGGGTGTTACAGCGGCTTGGGCGCTTGCGGCAGCTGGAAATCCTAAAATAGCTAATAAGACGAGCGGCAATACTTTCTTCATAGTTATGAAACATCCTTCCTAATTGATTTATATAAGTGCAGACTTGCCGGTTTCACCTGTGCGAATTCGAAAGACTTCATCTATGGTGTAAACGAATATTTTTCCATCTCCAACTTCATTAGTAGCGCATGTATCGGTGATGACATCGATAATAGAAGTTAGTTCGTGATCCTCAACAACCATTTCTACTTTTACTTTTGGGTAAAGCTTAATTTCGAATCGACTGCCTCGAAAGATCCCTTCCTGTCCTTTTTGCTGACCGCAGCCAGCAACTTCAGACACTGTCAGACCTTTGACACCTGATTCATCCAGGTTCTGTCTTAAGGTTTGAAAAGCTTCCGGACGAATAATAGCCTCCAATTTTTTCATCATACAGCTCCCCTTTAACTATTATGTTAGGTTTTCTAACACATTAAGTAATGTCTAAATCTAACTATAAAGCAAGTTTTCTGAAAAATCAATAACTAATTTGCATTCATGTTAGGAAAGTTGACATGAATAAAGCCGCCTGATTGATATCAGGCGGCTTACTCATTGTTTTAGAATTTTTAACTATGATAGGGTTTGGGTAACTTTTTTTGGCGGTGTTATGCTTTATCCAGTTTTAATTAGAGTTCGTTAAATCCGTTATGCTCTGAAACTTTTGTGTATTGCCTGGATTTCTGTTCAAAGAAGTCAGATTTTCCTTCATCTACTTCCTGGTAAGCGCGAATCCATTTAAGTGGATTCGTTTTGTATTCTGGGAAAGGTTTTTCTGCTCCTAATTGCTTGCAGCGCTTATTTGCCATGAACTTAATATAATCTTCAAGGTCACCGATCGGAATTCCGGGGAATTGTTTGCCGATAATGTGGTGGGCCCATTTGATCTCAAGTTGAACCGCTTCTTTAAACGTTTGTTCGACAAAATTTATAATTGCAGAGCGATCTATCTGGGGATTTTCATTCAAGGTTTCTTTGAAAATCCTAGTAAATAAGGTGACATGAAGCTGTTCATCACGATTAATATAATTAATCATGGTGCTGGTGGAAACCATTTTCTGATTGCGAGCTAAATTATAAAAGAAGGCAAAGCCTGCATAGAAGAATAACCCTTCGAGTACGACATCATAGACGATTGATTTTAGAAAGCTTTCAATCGAAGGGGAGTCGGCGAACTCTTGGTATCCCCTGGTGATAAATTGGTTTCTTTCCATTAATATAGCATCGTTTTTCCAATACTCGAAAATACTCTCTTGTTCCTGTTGGTCGACTAACGTAGACAGGACATAGGAATAAGATTGGTTGTGAACGACCTCTTGAAAAGCAAGTACTTGCATTAAAGCGGATAAACTGGAGTCGGTTAAATAATCGGCTATTTTTCCAGAATAATCTGTTTGAACCGAGTCTAGAAAAGCAAGCAGCCCGATAATCTTTTTGAAGGAAGTTTGTTCGTCTTCCGTTAAGTGCGGCCATTGCTTTAAGTCATTGCTCATATTGATTTCATTTGGAATCCAAAAGTTAGCGAGCATATTTTTGTACATCGGGTAGGCCCATGGATAACGGGTGTCGTCCCAATTTAGGACATTGGAGGACTTACCGTTTATGACTCCTGTGGAAGCATTAGGTGCCGTTTCGTCCACGAGTTTTCTTTTATTGATAGAGTTTGTCATTCGATTCCCTCCTTAAGATGAACAGCTTTCACAATCATCGTACTCTCCTTGACTAGAGGTTGAACGGGTATAGTAAGTCGTCTTGAGCCCAAGCTTCCATGCGGTTAGGTGAAGGTCAAGGAGTTCTTTTGCTTGTATAGAATTTTTCACATAGAGGTTAAAGGATATCGACTGATCGATAAACCTTTGTCTAATCGCATTTTGCTGAATGCTCGCCTGCTGGTTAATGTCATAGGCAGACTTATAATACCAGTACGTCTCAGGATTTAAATCAGGGGCGGTGACAGGGATTTTATAATCCTTCTTTTCCTCTGAATAAAATTTCTTAAATATAGGGTCAATGCTGGCTGTACTTCCGGCAATTAGAGAAGTGCTTGAGTTAGGAGCCACCGCTAGTAAATATCCATTTCGCAATCCGTGGTTTTTCACTTGGATTTTCAACTTCTTCCAGTTCCACGACCCATCTTCTTCAAGGTCCCTTTTAGTGAAAAAGTCTCCCGTTTCCCAATCGGATCCTTCAAATAGGGGATAGCTTTCTTTCTCTTCAGCTAACTTGCTGCTCGCTTCGATGGTGTAATAAGCAATGGCTTCATAAACCTCATTCGTATAGGTGAGGGCCTCTTCGGATTCCCAGGCGATCTTTTGCTGGGCGAGGAGATGAGCCCAACCGAATGTCCCAAGACCAATTCCCCGGTAAGCCCGATTGGTCAGCTGCGCTTGCATTACTGGAATTTCATTCTGGTCAATTACATTATCGAGCATTCGTACTTGAATAGGAATGAGCCGAGATAAGACTCCTGCGGGTACGGCCCGGCCAAGATTGATGCTAGATAGATTACAGACCACAAAATCCCCAGGCTGGTGCACAGTGATGATCTTCCCGTCCTGCACCAATTTCTCAGTTTGGGTGGTAGGGCTTTGGTTTTGTGCGATTTCTGTGCACAAATTACTGCAATAAATCATGCCTTTATGGCTGTTAGGGTTCATTCGATTTACCTCGTCACGATAAAAAATGTACGGAGTGCCTGTTTCCAGCTGTCCAATCATGATTCGCTTCATGATTTCGATGGCTTGGACGCTGATTCTGGATAGACGGGGGTTATCGACACAAGCTTGATATTTGTTTCGGAATGATCCTTTGCCACGTGTCTCGTCATAATAATCCTCTAATGAAAAGCCCATAATTTCTCTCACTTCGTGTGGGTCGAATAAGTACCACTCGTCGCGATTTTCGACAGCTTCCATAAATACATCTGGTATGGACACACCTGTAAACAAATCGTGAGTGCGCTGCCTTTCATCTCCGTTATTCAGCCGGCTGTCCAGAAAAGGGAAGATATCCTTATGCCAAACATCTAAATAAACGGCAACAGCCCCTTGCCGTTGTCCAAGCTGATCAACGCTGACAGCCGTATTATTCAACTGCTTCATCCAAGGTAAAACCCCCGACGACACTCCTTTAAATCCTTGGATATCGCTGCCGCGGCTGCGAATTTTCCCTAAGTAAACACCAATGCCGCCGCCATTTTTACTTAAGTTAGCGATATCAGTGTTGCTGTCGTAAATGGATTGTAAACTGTCGTCGACGGTATCAATGAAACAGGAACTTAATTGTCCGTATTGTTTGCCTGCATTAGCCAGAGTCGGAGTAGCTGCGGTCATGTATAAATGACTGAGAGCCCAGTAGCTCTCTTTAACCAAATCGATTCTTTTGTTCTTTGGCTCATGGGCCATCAAGGTCATTGCGATGATCATAAATCTTTCCTGAGGAAGTTCCAAGATTCTTCCGTCTTTAGAACGTGCTAAATAACGGTCATCCAGAGTTTTTAATCCTATATAAGTAAATAAGTTATCTCGTTCTGGAACGATTGCCGCTTCGAGATTATCGATATCTTCTTTACAATAATGCTTAAGCGTTTCAGGAGAATAAATCCCTTCCTCTATTAATAATAGAATGAGGGAGTGCAGTCCCTGGTATGCTTTGTTTGCATCGCGGTTATGAACCGATTGCTCATACATTTCTTTCAGATGAATCCGGCTGGCGAGGAAAGTCCAATCAGGCTCTGTTTCATCCATTTCTGCCAGGCATTCCAATATTAATGTGTTTGCTTGTGCAGACTTGTCCAGCTTTTCAAGTCCAAGCGTATGGAGCTTAGTGATCCATTGATTTATTCTAAGCGACGGGAAATGTTCTTGCTGTTGAAGCAGCCAATCTTCCCAAACAGTGCTTGTGGTTATACTCATCCAATCACTCCTTCACGGCTGCCCTGAAAAAAAGAAGAGTTTCCTTTTTTCGGTCAGCACTGAATAATTAAACATAAAAAAACCGCTCAAATATAAATTGAGCGGATGAAACCATGAAATAAAGAAGCTTCAGAAGAATGAAACCTGCCTTTATTCCATCGCTTCATCTTCTCAATCCCCGAAGAAGTTGAAACTTTCACGTACAAAGACAGGTCTCCTGGCTGACGCTCGATTCTACTTTGGTCCTTCCCGTGCCTGGGCACAGTGGATGATCCATTTCGCGAGCGGTTACAGTTGCGGGGGCAGCTCCGGATTCTACCGGATTCCCTATTAAGCCTTGTGGCATCTTTTATTCGTAAACACTATATGTAGTATGTTTTTTATTTTAATTTAGCTTATCTTGTGTTTTAATCATATCGAAGTTTGATGACTTACGCAACATTTAATTTATTCAGAATGAGGGTGAAGGGGAGTGATAGTTCTCTCTGGTGCGGGTTCAAACCTTTTTGTGTTAGTAAAAATGGAAAGTGTTATGCAGATTTTTTGCCATTAATCGAGCTTATAATTGAATAAATCATTTCATAAACTTCCCCCTTACCATGATAGTTTATGGAACCATCATGATCAGTCTCTTAGCAAAACCCTAAACGGTGGATGTATTGATTAGAGACTGGAAACTTTTTGTTCTCTGTCATCTCAATTCAAGAATAGAAGAGGTTTCATTCCTCAAATGTTTATAAAGGATTCCGGGAAACGTCGAGACTCCTGTGGGAGGAGAGTACAGGGTGTGTGACCCCGAAAGCCTAAAAGGCTGAGAAGGCACACCGTACGCCCACGGAAAGCGAGATGTTTCCCGGAATCCTTTCACTTCTCTTTCAGTAACGAAACCATTACTCTTTTGTACCGGGGATTTTATTATGAAGGAAGTTTTTTCAATGCAGCTTCAGGATTTACATGATTGTAAATAGTGAGATTTACTTAAAATAATTCTTTACCTATCTATATAATTTCTATGAAATAATAGAAGGGAAAGAAACTTTTCATTAGGGATTTTTCTTAAAATAAAGCACAAATCAATCGCTGAATGGCAACGGGAGGAAGCGCAATGAATAAACCCTATAACTGGCATAAAGAAGTAGAGAAACAATGGAATGACAGAGCGGAATACTGGAATGAGAATAGTCAGCAGATGTGGGAAAAAGGAAGCAGAAAAACCATTATACCTTTTTTACAAAACTATCTTTCAACTTCTAGTCATGTAGCAGACCTTGGCTGTGGAGATGGATATGGATCAGCAAAACTGCATGACAGAGGCTACCAGGTAACAGGCGTCGACATTTCTCAGGACATGATTGCGCGGGCGAAAGGGAGTAACACAAAGGAAAATATTCAATATGTCCAAGGTGATATTACTCGACTTCCGTTTAAGGAAGATACCTTTGACGGAGTAATGGCGATTAACTGTTTGGAATGGACAGAGGTACCGGCAGAGGGTTTAAGTGAAATGAAGCGGATTTTAAAACCAGGAGGTAAGCTATGTATCGGTGTATTAGGACCTACTGCTAAACCGAGAGTAAATAGTTACCCAAGGCTGTATGGAAAAGAAGTCATATGCAATACGATGATGCCGTGGGAACTGGAAGAGTTAGCAAGTGAAAACGGATGGAAACTGAAGGATGGTCACGGGGTGTATAAAAGAGAAGTGAAAGAACAGCATAGGACGGGATTACCTGATGAACTTCTGCAGTCGCTTACCTTTATGTGGGTATTCTTGTTTGAAAATATAAAATAAATAATGCCTCCACCTGTGCTTATGACAAGGATAAGCACAGGTGTTTTTTTGTTATTTGCTTAGGTACCCTCACCAACAGTAAGAAGATAAAAAATCTGAACTCATGCACAGGGGTAATGAAATAAGAAATTACATTATATATAACCGGAGCGTTTGGATTTCATACCTTAGGTCTAAAGAATGAGTCAGCATTTGTTCTACTATTCCAAATAAAAAGAATAGTCATTTGCCTTATTGACTTCTTGCTACTTTCATATTTAAATAGGAACGTGGGCGATTTCACGGTTTTATACTTTCTTGCGCAAAGCATGCCACCAGCCCCTTATGTAAGTACCTTTCTTTTAAGAAAACCCAGCTTCAATATCCACCCTTTTTTGCAGTATCGGAACCAACTCTTGCGATGATCGCAAAAAAACAGAACACAACGTAAGGAAAGCGCTTTCTATAAATTGAAGAAGGAGGGCATTACATGAAATTAACAACGAAAATATTTATTGGTTTAACTCTTGGTTTGATGGTCGGACTGATTCTTAATTTAGCAGCACCGAGTTTATTCGACGTATTAAACAGTTATATCTTTGATCCACTCGGCACTATTTTTCTAAATTTAATTAAAATGCTTGTTGTACCAATCGTATTCTTCTCTATCACATTAGGGACTGCTTCTCTCGGAGATCCTAAAAAATTAGGCAGAATTGGCGGGAAAACGATCCTGTTTTTCCTTGCCACTACCACAATAGCTATCTCGATTGCTTTAGCTATGGCTTATGTTTTCCATCCGGGGGACGCTGGGGGAATCGATCCAACTGGTGCCACTTATGAAAGTGAAGAAGCACCAACTGTGGTGGAAACCTTTACAAACATCATTCCAACGAACCCGATTCAGGCGATGACGGAAGGGAATATGCTGCAAATCATTGCTTTCTCTATCTTTATCGGCTTTGCTTTAGCGATGCTCGGGAAAAAGACGGAAGCTGTTTTAAAGGTAATAGAGCAAGGTAACGATATTATGATGTTTCTTGTTAACTTAATTATGCGTTTTGCTCCATACGGGGCTTTCGGTTTATTAGCCTCAGCCGTAGGAGAAATGGGACTCGAGGGTGTCAAAGCAATGTTTTCTTACATGCTTATCGTTATTGTTACACTGCTCCTTCATGGTGCCGTTACTTATGGAGCCGCAGTGAAATTCTTAGGCAAGATGAGCCCGATAAAGTTCTTTAAAGGATTTTTCCCGGCAATGACCGTTGCCTTTAGTACGTCTAGCAGTAGTTCTACATTGCCGATTTCCATGAAGACTGCTCAGGAGAACTTAGGGGTGCCTAAACCAGTGAGCAGCTTTGTACAGCCGCTTGGGGCTACGATTAATATGGATGGGACGGCAATTATGCAAGGGGTAGCGACGATCTTTATCGCTCAAGTGTATAACACGGATTTATCTTTTACCCAGCTTATTATGGTCGTCTTAACCGCGGTCCTTGCTAGTATCGGGACAGCTGGCGTTCCTGGAGTTGGATTGATTATGCTTGCTATGGTACTTAACCAGGTCGCACTGCCTGTCGAAGGGATTGCTCTAATTATTGGGATTGACCGATTGCTTGATATGACACGTACCGCCGTAAACATTACAGGAGATGCTGCCTGTGCGGTCGTTGTCGGAGAATCGGAACGGAAACATGATGAAGCTAAGAAATCCGCAACAGCTGCCAGTTAAATTCAAGAAAAAAGACAGATCCTCGGTGGATCTGTCTTTTTTTCATGAACATTTAATTGCTTTGGATGTCCCAGAGAAACTCCGCAAGCAGAGCATCTACTTTTTTCGATTCATGTAAACCGCTGTGAGTCGCATATTCATCATAAATTACGGCTTCTTTATAATTTTCTTTAGGTACAATATCTCGAATGCCAAGAGCACTGGATACGGTCACCAGACCATCTGAGTACGCATGATTTTCATCTTCATTCATGACACCGGCAATGGCGAGAACTTGAGTATGAGGGTCAAATTGTTTTCTTTGCTGTTTCATTTGCGTTAAAACTTCTGCATCTGGTTTCAAATCAGGCAGGGCATCCCCCGAATTGTGTTTAAAGTAATCTTCCTTCTGTATCCCTCGAAACGGTGTGGCAATGACTGCCAATTTGTTCACCTTAGGGTAGTGATGACTCCCTTCGCTGTTATTCAGGAGGAAGTTAGTGGAGGCAAGACCGCCCATAGAATGAGCCACTAAATTCACTTGATCTATCCCTCTTTTTTCATGCAGCTGATAAAGTACTTTTTTCAGCCAATACGTCTGGTCGGCAACGCTTGCGCGGTCATCTTGGAAAAGGACTTGAATAAATGGATTCATCTTATGGGGAATACCACCCTTGATCGTCACCCGTCCCTGTGAACTAACTACTACCACCATACGCTGCTGGCCAATTTCCCGATCTTCAAACCGTTCCATCATCGGACCAAATGTTCGCGGTCCGCCTTTATATCCATGAATGAACAGAGTGGGGATCAGTTCCTTGTTATCTTCAGAGCTAATGGACCTTGTTGAAAGAAAAAACAGGCTGGTACCCATAATTATTAAAGCTATTGTATAGAAGAACGCTTTTTTCTGCGTTCTTGTGTGTGTGTGATTCATGATTGATCCTCCTGGACTGAACCTTCTATATTCTACTATCTTAACTCGTCACATTTAATTTAGTATGAGAATATTTTACAGAAAAAGCTCGAATTATAGAAGAGGTTTTACATAATATTCATAATTAATTTCAAGTTTATTGAAAAAACAAAAAACTACTAAATATTTATGGTATGATGTGAAAAGGTGGAACCTTCATGTACGGTAACATAACGTAAAATTAATTCATAGGAGGAACAGAGGGAATGATCGATAAAGTCCTGGAATCTTATGGGGATAGTATAAATGGACCTGTAATACGAAAAGCTGTGGATGAGGCATTCAATATTGATTTGAAAGCTGTTTCAGATAAAGGGGAAGGGAAACGTGCACACGTTTATTCCCCTGAAATTATGCGGGGAATACGAGAAGTTTTACATAAGGATACGTCTCCCGAAACAGATCGGTGGATTATGCGCCTTCCCAAGGTCGAGGCCATGGATTTGTATTTAGAATATTTGGGGTCTGAGGTGACTTCTAAGGAAGTGCTTCATATGATCAATCAAATTTTTGGCATAAACTTAGAAGGACTTTCTTCACTAAACAAAATAAGAGTTTCTTTATTTTCCAAAGGCAAGTGGATGACGCGCAAAGACGATCATCTGATCACCGTCAATACGGGAACGGGTGATGTGGAGGTCAAGATTTATCCAACTGAATATTTTAAGGAACGGACAGGGAAGAGTCATCTGCCTGAACCACTCAAAGAAAGGCTCAGCAGTTTAGGGTACGATTTCCATCCAGAATACCAGGCTTATTATTATGCTAATCCATCGGGGGAAACAGTATCAGACCATTTCAAGAACAAAACGATGGGTGCAATTGGTGAAGTGGTAGAAACGTGGTACAAAGATTTATAATATCCAGCATGTTGGACGAGAGGTGTGAACCTCTCTTTTTTTTACTCTCATGTAAGACTTTTCAAAAATATTTACTTGATTTAAAATGCTGAAAAAACTCGCTGCTTTACCAACTTTAATTGTGTATGTGCTGCTTGGAAAGGTCTTTGTATGAGGATTATTAGCAGGTTCTGTTAAAGATTAGCCGCTATGTTCCCTCCAGATCAAATCTGGGGCGATTATTTTAATCAACGCATAAATGGTGAACAGTACTTAAATTTAAAACGGAAAGGGAATTGGTGGAAGCATGTCGAAAGCTTAAAAAGGAATAAGTGACAAAGGAGCAGACTAATGGAACAATCGAGTATGTTTGATTTCTTCGGGGCAGATTCTGATCCCGTTTATAAAGAACTTAATAAATTGGTTCCCGGAGAGGAAAGCATTCAAATCGGAGAGTACAAGGTCTCAAAAAATAAATTCGGGCTCTATGAAATTGAAACGGCCGAGATTCACGACTGTGTGGATACAATTGAAAATTGTTATTCCTATTTGTGCGGATCAATGAGGGCGGAAAAATAGCCAAACACCAAAAGAAAAACACCCCCTAAACCAAAAGAAACTTTTATCTTGTGTTGAAACTTGCCGGCCTGTGCAGAATAGAATAAACAGATCCCCAAGATGGTCCAATATTCAATAAGTGCTCACAGGAACGGAGTGAAGAACCATGGGCAGACAATATTGTGAAAGATGCAGCGGCGAGCTTGATTCATTCATTCTTAAAGGGAATAAAACCGCTAAAATGATTCGCTGTCCAAGCTGTTATTGCTTATTGCAGCCTTCAAGATTTTCAACCATCCTCTTTGCCCTCATTTTCTTACTTCCTTATGTATGGATGTTATCCGGTTCATATACATTTCTAACTTTTATCTTGGCAAACGCTTGGCTGGTTATTTGCTATTATTTTATTCAGCCCTATGTATTTCGATATGAACCCATATAATGAATGAGTTAGCTTGTGGAAATAACTGGTTGTTAGGATCGACAATAAAGTATCTATTTCCCAGGAAATAAACAAAAAAAGCTGCTGACTATTTTGTCTGCAGCTTGTAAAACGTTAAGTTGTCGAATAATGATTCACGTGGAACAATTTTGCAACTATATCATCCATTTAGGATTGGAAGGGTGCAAGATGAACATCACCGCCTATATAGCTGTTAAAGCTGTAAAACTAGGATAAGAATAATCCCCCTGGCTCACAGGCAGGGGGGAGTTTCTATGATCTTACCTTAAATAGCCTTCGAGAATCTTATGGGTTCGATCCATATACTGTGCGATCGTTTTACCTACATAACGAAGGTGCCATGGTTCATATTTATACCCTGTATCGTCTTCTCGACCCTCAGGGTATCGTATAATGAACCCGTAATCGGAAGCGTGATATTTCACCCATCTGCCTTCTTCTGTATTAGCGAAACTTTCTACAAGCTGGTAATTCACGGCAGGGCTGGACACATCCATCGCAAGACCAGTCTGGTGTTCGCTGTGACCTGGCTCTGCGCTGACTCGATCAGCGTAGGCAGCTCCCTGATTTCTTGTGATCCTCTCATGAATTTCCTTTTGTCGGTTGTAAGAACGGTATCCAGAAACGGCATATAATTCTACCCCTTGATCCCAAGCATCATCAAACATCTCCTCTAAGTGACCGGCGGCCATACTACTCATATATCGCTTCGGTATATCGGCACTAAACGGGAATCTGACATTTGGTTTTACAAGATGATCTGCTTTATAGTCAGAAGGAATTCCTCTATGTTTATTGACTAGCAGCAGCTGAATTGGTAAAGAAAGCTCCGTATCTACGTATTGGTCTACAGCGTTGTATCCCCCAAATACTGTGAAGCTTTTCAACCCGCGGCGATGAATAGCAATTTTTATAGCATTCGGGACATAGTTTTCCTCCACGAGTAATATTTGATCATTGGATTTGGCTGCTGATACGGCTCCTGCAATTCCATCAGCAAATTCACTTCCAGTTACAACAAACGCATGATCCGGGTCTCCCATAGGAAGCCGTTCGGCGACATCTGCAGAGGTTTTAAACCGAGTGTCACCTGAAAACCGTGTAGGATTTGGCAGTTGAGTGACAATAGAATGACTCACCACACCACTCCCTCCAACAATAAAGGTGGATTGAATCGCTTTTAGTGCGCCTCTTGTAGTCAGTGGAAGATGGTTTTCTTTCGTTAGTAAAATAGGTGATCCATGTCTCGCTGCATAGGGAGCGGCAGTCATAGCGTCGGGAAATCTTGAACCGTTCACTACGAATGCCCGGTCTGAGGACATATGATCGGCAATCCTTGCAGCTGTAACATAGCGGTTACTACCTGCAATTCTTTTAACAGTAGCATCATAAGAGCTGTTTAATTCTGATTGTATGGATTTAGAAACGGCGCCTGGACCTCCAACGATGTAGATTTTGGATGGGTGTAAGCGGCTTATTTCCCTTTTAGTTATAGGAGTTAAGTGATCTTTATCCGTTAATAATAATGGTCCGTTCTTGGAGTAGGCAAATGGCGCACCGGCTAAAGCATCGGGAAACTCATCTCCCCGGGTAAGGACCACGGCATCAGCACCATTGCTCCAATCGTGTTGGGAAATCTTTACCGCGGTTTCATAACGGTTATCGCCATTAATCCGATCCATCTGAAAAGCTTGGACCTTGCTGACATTAAATCCAAAGCAAACTAACAACATGACAAAGACAGCGCTGTACCCATGCGCTGAAAATCTCATAATAAAACAATCCCCCTTGTAATCCTATTGTAATATTCCTGTTCCACAAATTTTTTGGAAAAAACATCAAAATAGAGGATTTGTCTAACTTTTTAAAGGAGAACTAGGAAAGGAGACGATTATAAGGTTTATTCATTTCTATAATAAGGAAAACTAAGAAAGAAATTTGAATTTGGAAGGAGCCTGTAAAAATGAATCAAGAAGAATTAAAGAAGAAGATTTATAATGTCCTCGACCAGCACAAAGTGGGAACGCTGGCCACTGTGAAAAACAATAAGCCGCATTCTCGTTTTATGACTTTTTCTAATGATGATGAATTTACTTTTTATACACCTACAAGCTCAGAAACACATAAGACGGACGAAATTGAAAAAAATCCTAACGTTCATATCCTGATTGGCTATGAAGGGGAAGGTAATGGAGATGCCTACTTAGAGGTGGAAGGTCAGGCTAAAGTGAGGGAAGATCAGAAAATTAAAGATTGGCTCTGGAGTGAAGAGATGGAACGCTGGTTCTCCAGTAAGCAGGATACGAATTATATCGTGCTTGAAATTTATCCGGAGAGTATCCGCTTAATGAATGCAGATGCGAACACACCAGAAACTCTTGAGCTATAAAATGTAAGGCTGCCTCCAGGGCAGCCTTTTTTTATCGTCTAGAGGAGGGAAGAATGCCCACTCGGCCCGCTCGTCTTATGCTTGTCTGGGCTCCCAGGGCGCTTCCTCTTTTGTACTACTATTAATGGTGAAGGGCATGCTGGATCATTTGCTGAAGTACGTTAATGACATGTTCGTCATCATGTGAATAGAAAATAGTGGTTCCTTCACGGCGGTATTTGACCAGGCGTAAATTTTTTAGAAACCGTAATTGATGAGATACGGTTGATTGTCTTAGGTTCAAATTTTCAGATATTTCGTTTACGGAATACTCTTTTTCAAATAAGAGGTTCAAAATTCGGATTCTCGTTGGATCGGATAGTGCTTTAAAGGTCTGGCTTACGACAAACAGGGTTTCTTCATCAAGGTCTTTGGAGTAAATAGGTTCTTCATCCATAGTTAAAGCTCCCTTCTGTTTTATCTTGTTTGAGCATGGATCAGCATTCATCGTCCTATTCTACGTTAATGGTTATAAAATCTAAATGAATGTGTTCGATCACAAATAAGCAGGGTGAATCTGCTTGGGAAGCGGTTTGATTTGTTTATTGCTGTAATCAGGGTTCGCGTTTTCTAGAAGCGAATTTAGAATTATTGAGAATTAGATGATTATATTATATAAAATGTAGGCGGTAATTGCGATAGATGCAAGAGGGGCAGCTATCATCCAAAACCATTGAATCTGATTTTTTGGGGGAGTATTTAGTCTTTTCTTGCGTTTATTGAAAACAGACCAGGGTGGATGATGTGGAAGCTATGTGGTTTTACTAAAGGGGCAGTATTGCGTGGGTTTCAAGGGAAAATGATCGTGCCGTTCTAATTCTTGCTCTCTTTTAAGTTGAGAAAGAAATTGAGAACCTTCTTGCAGCGCAATTGAAGGATGTACTTCCTAGCAGATGATTCTTCTGTAAATTCTTCTCCATCGTGGCAAATGTAAACAATTTTTTGATTCTTTTTCATAAATAAACGAACTCCTTTTCCTGACGATTAATTGGACATTTCCACTAACAGTATCGACAAGAAAGAGAAAAAGTTAAGGGAAAGGGAAAAGAAAAAAGGATTCGGGGATTAATCGTCCGAATCCTTTTCTGTATGTCTGTTATTCTCTCCAGGATAAAACCGGTCTTTAACGAGGTAATAGTCAGGGTCATTATCTGTAATGGTTGCAAGCTTGTATAATGCTTCCAATAGGAAAGTCTTGTCTAATTCATAGACTAGATTTTCTTCTATATGATCAAGGGTATTATATGCGAATTCCCATAGGTCATTGTGTTTAGAAGTATCTATAGACTCCGCTACCATGGCTAAACCATTGATAATCTCCGTAATAATGAGATGGTTATCCTTAGCATAATGCCGTATATAACCAAAGCCGCGGTAAATATAGTAATTAAAGGATTCATCGAGAAGAATTACGCGGACTTGTTTATCATCATCCATTAAATAAGGAGTGAAAGTAATATAATTTTCTACGGTTAACATAAGATCAGCCATTTGGTGAATGGTGTTGGTGGCCGTTTTCGGATCATCATTGCCGACTGCTTTAATCGCGATCTCTGCAAGTTTATGCATTCCCATTTGCAGATCCTGCAGTTCCGTTTCTTTATGACCGATTTCTACCATTCTATAGTATTTTTCCTCGTCTACTTCCTCGGCCCCCGGTCCCCAATAACTAATCAATCGATTTCCTGTTAGGATAAAGTCACCTACTTGAACGTGGAGCTTTACGATAATATTATCCTTTCGCGCTTCTTCTATCATAATTCTATAGTCTACCAGCTGGAGGTAGCCAGATTTAATGGCATCAATCGTGTTTGCATCTTCCCGATAGTTCTCCATCAGGTCTCCAGCAGCTTTCGTTCGAAACTTCTCAATATCTTTTCTCAGAGTATGATTAATAATATCTTTGGACGCCTTTTTCATCGTAAAAGTAATGTTATGAACCTGCATCCAGGTAGTTGCATGGTTAATGAAATAAATAAAAGTAATAGCCGAGATAAATGCTAACGAGATAGTTACGAATGGGATGGTCACAAAGTATTCGTGCGAAGAACTACCTATAAATAAAAATACGATTAACACATAAACAAAGCTTCCGTTAAATATGCCCAGTGCATGCTGGGTTTGTTTATCTGAGACAAAGTTTAACAGCATTCTAGGCGAGAATTGACCGCTGAAGGTTGTTAGAACGACTAATAGGGAGTTTAACGTGAAGGCACTCAGTGTTAATATGCCTCCGATTAATGTACTTACCAGCATGCGAGTCGCACTGGAATCCATCTTAAATCCCTCAGGTATATATTGATTGACTTCAAGCTTTAAGTCCATAACCAAAGTAACGGCTACTAAGACGAGAGCTAAAGTTATATATATAAATGGCATATACCATAAAGTCATTTGCATTTCATGTTTTCGCTGCCGTTTAGACATTTGAAGATATTTTCTTAAAGAAACAGGTAGTAAATCCATTATCATTCCATTTTTTCCTCCTTATGTGTAAGCACAGTATTCCCTCAACGAATAAGCTGAAACTTAAAAACAAAAATTCTTTCTGCTTTCAAGTGAGAAAGACAAGAAACCGGTGTGAGAATATTGTAAACTAGTGAATAACCAGCATAAGGAGGAGTGCGAATTATGAATTGGGTCATTAAGCCATTTAATAAACTTACGACAAATGAACTTTATGAAATATTGAAAGTACGGACAGAGATATTTGTAGTCGAGCAAGAATGTCCCTATCCAGAAGTGGATGGACGAGACAAGGAATGCCTGCATGTTTGGATAGAGGAGGAAGGGGAGATTTCTGCTTACTGCCGGTTGGTCCCTCCTGTAAAATACGGCGGCAATTATTCAATTGGACGCGTGCTAGTCGTAAAGGGGAAACGGGGAGCTGGATATGCAAGGTCCATTATGAATAAGGCAATCGAATTACTGAAAGAAGAAGGGCACACAGAATTTATTTTCCTTCAGGGACAGGAGCATTTGCGAAATTTTTATGGATCGTTTGGTTTCAAGGAAGTATCCGAAGTTTACTTAGAAGATGACATTCCGCATGTCGATATGCTTATGAGGGTGAAATGATTAGCTGGAATGATCATAGAGAGAGGTGGACAAAAGTATGTAGTCGCCAGAAAACCCGAACCTTTGAATTTTCCATGGGTTCGGGTTTTTTTAGATTTACTAGATATAAAGGGACCGCTTCGCTTTTCCGCTTTTGCCCTAGTCACGTTATTTACGAGTTTTTTCTTTGAAATTCTTAAAACGGATGAGAGCTTCCTGAAGGGTTTCTTCAGAATTATTTAATCCAATTCGAACAAAGGATTCTCCATAGTCACCAAATCCTATTCCTGGGGCGACAAATAATCCTTCTTCATCCAACAAGTCATCAGCGAAGGACTCTGAATTGTAGCCTTGAGGCACCTTCATCCACACAAAGAATGATCCTTTGCAGGGCTCAACTTCATACCCTAGTTCAGTAAGTCCTTCTACTAATAAATTTCTTCTTTTTTCATAAGTTAAAGAAAGCTCTTTGACGCATTCCTGAGAGTCAAGCAGTGCAGCAGCTGCAGCCTCTTGAACAGCTCCAAAAAGACTAACATAGTAATGGTCCTGAATCAGTTCCAGCGCTTGAATCACGCTTTTATTCCCTACGGCAAAGGCGACACGCCATCCTGCCATATTATAAGTTTTCGACATGGTATAGATTTCGATGCCGACATCCTTTGCTCCGGGAATCTGCATAAAGCTTAAAGGTTTATGGTTATCATAGCCAATAGCTCCATACGCAAAGTCATGAACCACACAAATGTCATGTTCATCCGCAAACGAAATGGTGTTTTCGAAAAACTGTCTATCTGCAATCGCCGAAGTTGGGTTGTTTGGATAGTTTAAAAACATCAGCTTTGCTTTTTCCACTATCTCAGGATCGAGCTCGTCATAGTCAGGCAGGAAGTCATTTTCCTTGCGTAAAGGCATAGGTGCCATAATCGCATTGGCCATGGCGACCCCAGACCAATAATCCGGATATCCCGGGTCAGGAACAAGAGCAGCATCTCCCTCATTTAAGAAACATTGACTCACTTCAACGAGCCCGGTTTTGCTGCCAAACATAGTGGCAACTTCGGACTGAGGATCGATGTCAACACCGTATTCTCTTTGATAAAATTCTGAGACAGCTTTTTTTAGGTAATCAAATCCTTGAAAAGGGGGGTACTTGTGGTAAACAGGGTTCTCGGCCGCTTTTTGTAAGGCTTGTACGATGTGATCTGGAGTAGGCTGGTCAGGGTTTCCCTGTCCTAAGTTCAACACGTCTTGTCCCTTCTGCTGATAGGCATTCAGTTTTTTTACTAATTTAGCAAAGAACTGGTCGGGGAGTCGATTGAGAGCTTCTGATTGTGTAAACTGTTTCATTTCATCCCGCCTTTTTATAGATAATTTCGAAAAGTCTAATAACTGATATTATCGAATGTCGTCTGATTTGTAAAGGTTTTAAGGCGTTTTTTCAGTCATTTTTCCGTTATTCTTTTTGGACCAGTTGCTTTTGGGTAAGTATAAGAGAGGAGATCTGTTACTAAAGGAGTGGAACGATGAAAGTTGTCATCATTGGCGGAGATGCTGCTGGAATGAGTGCAGCTATGCAGATTGTTAGGAATAGTGAAGATCAAGAACATAATATCATCACATTAGAAAGAGGAGAAATTTATTCATACGGTCAATGCGGTCTGCCTTATGTACTTAGCGGAAACGTAGATTCGACCGATGATTTAATTGCTAGAAATCCTGAAACGTTTCGAAATAAATATGGCATTGACAGCCGCATTCTGCATGAAGTGACCCGGGTCGATTGTGACCATAGAGTTGTTTATGGAGTGAATCACAAGACGGGTAAAGATTTTGAAGAAAGCTATGACCGGCTATTAATTGCAACAGGCGCAGATCCGGTATTCCCGCCATGGGAAGGACGAAATCTGAAAGGCATTCATACCTTGAAAACGATCCCGGATTTAAAGGGGATAATGGACAATATGGATCCTTCGGTAGAACGGGTTACGATCGTTGGCGGAGGATATATTGGTTTAGAAATGGCAGAAGCCTTTGTAAAACAGAACAAGCAGGTGCAAATGATTGATCGGGGCACACAAGTGGCAAAAATTTTTGATGAAGATATGGGGAAGTTCATCCATGAAGAAGCTGAGCGGCACGGGGTGAAGTTAACTCTTGGAGAGTCCGTAGAAGGATTTGGAGGAACGGATCACGTCCAGACCATTACTACAGATCAAGGGAATTATGACACGGATTTAGTCCTTGTAGCTGTAGGAGTCGCGCCGAATACAGCTTTCTTAGAAGGAACGGGTGTGTACACAAGCTATCATGGAGCGATTGAAGTCAACGCTTTTATGGAGACGAGTATTTTAGATATTTATGCGGCAGGAGATTGTGCGACCCAATTTCATCGCATTAAGCAACAGAATGATTATGTCCCTCTGGGTACACACGCAAATAAACAAGGACAAATCGCTGGGCTGAGTATCGTCAATATCCGGAAACCTTATAAAGGGATGGTCGGCACTTCGATTTTGAAATTCTTTGATCTAACTTTAGGAAGAACGGGGATTTCGAGCAGAGAAGCTGAACAAGATCATTTTCCAATTAAAACGGTTACCCTTAACTCTACTCATGCGGCCGGTTACTATTCTAAAGATGACCCCATGACTCTTAAGCTTCTTTATCATGAAGAGAAACGTACGCTGCTGGGAGGACAAATCATCGGTAAAGCAGGCGTGGATAAGCGGATTGATGTCCTTGCCACAGCCCTCTACCATGAGATGACCATTGACGATCTTGTTGATCTTGATCTCTCTTATTCTCCTCCCTACAACAGTGTGTGGGATCCAATTCAACAGGCTGCCCGGCGAGCAGAGTGAAACTTTTTACATCTTCATTCGTATATAAGCTAGATTATTTAAAGGAGGAAGTTATATGAGTGAACAAGGATGTGTGAAATGTGGAAGTCAGGATGCAGGTGAAAAGGATGTATCCATGACAGGATCGGGGTTATCTAAAATGCTTGATGTGCAAAACAATAAATTCACGGTGGTATATTGTAAAAAGTGCGGTTACTCCGAGTTTTATAATAAACAGGCCTCCATGGGCAGCAATATTTTAGACTTGTTCTTTGGATAAGTATTCCCTCCAAAAGGAGAGAAGTCTATTAGCAAATATTAATCCGAACGATGCTGAAGAGTGATCGCTATTCTTCCATCATCGTTCGGGTTTTTTTGTCTTCAATGAGGCGGAATTTCATGTCATACTCAATAAACGTGGTTTACACCTCTATGATAACGCCCCTTCACTTCTTAATTTTTAGTGAGAAAACAGGTCTTAAGGTAGATCGTTTACCCACGTAACTGGGAGGGGTAGTGATTTCTAGAAAAACAAAGGATCGGGAAGACTTACGAAAATATGATAATATGTAGAATGACAGAACACACAGGGGGCTTACCACTTTGAATAAAGAAGAATTATTTAAAGAAGCTGAGCAATTTATACATCAGTGCTATTACGAATTAGGAAAAACTGAACAACACATAGAGCAGAGAATCTCCGAGGTGGAACGGTCGATTAGGGAGAAGGGAACATATGAACATACGTATGAAGAGCTTGAACATGGAGCCCGGCTTGCCTGGAGAAATAGCAATCGGTGTATTGGACGGTTGTTCTGGAAAAGCCTGCAAGTCTTTGATCACCGCTCTTTAAATCAAGAAGCGGATATTCGTGATGCGATATTTTCCCATATGGACTATGCTACGAATAAAGGGAGAGTTCGCCCGACTATCTCCATTTTTAGACCCAAAGATAAGTATGGAGAAGTCAGGATCTGGAACCACCAGCTGATTCGGTATGCAGGATATGATGGAGAGACTGGACAAACCGGCGATCCGGACTCTTTGGAATTTACCAAGCGTTGTCAAGCTTTAGGCTGGAAGGGGAAAGGTAGTCCGTTTGACGTACTGCCGCTTGTCATTCAAGTTAATGAAGGCAAGCCGGAATGGTACGAGATTCCTGAGGATAAGATTCTTGAAGTCCCTCTAAGACATCCAGACTATACTTGGTTTCAAGATCTCCAACTGAAATGGTATGCTGTCCCGTTTATTTCTGACATGCGCTTAGAGATCGGCGGAATTCACTATACTGCTGCCCCTTTCAACGGGTGGTATATGGAAACAGAAATTGGAGCGCGGAATTTAGCGGATGATTTCCGCTATAACCTTTTGCCGACAGTCGCAGAAGCAATGGGGCTGAATATTAGAAGAAACGCTTCGTTATGGAAAGACAGGGCGTTGATTGAATTGAATCAGGCGGTGCTGCATTCTTTTAAAGAAGACAAAGTAAGTTTGGTGGATCATCATACCGCTGCCCAGCAGTTTCAGCTGTTTGAAGAAAAGGAAGAATCATGCGGCCGGGAAGTTACCGGTGACTGGACGTGGCTGATCCCCCCAGTATCTCCTGCTTCTACGCATATCTTTCATCATTCTTATCCAAACAGAATGGATACACCAAATTATTTCTATCAAGACAAAGCTTATAATTAGATTGAACCCAATGTACTGTCCTCCAACGTCGTCTTGGTCAGCAGATCAGCTTGGAACAAAAAATAGTACTCAGCATAAAACCCGAACCGCTTATTCTAGAGGTTCGGGTTTTATGTATTGACTCATAAAAGAAGGGACAGTTTCTTTTTTCTCCAATAGGATCGCTGATTCTGCATACTGTCTTGATTCATCCGATATGGAGTGATGAACCGCATTTTTTCTTACGGGCGTATAAGACCCTCCGTCCTTATGAAGTAAGTAAGCGAGTGTCACTCCAAGAACCAGCAGACATAATAGACCAAGTGCCATCTTTCTTTGTACCATGATGTTTCTTTTCTTCCTTTCCATTTCGTCCTTTTGAGAAAAGTATAAACGTCAAAACAGCTGACGGCTAGATTAAAATTGTGTTTTTTTAATGACAAAATGAAGACAAGAAGAAAAAGCGCCGATCCATGGAAAACTGCCTCAATTTCTGATCTTTTAAAAGGTTTTAAAAATGAAAGTAAGAACATAGATGCCGAGGAGAATAATAGCGAGACTCAATATAGTCATCAAGCTATATTCTAAAGGTTTGTTTTTCTTAATTCCCTGCCGTCTCTTTTGCTTGGGGTACCAGTACACGACCAGTACAACTCCAGTAGCAGTCAGCCCAAAGATCATGCACACGAGTAATGCTTCGATGATATTCACTACTATATTCATAGCGCGGCCCTCTTTTCAAGAAATGGCTTATGATTATGCAGTTTCTCCAATTGATCATACTCCTGCACAACGGCTGCGGAAGTGTAAGGTGCGCCGGCTATTCGTATAAGTCCGGTCGACGATCTTGAAAAATAGGGATTTGTTCACGAATAGTTTCTACAGCGGAAAAATCAATATCAGCTGTTAAAATCTCTTCCTGTTCCTGAGCTTCGGCTACGACATTCCCCCAGGGGTCTATTACCATAGAATGGCCGCCAAAGGTATTGTTAGGATCCGAACCCACACGGTTACATGCCACCACAAAACACTGGTTTTCGATTGCGCGGCTAATCAGCAGACTCCTCCAGTGGTCTACACGAGGCTTCGGCCATTCTGCCACGACAAACAATGCTCTGGATCCATCAATCATATGCGTACGAATCCACTCAGGGAAACGGATATCATAGCAGATCACACCAGCGACTGGTGTCTCTTTGAAAGTAAAACTGCCTTTCTCTTCCCCCGATTGCAAAAATTTCTCTTCATTCATCAACCGGAATAAATGAGCTTTTCGGTAAGATAGAATTCTTTTTCCCTGAGGGTTATAAACCACAAGCGTGTTGTAAAATTGTTCCATATTTTTTTCGGCGGACGATCCCATTATCGTCAGATTATATTGTTGAGCAAGCTGGCTTAGCAGGGTATGGGTAGGTCCATGAAAATCTTCAGCAATCGTCGTAAAATTCTCGAGATCGTAACCTGTAGTCCAAAGTTCAGGCAGAAGAACCAGTTCAGCACCTTGATTTGCTGCTTCCTTAATCCGTTCTGCGGCAATTTTGCGATTGATTTCTGGTTTTCCAAATGCAATATCCATTTGAATGATAGCGATTTTGGCTGTCATATCTTCACCTCGTTTTCTTATAGTTTACCAGATATTTACCTGTTTTTCTCTCCGTATGGAATAGATTTAAGCATGCTACAATAGAAATATCATAGTTTTGAGAGGAAGAGGCAGATGTTTGAGTTGCTGTTACCGATGCTGGAACGACTGGGAATCATCGTGACGGTTGCTTTCATCATAACAAGGTTTCGCTTTTTTAGAGAACTAATTGATCGAAAGAAACTGAACCGTCGCCAACATGTAATGGCTATTGCTTTTTTTGGTTTGTTTGGAATTATCGGTACGTATACAGGGATCACGTATAACACGAATTCTTTAGAGTTTGGAAGCTGGGTGATGAATGTTGGTCAGACTGAAGCGATTGCCAACTCTCGGGTGATTGGCATTGTAGCGGCGGGTTTATTCGGCGGATATCGAATCGGGATCGGTGCAGGGGCGATCGCGGGACTTCACCGATTATCGCTTGGAGGATTTACGGGTGCTGCCTGTGGGATTTCGGCAGTAATTGCAGGCATCATTTCCGGCTTCTTTCATAAGAAAGATCAGCCCTTAAAACTGAAAACCGCACTGCTAGTGGGTTCATTTGCTGAAACCGTGCAAATGGGCATCATCTTAATCGGGGCAAAACCTTTCCATCAGGCGTGGGCACTTGTACAGGAGATCGGTATTCCTATGATTGTAGCCAACGGTGTAGGATCGGCTTTGTTTTTGCTGATTATTCGAAATGTATTAAATGAAGAAGAAAAAGCCGGTGCGATTCAGGCTCAGAAAGCATTGAGGCTTGCAGAGCGTACAATCTCCTATTTACGTAAGGGACTTACAAGCGATTCGGCACTGAAGGTTTCGCAAATTATTTATGATGAAGTAGAAGTAAGCGCCATTTCGATAACCAATGAAGAAAAGATCCTCGCTCACGTGGGGCTGGCTGATGACCATCATAAGGCTGGAGAAACGATCCAGACTCATGCGACGCGCAAGGTCATTCGCACGGGGAGTCTGGTGGTTGCCAAGCATGAGGACATTAATTGCAACCATGAGGATTGTCAGCTCGGGGCCGCGGTGATTGCCCCTCTAAAACGGCGCCAGGAAGTGGTAGGAACCTTGAAGTTCTACGTAAGGTCAGAAAAATCAGTGTCTAATGTCTTACTTGAACTCATTCAAGGGTTGAGTGCGTTATTAGGCCAGCAGCTGGAAATTGCTGATGCAGAAAGGGCACAGGAACTTGCTCGTGAAGCAGAGGTGAAAGCCCTGCAGGCACAAGTGAATCCACATTTTCTATTCAATTCATTGAATGTAATTGTTTCACTTATTCGTTCTGAACCTAATCGGGCTCGAGCGCTGTTGATAGCTTTATCAAAATTTTTCAGACAGAACTTGGGGGCTACCACCAGAATATGGACCTCTCTAGGAGAAGAACTAAATCATGTGAAAGCTTACTTATTAATAGAAGAAACAAGGTTTGTAGATAAGCTCCATGTTCATTATGAAATTGAGGAATCCACTTTAAAAGCAAGAATCGCTCCTCTAACTCTGCAGCCTTTAGTGGAAAATTGTATTAAACATGGCATTAAGGAACGGGAAGGTGATGCCGAAATTACGATTCGTGTTCAAAGCAGCGAAGAGGGAGTGAAGATCTCAGTTATTGATAATGGACAGGGAATAGATGCTGAGCGTTTAAATAGTCTTGGTGTGGTTGAAGTGAATTCAGAAGAAGGCACAGGATTAGGCCTTTATAATGTTAATAAACGATTAGAACACATGCACGGAGAACGTTCCAAATTAAAGATCGAAAGTGAACTTGGAAAAGGAACCATAATTTCTTTTGTCATTCCGGACTTTCGAGAGGAGGTGCCTGCTTGAGTAACCCTATTACTGTCGTTGTAGTGGATGATGAGCGATTCAGCCGGGAAGAACTCGTTTATTTGTTAAAACAATTCCCTTCCGTCGAGGTAGTCGGAGAGGCGGATTCAGGAGAAAAAGCGGTCATGCAGACGATTCAGAAGCAGCCAGATGTGTTGTTTCTGGATGTCGAAATGCCCAAAATGGACGGAATGGCAGTAGCGAAGTCTGTACAGGAATTAAAGAAAGTTCCAAGAATTGTCTTCGCTACTGCTTATCCTGATTTTGCAGTAGAGGCGTTTCGGCATGAGGCCATTGATTACTTATTAAAGCCTTTCGATGAAGAACAGCTTAAGGAAGCCATTTCCCGCTTAGAAAAGCAGTTCTTTAAAGAAGAGGTCCCTTCCACAGGTGTTTCAGCACCGTCAAAACTCGCTGTAGAAGGGGAGGACGCGATTCATTATTTAGATCCCCGAGATATCATCTATATATATCGAGAGGAAAGGATAACTAAAATTGTGGATAAACAAAGGACGCATGAAACAAAGTTGGCGCTGAAAGAAGTGGAAAGCCGTCTCGCTGCGTTTTCATTCTACCGGGTCCACAAAAGCTATCTAGTAAATCTGGAATACATTGACGGGCTGACGCCATGGTTTAATGGGGCTTACCAATTAGAACTGCGAGGAATAAATGAAAAGCTATCGGTCAGCAGGAACTATGTAAAGGGCTTAAGACAGAAGCTAGAGCTCTAATCATGAAATAGTTACTTTCTGGATCTGGTATTTGCCAGGTGTCTCCTTCTAATTTCCAATTTTCGATGCTTCTTACAGGCGTGTTGTTCCTTCAAATGAACATCTTAGACAAGAATCCGCATAGGAAAGCGTTTTCTTGCTATGATCTTTGTAAGCGATTTCAAAGAAATGAAGGAGGACGCTGGATTGATTACTTTTCTTGTTAGTATCGTACTTTTAGTTGTCGGCTATTTTACTTATGGTAAATTCGTAGAGAAAATATTTGGAATCAATACAGAACGGAAGACACCTGCTTACACTCATAGTGACGGCGTGGATTATCTGCCTATGGGAGAGAAGAAAAATGCGCTTATTCAGCTCTTGAATATAGCAGGAGTAGGACCTATTTTCGGCCCGATACTCGGGGCGCTTTATGGGCCGGTGGCATTTATTTGGATTGTCGTCGGTTGTATCTTTGGAGGGGCTGTCCATGACTACTTAACAGGGATGATTTCTATCCGCAATCGTGGGGCACATTTACCTGAACTGGCTGGTAAGTTTTTAGGCAGAGTGATGAAACACGTAGTTAACGCTTTTGCAATTTTATTACTTGTTCTGGTAGGTACAGTATTTGTCACCGCACCTGCTGATTTGCTTCATAATATGACGAGCAGCTGGCTGGCATTACCGGTTATATTGTTTGCAATTTTTGCTTATTATCTGCTTGCTACACTACTTCCGATTGATAAAATCATTGGTCGATTCTATCCGTTATTCGGAGCATTGCTCTTGATTAGTGCGATTGGAGTAGGCGCTGCTCTCATCTTTACTGGAGCACCAATTCCTGAGCTGTCCTTTACGAATATGCACCCAGATCATGCTCCAATCTTTCCACTCCTGTTCTTGACGATATCGTGCGGTGCATTGTCGGGGTTCCATGCTACACAAACGCCGATTATCTCGCGGACTACGCAGCAGGAGAAACAGGGACGCCGGATTTTTTACGGTATGATGATTGCTGAAGGGATCATTGCTATGATTTGGGCAGCAGCTGCCATGAGCTTATTTGGCGGATCTGGAGGATTGAATGAGGTGCTGGCGAACGGTGGACCAGCTGCAGTCGTAAGTGAAGTATCTACTAGCATGCTGGGAGCTGTTGGTGGAACCTTGGCTGTGCTGGGAGTTATTGTACTGCCTATCACTTCCGGAGACACGGCCTTCCGTAGTGCCCGTATGATTATTGCTGACTATCTTAAAGTTTCCCAAACTAAAGTAATGAATCGCATGTGGATAGCGATCCCTATGTTTGTGATTTCCTTTGGATTAACGAAGATTGACTTTACTTTGCTGTGGCGGTACTTTTCCTGGGCCAATCAATCAACGGCCATGATTGCCCTCTGGGTGGGAGCGATGTATTTATTCCTGGCAAGGAAAAACTATTGGATTGCAGCGATTCCTGCTGCCTTTATGACCATGGCCACCTTTACGTATATACTGAATGCACCTATTGGCTTTGGAATGTCCTTAAATGTATCCTATGTAATTTCGATGATTATAACTGTTGTTATAGTGGCAGCATTCTTTATTGCTGCAAAACGCGGCCTGGATAAAAACATTCCTCTGGAAGAAGGCTTAAAACCGACAGCATAAGTAGAAGTTCAAGAACAATAATGGAAATCTTGGAAGTAAGTTTAGTTTGTCTTCTTTCATGATGATATAGAATGGAAACGAGTGTTTCTAAAATAATGAAAACCCGGGCCAATGGAAATAAATGGTCCGGGTTTTCGTTAGATGAAATTTTTTACCCCACTTTAATATCCTTTGATTTTAAAGGAAGTAGAAGTTTCCAATCAAGAATTTCAGTGAATGAGAATATTACATAAGGAGGAGATAGAATGACGAACACCATCCACGAAGAAAAAGAGAGGTTATATATAGGGGAATCAGATCAGCCTGATGCAGAGTTGGTTTTTGAGGAGAAAAATCAGGAAATGATCATTACGCATACAATCGTCGATCCAAAGCTGCAGGGGAAAGGTCTTGCTTCTAAGCTCGTAGAATACGCTGTAAGCTATGCAAGGGAACATGGGTTGAAAATAAAGCCCGTTTGTTCCTTTGCACAGCATTATCTAACGGATAATCCCAAGTATGAGGATATAATAAAGCGGTAATAAGAGGAAATGGATGAGTTGAAATAGGATCAATAAAAGACCTGCATAGTAATAAAGACCTGAACCAAGGTAAAAACAACGGTTCAGGTCTTTTGCTGATTAAAGCTCTTTGTTTCAGTTTCTTTTAATTTGCAGCTTGATCAGACTTCCCTGCGAAAGAAACTTAAAATACCGAGATAAATAAGTACTAATGAGAAGAAGGCGATGGCGAGGTAGCCGACAACAGAAAAGAATTGATCTAAATCGTTAAGAAACGTCCCAGTATCAGGCAGAAGCGAAAAGGCAAAACCAGCAAACACACATGACAGATACAGAAATACTCTTTTATCCATTTAATCCCCCTCCTTTACATCCAATATATGCTCGGCTATTCTCGATTATTTAACTAAACAAAAAAATAATCGAAGGAGAGGGCTTGTCCATCTATCCTGTCATTCTTATTCGTTATTTTAAGAAAAAAAACCCTCTTCTTGATAGGATGCAAGAAGAGGGTATGGCAGAGACTCTTTCATTTAGGGAGACCTACCATGAAATCTACAGGTCTATCCTTCCTGACGGGGAAGAATAGAAAGGGTGATTCGACGTAAGACACCAAAGAGAGTTTCAAGAAAGCTTGAAACAATTGACCAGAATCCTTGAGTAACCATCTATTCAATAAAGAAACTCTGAGAAAGGTCTTCTCAGCAAGAAAACCTTGTCAGATGAAGGCTCAAGAATAAGAGTTTTCCCATTTGGTTACTTCCATTATACCACCCATAGTGTCTGTCCTGCTTTGGGAAAACTAGAGGGTGAAATAGCAAATGATTGAAAGGTAAAGGTAAGTATTTTCTCAAGTTTTTACTTCAATTTACACAAATTCCATAATTAACAAGAAGACATTGTCGAAGGGGAAGGAATCGTGTAAGATGAAGGTATTATATGAAATCGGGGTGGATGCATGGATTTTAAAAGTGTAGGTTATTTGATCCAAATGCAGGCAATGTCGGCAATGAAAGGTTCGGAAAGCGGGTCTCTCTCTGAAGGAATTGGTAGTGTGGCGTTTAGAGGGGTTCTGGCAGCGGCTTT
Source organism: Halobacillus rhizosphaerae (assembly GCF_046719735.1). NCBI lineage: Bacteria > Bacillati > Bacillota > Bacilli > Caryophanales > Bacillaceae > Halobacillus > Halobacillus rhizosphaerae. The sequence goes on from NZ_JAUTWQ010000011.1 coordinate 184,235, forward strand.
ATCACCCTCGGTTCAGCAGTCCTCTTCAGCAGTAGATACACCATCTCTTTCTGTGTTTCAAACGAAGCCGCTGCCTGTTGTAGATGTGTCAAATCAACTTAAGACGTCAGGCGGAGGCGAAAGCGTAGACGGTTACATAAAGGATGCTTCCAATAAATATGGTGTAAATGAGCAGTTAATTCGCTCTGTAGTAAATGCAGAATCCAGCTTCAACCCTAAGGCTGTCAGTCACGCAGGTGCACAAGGGTTAATGCAGCTTATGCCAGACACTGCGCGCGGTCTTGGCGTCAGCGACCCGCTGGATCCTGAGCAAAACGTGATGGGTGGAACGAAGTACTTACGACAAATGCTTGATCGCTATAATGGAGATGAAAAACTTGCTTTAGCTGCTTATAACGCTGGTGCGGGTAACGTAGATAAATATGGAGGGGTTCCTCCTTTTAAGGAAACACAGCAATATGTAAAGAAAATTTTAGGCTGAATAGAATCAGCGCCCGTGCTTGGTCGGTAAGCACGGGCGCTTTGTTTTGATGAAAATTATATTGGGGGCGCCGCGTCATGGTTTTGCTTATGCATACCGGGTCACCCGAGTCGCAGATCCACGCGGTTCTAAGTTATCGACTTCCAGAGGGGAGAAGAGCGCCCCTCTTGCAGCCGTTTGCTTAGCCCGGAGGATCTAAACGCTCCTTTTCGCTTTTGATCATCCAGCTCCAGCGCCCAGCCCCTCGAGGTCATAAGACAATCACCTGTGTGAAAGAAGATCACTTCACACAGGTGATTGTCTTATGCTTGTCGGGTCTCCCAGGGCGCTTTCGCTTTAGTTATTTATCGGTTTCGAGTGATTTGCTCATTTGGAGGTATTGGTTAAATACTTTGGTCATTTCTTTTAGACGGCTTCGTACGTCTTCGTCGATTAGTTCTCCTTGAGTGGAGAAGTGATTGGTATGGGTATAGACATAATTTGGAGTTACCATGCAGCGGAAATAATCCAGTATTGGTTTGAGCTGGTTTTCAATAACAAGGTGATGCTGTAAAGTTCCGCCGTTCGCTACTATGGAAACTGGTTTATAGCGCATAGCCAGTGGTGATACGGCATCAAACAAATTTTTCAAAGTTCCAGGGATGGATCCTTGAAAAATAGGGGTAGCAATCACATAAGCATCGGCTTCTTCTATTTCTTTAATCAGGGTTTGCATATCGTCATTATATTGATCGGCAGGTCTGCCATCGACAAATTGCATTTCATAATTTTCGAGGTCGACAATTTTTGTTTCGTGTTTTTGGGGAAGCTGGCTAATATCTTTATCAATCTCTTCGAGTAAGACTCTCGTTTTTTTCCCAACAATGGTACCATTGAGTAATAGAATTTTCATGGAAAGTTTCTCCCCTTTATTCAATCAAGATGTGAATACACATCACATTAGGAGCAGATAGAAAATAGTTCGATCATCCTGTGAAAGTGATGGGTGTTTATTTTTTTCTAAGTAAGGCCGAATTATTGAAGGACAAGGCATTCTATACATTAATTATGTTAAAGCATACGTTCTAATTAAGCAATTGTGACTAAATGGCCGCTGCTCTTAGAATGCTCTTGTCCTCAAGCACTATCCACTGAAGGAGAGAATTCAATGTTTAGATTTTGGAAGCGTGTTAAATTTGTATTTAATATTAAGAAATCTATCCCCTTTCTTGTGCGTTTCTTTCAATCGAAGGAAGTCAGCCGCAGTAAAAAATGGCTATCGATTTTACTGATGTTTGGCTACCTATTGTTCCCCTGGGATATTATACCTGACTTTCTGATATTCTTTGGCATAGTAGATGATTTAGCCGTATTTACCTTTGTTCTTCAACTTATGGTGAAAATGGCTCCAGAGTCTTTACAGGAAGAGTATCAGCTGAAAGATAAGTGAAAAGGTTTGAATACGGGGAATTTTCGGGTACACATTAATTGTGAATCAATATAAAAACTTTTTAGGAGTGATGATATGAGTAAGGTATTGTTTACTTCCCAAGCTACGGCTAAAGGCGGACGAAATGGTCACGTGAAATCTGATGATGGTTTGATTGATTTAAATCTGGCTATGCCTGGTGAAGGTGAAGAAAAGGGATCAAATCCGGAACAATTATTTGCAGCGACTTATGCTGCCTGCTACGATGGCGCACTTAACCTGGTAGCCAGCAATAAAAAGAAAGAGATCGAATCACAAATTACAGCGGATGTAAGTTTCCTTAAGGATGAAGCTGATAATGGCTTTAAAATTGGGGTTGTCCTAAACGCTGAAATTAACGGAGTGTCTCAAGAAGAAGCAGAAGAGCTGACACAAGAAGCTCATAAAGTATGTCCTTATTCTAAGGCTACTCGCGGCAACATCGATGTAGAGATTAAAGTCAAGACTGTTTAATATAGAAGAATAGAAGAATAAAAGCCCCAGGATCTGATCCTGGGGCTTTTTTTGTCCTTATCCATAAATTGATTACCGGGCAGCATTTACAGTTAGCTGCTTAACTTCTACTTGTCGGGGCGTTGAAGCACTCTTGCTATTTCTTGAATCCACAGGGGTAATTAAGGAGTATCAACGTTCTTCCGCTGCTTTAGAATAGCAGGAAGATAAGAGATCCTTTTTTCAGTATAGAATCAAGGAAGGGTTATTAGTTCATTTTTAAGGTGTATGTATGGTATTTTATAGGCGAAGGAGAGGACGTTTATGAAAATAACCGATCAAGCTCGCGACTTACTAGATCAGTTACTAGAAGATGAAGAAGCTGCCTGCTTGAAGATATTTTTTGCCGGGTTTGGCTGCGGAGAACCTGATATAGGAATGACGCTTGGAGAACCTGAGGCAGAAGATGAACTTCACCATATAAATTCGGTCCCCGTGGCCATTGATAAGCGTATTGTTCATTTAACAAAGAATTTAACCATTGAAGGTAAACAAACGATGGAGGGGCCTAAGTTTCAACTACTGGGGCTTCCGGAAAAGGATTGTTAAACGACAAGAGAATTATAGTCTAAACAGAAATCCCAACCATTTACGCCCCTCTGGTTCGGGGTTTTTTAGTTAGCATTAAATATGTTTTCGTTACCTGGATACCTTTGTTCTTTTCTTGATAGGAGGGGATTCTTTTTCGTCCAATTTAGTTATGTCGGACCCCCCTTATAAATTCAGTTCCAAAAGCAAGGATTTTTTTGCGATAATAGGGGACAGGCAGGATCTGTCTTGATAAGTTATGAGTCATTCTTGCCTCAACAAGTAATGGATAAGCTAGCATTTCTCGAGATAATTATGCCGGTTTAAGGCGGGAGACGTTATGAAAGCACCTGTTCACTTGATTATGGCGGATTCGTGCAAACATATATGGAGACAGACCTGCTCCCTAGCCTATGAAAAAAAGAAATGAGGGTTTATATTCACCATGATGGCAACAGGACACCAGGTTGTAGGCTTTACATTTGGGGTCGGGGCACTTGTTCTGCTCCCCGAAGTTGAATTATTTCCGGACCGCCCGTTTCAAACGGTCCTTTATCTAGTTTTTGTATTATTCGGAGCGCTTTTACCAGATATTGATACCCCCCGGTCCAAGCTCGGGCAGAAATTCTGGCGTTTGATGATGCTTGTCTTTTCGTTAGCTCTCCTTGTATTTCTTTTTGCCCCCGAGTTTTTCAATACATATCGTGAAGAGTTAAAGGTCTATGTGTTATTGATGCTTCCTATTTTAATTATGATAAAAAGCCATCGTAAAATGACTCATTCCTTTCTCTTTATTGGCTTGCTTGTTTTTTACAGCTTTCTAATCGAAAAGTTCTTTCAAGTTCCCTTTTATCTATTTAGTGGAATAATTTTAGGGGCCATCTCTCATTTATGCGGAGATTTTGTGACGAGGAAAGGTATTCCACTTTTTTATCCATTGACGAAAAGGTTCTTTCGGTTTCCCGTTACCTTCCGGACAGGATCCCTTGTGGAGAAAGCTATCGTATCGATCTTGATATTGGGTAATGTTTGGTATCTTATGACAATTGTGTTTAAAATGTAGATTAACATTCCTCTATTACGTGAACACACTCTATAAATGATTGTGCCAGCTGAAAGGGGAGGAACCTCATGTTAATCACCGGAGTCACCGGGAAAGTAGGAGCAGCACTTGCCCAGTGTCTATTAAGTAAAGATATTCCTTTTAGAGCAGCAGCAAGGAACCCTTCTCATATTCCACAACAGCTTAGTTTAGATGATCGTGTGGATGTAAAGGAGCTGGACTTTTCCCGCTCTCACACATATAAATATGCTTTTAGCGGAATAAGTACGATGTTTTTAGTGGTGCCGCCGGATTTCTTGGATATTGGAAGTTTGGAAGAAGCATTAAAGGCCGCGAAGGAATGCGGCGTACAATACGTTTTGTTTTTATCCTATCTTGGGTCAGAGAAAATGATGTATATCCCTCATCGGAAAATCGAACGGATGCTCATGAGAATGGGATTTCAGTTTATTTTCTTAAGAACGAGCTTCTTTATGCAAAATTTGGTCACGGATGTAAAACAGAATCATGAAATTTATTATCCATCAGGAAATGGCGAGGTGAGTTTCGTCGATGCTAGAGATGTAGCAGAAGCTGCTTGTCTCTCCATGCGAAGGAAATTCAGGAATGAAGTTTATTATCTTACTGGAAAACAAGCATTCTCTTATGCTGAGATAGCCAGGATCCTCTCAGACGAACTTGGTTATCAGGTGACGTTTAGAAATTACACCAAGCATCAGTTTATGAATAGATGTGAACAGGCAGGTCTGTCTGCAAAAGAGACCCTGCTTTTAGCTAACTTATATACCTCTGCCAAAAATGGAACTCTTAAAAAAGTGACCAGAGATGCAGAGAAGATACTGGGTCGTTCGCCAACGGATATTCGGGAATTTATCAATGATTATAAATCAGCCTTTCACTCACAGATGTCTCCTTGAGAAGAGTCTCTGCTGTAGATCAGGATTGACAATGTTTGGAAGATCAGGTATTATTTCTATAATTTCATAGCTGTTGTGATGAAGAAGAAGAGTACATCGCTGACGCTTTTGCAGAGAACTGGTGGTGGGTGCAAACCAGGAAAGCATGCGGTCGAATGGACTTTGGAGCAATCACTCTTGACCTCTGAGCAGGAGTGACGGAAACTCTCACCGATACAAGAGAGGCTATACTGATGATTGTAGCAGTAAGAGCACACGGAAGTGTGAATGAAGGTGGTACCACGGGAGCTCTCGTCCTTTTTAGGAGGAAGAGCTTCTTTTTTTGTCTAAAAAAATGAATAAGTACAGGAAAGTACTTTGAAAGGAGAAGAGGATAAAGGTTATAGAAATGACTATTCTTCCAAAATCAATCTAATTCGAATAAAGGAGTGAGATTTCATGAAGAGGACGATCACGGGTGTTAAGCCAACAGGTACTCCTCACCTTGGAAATTATATAGGAGCTATTAAGCCTGCTCTAGAACTTGCAGAAGGGGAAGGACAAAGTCTGTACTTTATCGCAGACCTTCACGCATTAAATACCATTCATAACAAGAGTCAGCTAAAAAAAATGACTTATGAGGTGGCGGCTACTTGGCTTGCGCTTGGCTTGAATCCTGACCGGTCATTCTTCTATCGACAGTCCGATATTAGAGAACTGACAGAGCTTCAATGGATTCTTAGTTCTGTGACCAATAAAGGTCTTCTGAATCGCGCCCATGCCTATAAAGCTCAAGTAGATCAGAATCGCACAGCAGGGAAAGAGGAAGATACGGGTGTGAATATGGGACTGTTTAATTATCCTGTGCTCATGGCTGCGGATCTATTACTCATGGATGCTTCCGACGTGCCTGTAGGAAGAGATAATCTTCAGCATATTGAAATAGCAAGGGATATTGCAGAAGCATTTCATCGTCAGTATGAGGAAACCTTTCAACTTCCTAAGCCAATAGTATCAGAACCTTCCGCTGTTCTACCGGGATTAGACGGCAGGAAGATGAGTAAAAGCTATCAAAATACAATTCCTTTATTTAGTGAAGAGAAGAAACTAGAAAAGCTGGTTAAACGGATTGTCACAGATTCCACTCCCCCAGAACAGGCCAAGGAAACCGAGGGCTCCACATTATTTACGCTCTATCGGGAATTTGGAACGGATACAGAACTTGCTCAAATGACGGATGCTTTTAGACAGGGGATTGGATATGGAGAAATAAAGCAGGAAGTTTTCAGGGTCATGAACCGGGCTTTAAAGCAACCAAGGCAAAAATACGTTCAGTTATTAGAGAATCCGGAAAAGATCGATAAGCTGCTAGAGTCAGGAGCTGATAAAGTTCGTCCTTATGCCCAACTAAAAGTTAAGAAAGTAAAAGAAATGATCGGCTTATTATAAAGAAATCCCCTCCACAAAAGCTGGGTGCTTAAGTGGAGGGGATTTAGTGTGATCAAGCTCTTTTCTTTCCCTCTGAAGGTTGAGAATTAATCTTTCGTTCTGGAACATCTTCCTGCCGTATCATCTTAGTAAAGGCGTAAACGAAAATAATGATGATAAGTGTAAAAGGCAGTGCAGATACAAGTGAAGCAGTTTGAAGTGCGTTGAGTCCACCTGCTACAAGCAGTACGGAAGAAATAGCTGCCATTAATACACCCCAGACTATTTTCGCTGGTAGAGCCGGTGTCAGATCTCCGTTAGATGTCATACTTGCTAAAATATAAGTAGCAGAGTCTGCTGATGTTACTAGGAATGTTGCGATCAATAAGATCGATAGAATAGAGGCAATTTGCGTTAATGGTAAGTGCTGATAGGTTTCAAACAATGCTACCGTCACATCGTTATTAACCGCTTCTGCAATTTTTGTTCCATTATTTAAATCACTGTTTAGGGCAGTACCGCCAAAAGTAGCAATCCATAGACAGGCAATTGCAGGAGGTACAATCAAGACACCGAAGATAAACTCGCGAATCGATCTTCCGCGGGAAACGCGGGCAACAAACGCTCCTACAAATGGAGACCACGCAATAACCCAGGCCCAATAGAAGATGGTCCATTCACGGAGCCAGTCTCCGCCTTCATAGGGAGTAAGCCGTAAGCTGTATTGAACAAAATTAGTAATATAATCGCCAATACCAAGTGTAAATGCATTTAAGATAAATACCGTTGGACCAGCTATGAATACAAAGAGAAGCAGCAGCAGGCATAATCCTAAGTTAATATTACTCAGCCACTTAATCCCCTTATTCAGACCCGTACTTGAAGATAATAAGTATAAAGCCAGAAGGCAGACTGTAATGATCAGCTGAATTGTAATTGAGTTAGGTACGTCAAACACTGCATTTAACCCGCCGTTCATTTGCAGGATACCAAGACCAAGAGAGGTGGCAATCCCCATTACAGTGGCAATAACAGCAAGGGAGTCAATGATTGTTTTTACACTCTTGTTTTTCCCAACTACAGGTTCCACTGCTGTTGAAATCAATCCATTTTTGCCTTTTCTAAATTGAAGGAAAGCAATCATCATCCCTACGATAGCAAAAACAGACCACTGACTTATTCCCCAGTGAAAGAACGCATATCCCATAGCAACACGAGCGGCCTCATCAGATTGAGCTTCCAATCCGTCGAAAGGAGTTTTAAAGAAGTGGCTCATCGGTTCTGCTACGCCCCAGAAAACGAGACCCGCACCAAAACCTGCAGAAAACAGCATTCCGATCCATGTAAAGAAAGGGTATTCCGGCCGTGAATCGGGAGGACCTAAACGAATTTTTCCATATTTACTTAAAGCTAAAGCAATTAAAAATATGACAAATCCAAACACAGAAAGCAGGTAAAACCAGCCAAAATCGGCCGTAGTAAAATTAAATAATTTCGTTGCAACCGTGCCAAATCCTTCAGGGTTAACTGCCCCTATGATGACGAGGATAAGGACTACAATTGATGAAATAATAAAGACAGGAGTAAGCACATTTTTCTTCATATCATAGGTCCTTTCTAAAAAGAATTTGTGTTCCAATAAAAACTAAATATTCAAAAAAATGTTCTAAGTACAGAATACCGGAAAGAGCGAGGGAAAAACAGGGTGTTAAATAAATTCCCTATTTTTCCCTGCTTAAACTTTTTCAAGGAGAAGTTATTGTTTAAATGATAAGGAGATTATTAAGAGTGGAAGAAGGTGAGGGTGACATGTTTGGACCGGTGAAAAGAGTGTATGAATGGATGCGTTTGTTTGAAGGGAAATGGATGGTCGCCGGGGGCTGGGCAATTGATTTGCATATCGGAGAGGAGACCAGAATGCATGAAGATGTAGAAGTGGCGATCTTTAGAGATGAACAGCTTCATTTAGGTCCCTTACTTGCGAGTTGCGAAACTATGGCAGTGGAACAAGGGCGCTTGGTCCATTGGAATATGGAGAAGAGACTCGAGCCGCCCGTACACGAAATTCATGTTTCAAAAGGTGGAGAAGTTCAGCTTGAGATACTGCTTAATGAAAGAAGTAGAGGAGACTTTCGTTTTCGCAGAAATGAAGCGATCACTTTTCCATTAGCAAGGATGAATCTTCAATCGGAATTCGGTATTCCTTATTTAAACCCAGAAATTGTCCTGCTATACAAATCGAAGAACACTCAGAAGAAAGATGAAATAGATTTTACTCACATCTTTCCTCACTTAAATGAGGGCCAGAGAGAATGGTTAAAACAAGCCCTGATCCACTTTGAACCTAACCATCCATGGCTTGGAAAGCTTCTAAATAATTAAGATATACAAGTTCTGCCAGTTTGAATGTGAATGGTGTAGGAAATAATCTTGTTATGACTAGAGGAAGAAATGAGGATATTGTTTATGAATATGAATAGAGAAAAAATGTGGGTGAGTGTGAGAGATAGTTTTTGGTTTCTGCCAGCAGTGTATAGTTTAATATCTATTGTAGCAGTTAGCTTAATCAGCGTATTGGACATGCTGCTTGTTCCTCAGGTGAAGGAACAGATTCCAAAGATTCTACTGGCGAAAAAGAGTGTCGCCCAAACGCTGTATGGCTCGCTGATTACTTCTATATTAACAATGACGACCATCAGTTTCTCAACTATTATGGTTGTATTAACTACATACAGTACCCAGTTTTCTCCTAGGACACTGCAGGACTTTATGAAAAGTAAAGTGACTCAGCATGTTCTTGGGGTTTATTCTTTCGGCTTTATCTTTGCATTGATTAATTTATTGCTGCTTGGGAATGGGCAAAAGAATGGGCTCATTAGTCCCTTTTTCACTGTTTTAGTTTCCATTGTCTGTTTAGCATTCTTTGTTCTTTTTATCCATCATTCTTCAAAGTTTGTCCAAGTCAATAACTTAATTGGACAAATCCGAGTATCCACTTCCAAAGTGATTTCCAAAACCTTTGCAGATAAGGATTACAACGAAACCACAGAATGGAATAAACAAGAGATTGAAGAAATTCGTTCGCAGTCCAGAAAAGTTGTTCAAGCTTCACAGTCGGGTTATATACAAGGGATTCAGATGAAGCCGCTGATTGGATGGGCAAAGCGGCAAGGGGTCGTTCTGGAAGCGAATTTCTTTATCGGAGATTATGTTCAAAAGGGGATGCCGCTCTTCTATTACTGGGAGAATAGAGAGGAAGCGGAAGAAGAAGAGGACAGTGAAGGCTGTCTTCACTATTTAATGATTGGTAATGAGCGAGCAGACCTTCAAGATATTGAGTTCTCTATTCAGAAGTTGGTAGAAATTGCTGTAAAAGCAATTTCGCCAAGTACGAACGATCCTCATACAGCAGTAAACTGTATCAATAGAATCGGTTCCTTGTTAGCTGAGCTTGGTACAGAATACGAGCCTATTCGTTATTATGCGGATAGCAATAATCAAGTCAGATTGATGATGGAACCCAAGAAGTACAGTGAATATTTATATAAAAGTTTTTATCAAATCAGAATTTATGGGAAACATGATATTTCCGTAATGAATGGGGTCCTTGAAGCTCTTTATAAAATTTCCATCGTTCATGATGAAGCCATTCAACAAGATGTATGGCGGTTCGGAAAATATATGATGAAGGCAGTAGATGTCGATAAGCTTGATGAGCTGGACTTTGAACATTTTGATGCTCAAGCTAGAAAGCTCGCTGAAGCTTGTAATGAAACAGTTGATTATGATCGAACGGCATAAGTTAACCGCCTTACACTGATTTACATTCGGGTTTTCCCCCAAGCGACTCTTGCTCTCCTGCCTGTTAAAAACGGGGATATTATATTCCTGTTTCATTGCAAGGAGACTTTCCTTAAAATAGTAATCTGGCATCGGTATTTGATAGAATAGTAGAGGTGAATAGTTGAATATAAAGGAGTTTTAGTTTCATGTGGGAATGGAAGAATATTTACCGTGGAATGCTCATGGGGGCTAGTGATGTGGTTCCGGGAGTAAGCGGAGGTACAATCGCGGTAGTGTTAGGAATTTATGACCGGCTTATTGAAGCCGTAAACGGTTTTTTCAGTAAAGAATGGAAGCGGCACTTAAAGTTTTTGCTTCCTCTCGGTATAGGAATTGGTATTTCTATTTTATTGCTATCCAAGTTGATTGGCTGGCTGTTTGATCATTATCCAGGTCCTACAGAGTTCTTTTTTCTAGGGCTAATTATTGGAGTGATTCCATATTTAGCTCATAAAGCAGATGTGAAACGTAATTTTTCTGCCCGTCACTATATCATTTTCATAATAGGGGCAGTGCTCGTCGGGTCTATGGTGTTTTTCCAGGCCAATGAGACAGAGCCTATGCAGAATTTAAATTTCGCTTCCTATGTTCTATTGTTTTTCTCTGGCTGGATTGCCAGCAGTGCTATGATTCTTCCGGGTATAAGCGGTTCGTTTATTTTATTAATTATTGGAGTTTATACAACTGTTATTCATGGGGTTTCCAACCTGAAGTTTGGAGTTATTCTAGCTGTAGGTTTAGGTATACTATTAGGAATCATCTTTATGAGTAAAATTATTCATTATTTCCTGGACCATCATGCCTCGGGCACGTTCGCATTAGTCATCGGGTTTGTGGTTGGATCGATCTTTGTTATCTTTCCTGGTCTTCCTGGTTCAGGTGCGATGTGGACAGTCAGTATCCTTACCTTTATTCTTGGGTGGGGCGCTGCCTGGCTTCTTGGCAGAGTGGAGTACACTTAAGCAGGGCATAAGACAACAGGCTGATTTTCCCGTATGATTTATAATAAAGTCTAGTTAAATAAAAGGAGAGATCTTTGATGGAACCGATTCATAAAACAGAGTCATTTAACCAAATTATTACTAGTGACGACCCCGTCATTATTAAATTTCAAGCAGACTGGTGTCCAGATTGCCGCCGGATGGATATGTTTATCGGGGATATTCTGGAGGAATATAAAGGGTATCAATGGTACGACGTGAATCGTGATGAACTTCCGGACATTGCCGATCATTACCAGGTCATGGGGATTCCGAGCCTGCTTGTTTTTAAACGAGGAGAGAAAATAGCTCATTTGCACAGTGCTAACGCTAAAACTCCTGAAGAAGTAGAGGAATTCTTACAAAAAAGTCTTTAAGAAGGACGTCCGCATGGTGTTTGGCCATGGGGACGTTTTTTCTAACCAAGGAGGTGTAGAATTTGACAAAGCGCTTGTTATTAGTGGGAGCGGGGCACGCTCACTTAGAAGTCCTGCGGTCATTAACAGAAGAGACTCTGAACGCTGCTGACATTTGTTTAATTTCTCCTTCCGAGTTTCAGTACTATTCAGGAATGTTTTCTGGTTATACAGAAGGAATCAACTCAGAAGAGGACACTCGAATTGATTTGCGAAAGCTGACAAAAAAAGCTGGGATCCAGTTTATTAAGAAAGAAGCCTCCGCTATTCGTCCTCACCATAAGAAACTAGTCTGCCAAGATGGTTCAGTTTATCCATTTGATGTGATCAGCTTCGATATTGGTTCTAGAAGTATTCCTTATGAATTTGAAGAATCCGCTGCCAGGTCAGTTAAACCCAATTATCAATTCATTGATGAAATTAATTTGCTTCGTGAAACACCTCAACCTTTAATTGTTGGAGGCGGCGCTGTAGGAACAGAACTCGCTCTATCTATTCAAGCTTATAAAGAAAAACAGCAAATTCAAGGCCAGGTTCGGCTGATTACTTCTGAAGCTCTGCTCGCACCTTCTCCCCGTATAGTTTCGGATAAACTCCACTCCATTTTACGGAAGAAGGGCATTCGCATCTGGGAAAATGAAAGAGTAGTGGAAGTTGGGGAGAATTATGTGCGAACAGACCGGGGTAATAAAGTAAGACATTCAGGAGTGCTTTGGATGGGGGGAGCAATTGGCGATCCTATCTTCCAATCCTCAGGCGTCGATATCGATGAGAAGGGCTTTGCTCTGGTTCGCTCTACGCTTCAATTTAAGAATTATGATTATATATTCGGTGCAGGAGATTGTGTATCCTTTATCGACCACCCTGATCTGCCTAAAAGCGGGGTATATGTGGTTCGGGAAGGACCGATCCTTGATAGAAATCTCCGCCTATACTTGGGCAATGAGAAATTAGAGGATTATGAACCGAAAAAAAATGCTTCCTATATACTATCTACGGGCAATTATATGGGATTTCTCATTTATGGTCCCATTTGTCTCCACACGCATAGGGCTTGGAAGACAAAAAATAAACTTGATCATTCCTATATGGATAAATATAAATAGACACGTAAATCCTGGTGCGTGTTTATTTTATATTCAGTCCAATTTAGACGCTGATCCTTAATAGGTGTGTACTGTTCGAAATCATTGGTTAGGGGAGGTGGAGGTGGGGAATAAAAGAGAAAACTTAGCTTTAGGAGGTTGGAAAATGATCGAGTCGCAATTTTCACAGCCGCAAGGCACAGTGGGCAAACTTGCCGGCTGGTTTATGGCAAAGGAAAACAAAACATTAAATCAATGGACACTCTCCTTCTTAAATATCCAAGAGGATGAGCGTGTACTTGAAATTGGTTCAGGACCTGGCAGTGCAGTGAAAGAGCTGTTGAAGTACAAGTCCTGTGAAGTATATGCAATTGATCCTTCTGAAGCAATGGTGGAAACCACCCTGCGCAGGCTTCATAAATTAAGAATAGATAAACAGGTGTGTATGATTCATGGAAAGGCAAACGAAGCGGAGAACATATCTGTTCCGTTTGATAAAGTGTATTCTATAAACAACATTACTTATTGGGAGAATCCGATCCAAACGTTGGAGTATTTAAATAAACATATGTGCCCCAAAGGGAAAATCGCGCTGACCCTTTGCCCACATGAAGAAGGAGCAACGGATGAAACCACTGAAGTACTGAGCGGGCAGCTGAGTTCTTTCTTAGAGAAAGCCGGGTTTCGAAAAATAGAAACGTTTATAAAGCATACAAAGCCTAATAATACTGTCTGTGCGGTAGGAATGGTTTAGTAAAGGCGTTTAGTATAGCTTTCATCAAAAGAGGATTGAACTTTCTTTTCATCTACGTCTTTTATTTGGGCATGTGCTGCCATTATTTTGGCTGGAGAAGGCAGGCTGGAAGTGTCTGGCCACTTTTCCTTGTTCCAAAGGTGGGATCGTTTAAATGCTTTGGCACAATGAATAAAACATTCTTCCACTTTGATAATAATTCCCAGGTCCGGAATATGACCCTTAGCTTCCATCATCTCCATCAGGTCTTTATCTTTAACTATAGAAGCAGTTCCATTCACTCTCATGGTTTCTTCAAGTCCAGGAATGATAAATAATAAACCAGCTTGAGGATTCTCGAGGATATTTTTTAAAGAATCCATCCGTTTATTCCCCATGCGCTCTGGAATAAGCAAGTGCAGCGGATCCAGGACTTGAACAAACCCGGGCGCATCTCCTCGAGGGGAACAATCGCAAATTCCATTTTTATTGGCCGTGCTTAACAAGAGGAACGGAGAATGGGCAATAAATTGGCTTGCATGCTCATCGATTCGGTGTATCACTTTGTTTAGAGCCACTTTTCCAGGTGTCCCTTGCAGTTCATGCAGTTCTTCTGGGGTTTTGACTGTTTCAAATTTTCTCATTCAATCTCTCCTAAGATCGTATAATATAAGGATATGCTACCATGAATAATAGAGAAAGGGGTGACATTATGAAATCATTAACCAAAGAGGAACGGGGCTACGTGATGGCCCGCGTACAAGAATACTTTGAACTCGAACGTGATGAAGAGATAGGCGAGCTTGCCGCAGACCAGCTTGTGGATTACATGGTCAAAGAACTAGGGCCGATTGTTTACAATAAGGCAATCCATGATGCCAGGCAAATGGTTGAGCAGAAAGTAATGAACCTTGATGAAGATTTACTTTCTTTAGAAAAAATGTCGGGCAGGCCAAAACGCAGCTAAGATTAAACGAGCTACGATAGATGATACATAGGAAAGAGCGAATAGCAGTCAAGTAGTTTTTCTCTGAAATCAGCACCTTCATTTATCGTAGAATTCACAGAGATTGGAAAAGAAATCTTTAGCCATTAGTAAACCCGAACGATGATGAAATCTTTACCCGATTTCATCATCGTTCGGTATTTTTGTGCTCATTTGACAGGTGTGCAAGGTGCTCTTTCACTCGGTTGCCGTTTATTCAGCTTATATGAATATAGGATTAAAGCAGGCGTGAACTTGATTTCCTTCGTTCAACGTCAAGAGTCCATGGGCAAGCGCCCATTGATAAGCAGTATTCCCCATTTGATCCTCCGTTACATGAGGAGGACCAAACTGATAAATTTTGCGAAAAAGCGGTACAGCTTGGTCCAGATCATCTACACCTGTAACGATCTCAGTAAATTCTTGCTCGTTTATACAGGACAGGTCTTCCGGTAAATTTTCACCTTCCCACTCAATGAGAAAAGGGAGGGATGAGACCGATTGGGCTGTTGGGAAAAGCATGCGCCACTTTAATAAAGAGCCGTCCTGTTTTTTTCTTTCCCCGTGGTATGGACCCTGAAAGTTTATTCCTTGCTCAGTCAGGTGACGAATATATTCATCCATATTGTCCGTACGAAGCCCGAATTGGATAGGGCCGGTAATATCGTGATCAAGGGAATATTTCAAGTTGCGAATGAGTGGATTGGTAGTTGTTTCTGCCTGTGAATTATTTTCGATGCCGATCCACTCTATATAGCTGTTTTTAGAGAAATAGCATAATTGGTTATGAGTTCCCCAGTTGGAATGGTGCCCACCAGGAACCCCGGTTAGCTGGGTGGTTTTGGTAAATTGTTTGCGTGCGTCTTCGGGATCAGGAGCAGCTACAACTAAGTGATCAAACGCTAACATAATGTCACTCCTTATAGAGACGTAATAAAGATTTGGTGTCCTTCTGCTGATAACTGTAACCCTCGTTGTATACTTCTTCTTTGCTTAATTTTTCTTCAGGTCAAAAGCTTTGGCAAGCAATTCATAGGATTTAAGTCTTTCTTTAAAGGGAGACACAATTGTATTTATAATAACTTCGTCCACCAGATAGCTTTCAGCAAGCAGCTCAATTTCCTGCTTTACTTTACCCGGACTGCCAACGATCATTCGGCCGCGGTTTTCCTGAATTTGTTCCTGTTCAAATATAGAGTAAGAATGATGTAATGCCTCTTCTGGTGATGGGAAACGGTTGATCTTTCTTCCTTGTTCAATTTTTAATAGAGCTAAATCAAGGCTTGCTGCCAGGTACTCTGCTTCTTCATCAGTTTCTGCGCACACCGCAAATACGGAGACATTTCCGATCGGCTCTTTTTGCTGGATGGAAGGTGTGAAGAAATTCATGTACCTTTCCATAGCTTTTGAGCCGCCCCGGCCATTAATGAAATGGGCAAAGGAATAGGAGGCACCGACATCTGCAGCGAGACGAGCGCTTGTCCCGCTTGACCCTAGCATCCAGATGGGGGGAGCTGATTCCCCTTTTGGTGTAGCCAGAATGTCCATATTTTGCGGATCTTCTCCGTGTAAGTAACCCATTAAATCCTGGATTTGTTTGGGATAGCCTTCTATATTAGGAAACCGGTCATTATTTAGAGCCAGATTGACATTGGGCTTTCCGCCTGGAGCACGTCCTACTCCTAAGTCAATTCGATCAGGATGGAGAGTTTCCAGAACTCTAAATGCTTCAGCTACTTTATAAGCGCTATAGTGGGGGAGAAGAATTCCTCCCGTTCCAATGCGGATCTGCTTCGTTTGCCCGGCTAAATGAGCGGCAAGAATTTCTGGAGTGGATCCTGCAAGGCTTTCTGTACTATGATGCTCGGATACCCAAAACCGGTGATAGCCGAGTTCATCGGCCAGCTTGGCAAGTTGTGTAGTCTGATGCAGGGCGTCTTGTGTGCTTGTATCTGCAAGAATGGGTGATTGGTCCAGTACACTTAATTTCATTATCATCGTTCCTTTAAATCAAATTTATTTACGCGGATGAGAGAGGAAAGCCACTATGGTTCTCCATAGCGGCTTTCAACTACCTGGCCAGTAAACCGAGCAGGCCATAGGTTTTTATCGTGGTTGTCTTTGGTTCGAAAAGGTCCTTTACATAGAGTTCTTTCAATTTAATCGGGGTGATAAAAGTGGCTTGCTTTCTGAATTCATCTTTAGGTGTATAAGCAAGCCATTCGCCATCTTTAAGTCCTTGTTTAATTTCCACTAGACCATTCTCGGTAATTCCTGTTTCCACTGCGCGTCTTTCAAGGAGTCCTTCATCATTCATGACCCACGCATAAAGGTTCTTTTTCGTAATTAACGCATCTTCCTTAGCTGCGACTGCTCCTTTCGCTTCATCAGTAATGATTTCCAGGTTCGCATGATAGCCGGGCAGTAATTGGTTGTTCGGCTGGTCTAAGGTTACTTCAAAAGGATATGAACTGGAGCGGTGCACCTTCACATCTTTAGGAAAGCTGTGAAGGGAAGAAACGGACCCTGTCATATGAAGTTCCAAATCAGGAACATCGATCCTGGCCGTCATGTTTTCTTCGGTTTCTGCCCGTTTTTCTTCATTGAGTTCTCCCTTAACCAAGAGGTTAGTGGATTGCATCGTGAGCAAAGGATCATTCAAATCCTTTGAAATATTCGTTACAGTTCCGGAAAATGGGCTGGTAACCGTGATGGTCTGACCAGACTCCTCAAGTTGATCAAGCTGATCCTCTACCATGGAGATCATGGCTTCCTTCTGTGACATCTCGAGTTCCTTTTCAGCAATTGCTTTCTGTTTCTCTACTTTTGCCTGAGCATAAGCTGCCCTGTTTCCATTGGCAGAACTGGAGGAACTGGGAATGCTGTTCGCCGAGCTATTAAACTGGCTGAATTCACTGCTTGAATTTGCAGATGAAGATCCGGGTGCGGATGGAAAGCTTGAAGTGGAACTTGAAGGTCCATTTGGCTCTGGAATATCAATGCTTTCCATCTCATTTATATAGGAATCTAGTGCATCCCGTTCATCCTCAAGCTGGCTAATCTTCGACTCGAGCTCTGTGTGTTGTTGATTGTAATCCACTACTTCATAGGTGTAGAGATCATCACCTTCTTGAACAGAATCACCTTCTGTTACGAGAAACTTCTGAAAGGCTCCAACTTGGTCATCGAAGTAAACCTCATTCGAATCATCCGATGCGAATACTCCCTTTGCTTTGAAAGTATTATAAAGATTGTATGTAATGGTTTTCGACCATTGGTTTATGTAAGATTTCCGCTCGACTTTGCCGTGATTGTCAAAGTAGATTAATAGAGCATTGGCAGTAATTAAAGCGATCATACATAATCCAATAATTCTTCCTAAATAGTTTTTCTTTTTCATCCTTACGACCTCGGCTTTCTTACCTGATTAAGTAGAGTATAAACAGGTCATAGTAGGAGAGTGCTGCTGTTCCTGCCCAAATCACCAAATGCCAGATGACAGCTCCGGTCCAGATCCAGCCAATCTTGGTGGAAGACATATAAGAGATACACTTAACTTGATACCATACAATAAATAACTGGAAAATAGAAATGGCCCCGAAGAAGTAAATGATCCAGTCCTGGCTGGTAAAGTAGGAAGTTATAATGCCGAATGAGAAAGGTGAGACGTACCAGTCCAGTCCGGCGTATACCATTAAAGGTATCCAAGTTATTCGTTCGAGAAGCATAAGCAAAAGCACATTCATCTGGACAATCATCAACTTCTTATAAGAGACGTTATTAAAGAGCCAGAAGAAGAATGATGAAATATAAAGAATAAAAATAAAGAATACTAGAGAATAGGCAACGCGGCCAATCAGAAACCAGGTTTTTCTGAATTCATAATCGATCCGGTTAAAGTCGGACATATTTGCTGATACCGGATCGGTGCCAAGTCCTATCCAGGAAGTCCATACATATGTAAGAATCGTTAATAGAAGCAGGAAAAATAACAGATTATATACATTTTTAATTCGTTCCGCCTCATTTAATTTAAATAAATGATCACTTCGGCGAAAAAACAATTTCAATAAATTAACCGAATAGGTCATGCTGTCCATCCTTTTTTTCTGTGTCTAGTCTTAACCTATTTTAACTGAATTTGTCACTCCTTGCTAGACGAACCTGCTATTTGTTGGAAAAAAGCGAAAAATGAAAGATTAGCAGAATATCTCTTCCTTTCTTTGTAAAATACAGACATGCTTACTCTTGCTCTTCTTTTCAAGACCAGCTAGATTCTCAGAGAGTTTCAATTTACCTGAAGAAGGTAATCATAGAGGTAGAAGGGAACGGAAAGGAAGAGGATGTATGCCAAGGTACAACAAAGGTTTATTTATTTATAATGGGAATGCGGGAAGTGATGACTTAGAAGCCAAACTTTCTCAAACATTACCGATCTTAACGCAGGAAGTGAAGGAATTAAGTGTTTTGCAGACAAAGTCGCTGGAAGAATTAAAACAAGTATGTTCCAGTCGCGCCCGGGAGGTGGATGTGCTGTTCATTCTTGGGGGAGACGGGACTATTCACGAGTGTATTAACAGTCTAGCAGAAATGGATAACCTTCCTGTCATAGGAATCCTTCCAGGAGGTACTTGTAATGACTTCAGCCGGATCCTGGATATTCCTCAAAACATGGAGCAAGCAGCAAGAGCCATTATTCAAGGAAAAGAACATACCATAGATGCAGGAAAAACAAACGCCGGATACTTTCTTAATTTCTGGGGCATTGGTCTAGTGACTCAAACTTCCTTTAATATCGATAAAGATCAAAAGAGTAAATTTGGCGTGCTCAGCTATTTTATTAGTGCATTAAAAACGATGAACCAGGCAGAGCCTTTCTCATTTAAACTGAAGGTGGACGAGGAGGAAATTTCGGGTGAAGCGGTCATGATATTAGTCTTAAATGGTCAATTTATTGGAACGCGAGAAATTCCTATTCCTTCGATTAATCTTCAGGATGGAAAATTTGACGTGTTAATTGTTAAGAACTCAAATCTTACTGTATTTAGAGAGTTATTAATGATGGGGCAGCCCGGAGCGGAAAATCGTAATTTTCAGGAGCTTTCTCATATGCAGGGACAGCGGATAGAAATCGAAGCAAATCCTAGTCAAGATGTGGATATGGACGGTGAAATTAAAGGGGAAGCACCTTCCTCCATTGAAGTGCTGTCGAATCATTTTACTTTTTTAGGTGGCGGTACCAATGCCTTGCAGTTAGGGGGAAGAGAAGAAGGGCAGTAATCCACGCTGCATTAGAACGAACAGCAGGAAGAATGAACGTGAAATAATTCAAATGACAAAAGCGGCATCCTATGACTTGCCTTGATCCCCCGGAAGAAAGCAGCAACTGCGTTCTTCCGGGGGATTATTTCATATTCGCTGATAGCGAAAGTGAAGTTGAAGCGGTTCCGGATCATACTCAGCAATGGTACCGATTTTATGGAAAAGGTCTCCGCTTGTTAGCGATTAGGACTAAAGGCTATTTATATTAGCAAAAATGAATGAAAAACCTTGGAGGAACACCAGATGGATATTGGATTTCCAAAGTCATCCATTAAGTGAAAGATAGGGGGATATTTACTTATTTTACCTATGAGATATTTCGACAAAAAGCATGCCCTGTTATACTTCATGGAAAGAGAAGGAAGGAAAATTATTAAATGACCTCCCCCTGTGATAAGTCCTGTCCTTCTCTTTCTCCTCTATAGCTTCAACCTATCCCCCTAATAATTGAAACCTTTCTAAGCTGCAAATTTTAAAGTTACTTGTACTTTGGAGGTCTGCTAGTACCTCTATGTTCCAATTTACTCTGTTTTTAAACGGCCCTTTAATTGAATCCTGTACCATTTCGTCAATTTTACACTTAAAACTATTTTTATCGACAAGAAGGATTTTCCATATTATTTACAGAAATAGTTGTCGAACCCATGGTTGGAGAATAGGGAGAGGAGAGTAAACGATGGAACAAACATTAAAAGCTGGAGTTCATGGAGTTTTCATTCATACGAAGAACTTAAAGAGGTCGGCCGCCTGGTATAGCTGGCTGCTGAATCTTCCTTTTGAAGACGAGAAAGTGGAATCACCAGTCTATACGCTTCCGCTGAAGGAAGGAGTTTATTTAACGATCGACGATCATTGCAACGATCCTCATTATAAATTTGAAAAAATTCATACGCCGGTATTTAATTTTCTGTCCAATGATTTAAAGAAGACGTATGCCGACTTGACAGCTCAGGGGGTTACTGTGGTGAGGGAAATGGAAGAACACGGTGCCTTTGGCTGGTTTAATATTGAAGATCCGGATGGCCATGCTGTGATGGTTTGCGGGGAAGTTTCATAAGAAAGAGCCGTCGTGCTGCAAACGGCTCTTTCTTATTTCTTACATAAAGCGATTCCTAGTGGATAATAAACCCCTTCTCTGCGAGGTTCAATAAGAACACCCTTCTGGTAATAGAATTCACAAGCTGAATAAGGCTTGAATAATTCATGAAATTCCTCTGGCTTAAGCTGGTGCACGTGAAAAGGGGAACCACAATCAATGCCGCGTCCTTCTCCAAACGGTGTGGAAACGAGGAGCGTACCTCCCTTGTTCAACAAACGATAATAATTATCCAACAGTGCTTTTTCTTCAGAAATATGCTCATAAGTTTCAAAACTCACGATCACATCAAAAGTTCCGAGTTTATCGACCAGCGCCGGTTCAATGGCATCTGCTGCTTCAAATCGTGATTTAGGATGGTAATAGGCCCCTCTCGCATAGGTGATAATGTCTGGATCGATATCTACCCCGACGATTTCGTCGATATCCTCTTTACACTGCTTTGCTATCATATGGGTTCCATAGCCTGATCCACAGGAAAGGTCCAGAACTCTACCTCGCATATAATGAAGAGCGAACTGGTATCTTGCTATATGTTCCAGGAGAAGATTATTAGTAGGTTTCATAAAAGCAGGAATTACTCGTTCTCCAGTATCTTCTACCAATTTTCGTGTCACCGCTTTCTATGTGATAAAATAGAGAATCGTACTAATTAAATTATGACACACTTTAAATCATATACCAAAGTTGAAAGACAACGAGGTAAGAACCTGGAATTTACTAAGAGTAGCCAGGAAAGGCATGCAGAACAATCTTTTAAACTTTTGACTATCAACTACTAAGAAAGGGGTGCGAAGGTGATGAATGAACAAGAATTATACCTTAAGAAAAAGCAGGATCCTTCTTTAAAGCTTTTTGTTGTTTTATCGAAAGCACAGCGATCCATTTCTGATTTAGTGAAGGACGACATACAGCGGTATAATTTGAATCCTACTGAATTTGGAGTCCTCGAGCTGTTGTATCATCAGGGAGATCAGCCACTTCAAAAAATAGGTGAAAAGATACTTCTTGCAAGCGGAAGCATTACGTATGTAGTAGACAAATTAGAGAAAAAAGAATACTTAGTGCGCCTCCCTCACCCAGAAGATCGCAGGATTACCTTTGCTTCCATTACCGAAAAAGGAAGAGAGCTGTTAAACGGAATCTTCCCTGATCATTGGAAGCAAATCGAAGCTATTACCGCAGGACTTTCTGATGATGAAAAGAACCAGGCTATTCAGCTGCTGAAAAAACTCGGCATGTATGCGGAAGAACAAAAAGGGTAGCAAATTTTCTGAATTCAAGTTATACTGTAACTAATTCTAAAGGAAAAAGGGGGTATAAAGATGATACACACGCACGTGATTGATCAGCAGAAGTTATATTTCATCCGTGCAATTTTTCATGAATCAACTGTTTTAGGGACAGGTCTGTCCAATTTTACAGTTGAATAGTGAACAATGTGTAGCGTCTTATACCTGAACAAAATGTGATATTTTTTATCATTTCAAGTCAGAGGTAACTAGACCTCTGGCTTTTTTTGTCTTTCTGTTCAGTCTGGACGGAAACTTTTGAACCTTTAGGAGGAACTTTTTATGCTTATTACGTTAAAAAACATATATAAAATCATTGGTGGAGATGAACTATTCGAATCATTGAACTTTGAGCTTAAGCCCGGCCAGAAAACGGGGCTTGTCGGCCGCAATGGCAGCGGCAAATCTACCCTGTTCCGGATATTGACGAAAGAGGAACCAGTCGATGGCGGGGACATTTTTATTCAAAAAGGGTTGACCATTGGTTACCTGAAACAAATTCCTGAAGAAGGAAGTCAGACAGGCTATGAATACTTGCAATCCGCATTCGACTCTCTGTTAAAGATGCTTCAGGATATGAAACAGCTGGAAGCAGCCATGGTCGATCCTGAACAGATGGATGCTGCCCTTAAGAAATACGGGGAGCTGCAAGAATGCTTTACCAGAGAAGGCGGCTATGAAATGGATGCGTTGATTGACCAGGTGGCTAATGGATTACAGATCAAGCCTTTGCTTAACCAGTCATTCGCTGATTTCAGCGGGGGCGAAAAGACAAAGCTGGGTCTGGCAAAAATTTTGCTGGAAAAGCCCGATGTCCTGTTACTTGATGAGCCTACTAACCATTTAGATCTGCAGGCCATAGAGTGGCTGGAAAGATACATTCAACAATATAACGGTGCAGTCTGCATGGTTTCTCATGATCGATCCTTCCTTGATCATACGGTAACAGAAATTATGGAATTGGAATCCGGAGAGATTGATTGTTTTCAAGGAAACTATTCTTCCTATGAAAAGCAGAAAGAAGAGAAATTAATAGCTGAATTTCATCAATATCAAGAACAGCAAAAGAAGATTAAAAAAATGAAAGAAGCAATCAAACGGCTTCGACAATGGGCTAATGAAGCCAATCCACCTAACCCTAAACTTTTTAAGAAAGCGAAAAGTATGGAAAAGGCGCTAGCACGGATGGAAAAGATGGATAAACCAGTCATCGATCCAAAAACGATGAACTTGTCCCTGGATGCCAGCAGTCGTACTGGCAAAGATGTTCTCGTTGCGGAGGGGGTCACTAAATCTTACGGATCCCGCATGATTTTATCTGGAGTAGATGTTCATATTCGCTACAAAGAACGGCTGGCGCTTGTCGGGGGAAACGGCTGCGGAAAATCCACGCTGCTGCGTCTGCTGCTAGCTCAGGAAGCACCTGATAGTGGGGTTGTTAAGATCGGTCCTTCCGTGGAGTTCGGCTACCTGCCTCAGAACCCTCTCCAAGAAGCGGACCCGGATCAAAGGATGATTGACTACTTTAGAACTCATATCCGGGTTACAGAGGGGGAGGCCCGTCATCAACTGGCAGCTTTCATGTTCTATGGCTATGATGTGTTCAAAAAGATTTCTCATCTGAGCGGGGGAGAACGAATGCGGCTTAAGCTTGCCGTATTTATGCATCAGGGAATTAATGTGCTGGTGCTTGATGAACCTACCAATCACTTGGATATAGAATCTCAGGAAGTGCTGGAAGAAGCCATTCGGGGATTCGAAGGGACGGTGGTTGGAGTTTCCCATGATCGTTATTTTCTCAATCAGTGTTTTACCCATACGTCCTATATGGTGAAGGGTAAGCTCCACCGTTATATTGGCACTTACAATGAAACAAGACACCACTGGGATAAATGGCTTGAACAGGAGCAGCGAGAGTTGGAGTATGAAAAAGCTTCGACGAAAGAGAAGCCAACACCACCTATCCAAAAAGAGAAAACAACGGAAGAACAAATTGAATCATTAGAAACGCAGCTTTCCGAGCTTAATAAAGAGATCCAGGCAGCTAAAGGAATGGAGCTGGAAGGTCTGCACCAGCAAAAGGAGCGGCTGGCCCAGCAAGTGGAACAGCTTTATGAGGAGTGGATGGATAAATCATAGAAGCAGGCGGGGGTTTTCCTCGTCTGCTTTTTTCATTCGAGGTTTTACCTTCCTCGGTGGAATTAACCGTGAAACCCCTGATTTATATGCTACGGATCCTGCTGGAAAATTAATAAATTTTAGCAATTGGTAAAAATTACTGGCACGCCAGGCATTCGTCATGAATAATATTTTAAAGAATATAAATTTTCTTATAACTCCTGTTGACTTTTCTGCTCGATCATCTTATGATAGTCATCATTAATCAAATATGATCATTTCTTATCCAGAGAAGTGGAGGGATAGGCCCTTTGAAGCTTCGGCAACAGGTTCTTTTGAAACACTGTGCTAACTCCTACAGACCAATGTCTGGTAGATAAGAAGAGTCGATGACTATCTAAACTTAGTATCCTCTTCTTGTCCTCAAGAAGAGGATTTTTTATTGGTGAAATATTTTTATAGCTCTTGCAGCTAGGAGGGGAAGTAATATGACAACTAATAGCAGCGTCAGCTACGATCATTTTACTGGCGATCCATTTAAGGGATGGGAACCGGAAGATGAAACAAAAGGTGCCACCACCATTTTACAATGGGCGTATGACAATTACGGTGATTCCGTAGTTTATGCCTGCAGCTTTGGTGCGGAAGGAATTGTCTTAATCGATTTGATTTCCAAGGTAAAAGAGGATGCAGAAATTGTATTTTTAGACACGGGGGTTCATTTTCCGGAAACCTATGATTTAATAGACCAAATGAAAGCTAAGTATCCTAAGCTCCGAATTCAGATGAAAAAGCCTGAATTAACGATTGGAGAGCAAGGGGAGAAATACGGACCTGCTTTATGGGAACGACAGCCGAATCAGTGCTGTTATATTAGGAAGGTTAAACCTTTGGAAGATGCGTTAACAGGTGTTCCAGCATGGATTTCCGGATTGCGGCGTGAACAGTCAGTCAGCCGAAGTAAAACAGACTTCGTGAATAAGGACGATCGCTTTAAGTCCCTGAAGGTATGCCCCCTTATTCACTGGACATGGGATGAAGTATGGTCTTATATCCGAGTAAACAGGTTGCCATACAACGAATTACATGATCAGGGGTATCCTAGCATCGGCTGCATGCCTTGTACATTTCCAACTGGAGATACTGAGGATTCGAGAGAAGGAAGATGGAGCGGTTTTGACAAAACGGAATGTGGATTGCACGGCGGGGGAATTTAATTCCCCTTTCTGCTTTCTTACCGCTAATAGTAGATTTAAGGAAAAAACCCTGTAAATGATGAAGAAAATGGCTTGTTTACGGCATAGACTTTATGGATAGCTGTCTCAGCAAGTGGCTTGTTTAGGACTTAACAATGAGGATGAGGTGGAAGTATGAGAAAAGTATATCTAGTAGGTGCTGGTCCGGGCGATCCGGATTTAATAACAGTTAAAGGAATGAAAGCCATTCAGAAAGCGGATGTCATCCTTTATGATCGGTTAATTAATAAGGAACTTCTCGACTACAAGAAATCAGAAGCTGAATTGGTGTATTGTGGGAAAAGCCCAAATAATCATTCGTTAACCCAGGAGGACATCAACCGTTTACTTTGCAAATTTGCCAATCAAGGAAAAACCGTCACCAGGTTGAAGGGCGGAGACCCGTTTATCTTCGGAAGAGGGGGAGAGGAAGCGGAAGAGCTCGCTCTTAAGAAGATCCCCTTCGAAATTGTACCAGGCATATCTTCTGGATCAGCAGCTCCGGCTTATGCGGGTATTCCTCTGACTCACAGAGATTATAGTTCTTCTGTCGCTTTTGTATCGGGTGTCGCAAAAAATGATGCCGATGCAGAGGAATACTGGAAACATTTAGCGAAGAGTATGGATACACTTTGTATTTATATGGGAGTGAAACAGCTTCCGGATATTTGTGACAAGCTGATCCGTCATGGCCGTTCTTCTGATACCCCGATTGCTCTTGTGCACTGGGGCACAACTAAAGTTCAGGAAACGGTAACGGGGACGCTTTCGAATATTACTCAAGAAGCAAAACATTTGAAGAACCCATCCATGATTATCGTTGGGGAAGTGGTCAGGTTAAGAGAAAAGCTGCAATGGTTTGAGCAGTTAACATTGGAAGAAGACTCATCGGCAAAAGCGGTGGTTGGATAGGAGGTAAACAATGAAGAGTGTTTTATATGTGAGTCATGGAAGTCGTGTAGAAGAGGCAAAGAAGCAGGCGGAAAATTTTATCCAGTCCGTCCAGTCCGATGTCAACGTTCCGCTTCAACAAATCTGCTTTTTAGAAATTGTGAACCCCGGGATACCAGAAGGCGTTGAACGACTTGTAAATGCGGGGGCAGATGAAATTGCTGTGATACCTGTATTACTTTTCGCTGCAGGTCACTATTATAAGGATATCCCAGAGGAAATAGACCAGCTGAGAGACATCTATCCGCATGTCACGTTTACTTACGGGAAACCGCTTGGAGTTCAGGAGCGTTTAATTGACATTATGGCAGAACGAATAAGAGAAACCCAGATTACACCTTCATCTGCGGCTAAGATTCTGGTAGTTGGCCGGGGAAGCAAAAACCCTGCCACGAAAAAAGCGATCGAGACAATTGGCAGAAAACTAAAGCAGAAAACAAACGTGGCACGAGTAGAGAGCTGCTTCCTTGCTGTTTTGAAGCCTTCTTTTGACGAAGCGGTTCATAAATCTTATGAGGATGGGGAACAGCAGGTGTTTATTGTTCCTTATCTTTGGTTTACGGGCGTGCTTATGCGTTCAATGGAAGATAAGATTAAGGATTACGGAGGTCGGTTTATTTTATGTCAGCATTTAGGCAGCCATCCTAATATTCAAGAAGCGCTTCGTGACCGCGTTATGCAAGCCCTTGGACAAACTCCTGAAAATCAGCTTTAATTGTATGTTAGACTACATATAAATCCTTATCATGCTGAAGAACGGGTGAAGTAAACATGTCGAAGCCACTCCCTGTTACATTAGATTTAACTAACAGGTCAGTCATAGTGGTCGGGGGCGGCCGAATTGCTGAAAAGAGGGTCAACACCTTAGTGGAGAGCGGTGTCATTCCTACGTTGATCAGCCCAGAGCTAACAGGTCATTTGTTTAAGCTAAGGAAGAGGCAGATGATTAAATGGGAGAAAAAAACCTTTGAACCTCGAGACCTCTCAGACGCAGGACTTATTGTGATTGCCACGAATCACGAAGAAGTAAATCAGGCCGTGCGAGATGCGGCACCTCATTGGGCTCTCATTAATGACGCATCCAATGCTGAGAAAGGTAATGTGATGATTCCAGCTCAATTTAATCGTGGAAGACTCTCCATTTCTATTTCCACTAACGGAGCAAGTCCTTATTTATCCCGTCAGATTAAATCAGATCTTGAAAAGCAATATGATGAAAAGTACGAGGAATACGTGGATTTCTTATATGAAGCAAGGCAGTTGATTAAGAAGTCCCTGCTTTCAAAAGAAATGCAAAGAAATTTGCTGAAAGAACTGCTTGCCGATCAATTCTTTCTTAAAGAATACCAGAGGAAGATGCTGGATTGGCTGCAAACCCTTTGTTGAAAGGAGGAGACAGAATGCAGAAGTTAAAAGGACGACGAATTGGAATTGCTGCCTCGAGACAAGGGGAAGCCATTACGAAATTAATTGAGAAACAAGGCGGTACTGGCTCATTATTTTCCATTCAGGGTAAACAGCTGTTAAATGAAGCAGACAGCAGGAATAATGTTCAGGACTTTATTCAACTCCCGTTTGACTGGGCAGTGCTCACTACGGGCATTGGGGCTAAAACATTAGAAAATTCAGCAGAAAGCATCCAGGAAAAAGAGGGTTTTCTGAACAAGCTCAGTCAAGTTAGTATTGCGGTTAGAGGAAGTAAAACTCTGCGCTGGATGAAGGAGCATTCTCTGGAGCCCTTGCTTACGTCTGAGGATGGAACGATGGAAAATTTGTTCCAAGGATTTAAGCAGGAGCATAAAGGATCTCGTGTGTTTTTGCAAGCCTATAATCAAGATGATGCTGCCTTACAGGAAACGTTAGAGAAGCTTGGATACACGGTATATTTATCTAAGCCCTATCAATATGAAAAGCCGGAAGATGAGATCCTGGACAGTCTCATTCAACATATTTACGACCGTGCCTTAGATGCAGTTGTGTTTACAAGTAAAACGCAGGTGCAAAACTTATTTCGCTCTTTATCAGACCCATCAGAATTGGTGAGAGCCTTTCAAGAACATGTATTACCCGTAGCGGTGGGGAAAGTTACCGCGAAAGAATTGGAAAAAAACGGGCTGACGCGTGTTATACAGCCTGAGCAGCCGAAGATGGGTGCGATGGTAATGACTTTGGCCGATTACTATAAATGAAACAGCCGCTGAGGGACAATGTCTCGCTTCAGCGGCTGTTTTAATTGTCAGATCAATATTTTTTCCTTCTGTTTGAACCGCTGTTCTGCTTAACGTTTCAAGGGTGGAGGGGAGAAGAGAAATACTTTCGACAGGAAAACATCACTCGCTGGTCTCTTTCACCAATCGGGAATCTAAAAACTCGATAAATCCGCTGGAAAAGTAATGGTAAGAAAAGGAGTTCTAATGATACGCTTCTTTTTACCTAAAAAAGGGGTTTTGTTACAGGAATATTAGGGTAATGTAAAATTACAAAGATAAACTTGGCTTTAAATTAAGGCAGGCAGGATGAGGAGGGTCAGCTATGAGCGATCAAATGGTAGTGGTTTACACAAGCAATGACTGTTCTAATTGTGACAAGCTGATTTCCAGATTGTCAGAATGGGAAGTTAATTACCAAGAGAAGAATATTTCTGAGAACAGACAATATTTTAAAGAACTGCAAAGTAAGAAAGTATATGGAACTCCTGCAACCTTTATTGATGACGAGAAAATATTAGGGTATCAGGAAAGAAAACTAAGGCGCACCTTAGGAATTCCGTATGAGGAGCGTTTTCTCGATACAAATTCTATGAATTTCTCATAAGGTAGCAAGTGATGGTCCAAATCACGTGTTTTGTTTTACACTTTTTTTTGATTTCAACATAGGCTGAAGTAAATAATCATTAAAGGTGGAACTCCTATGTATTCGAATCAAAACCAAGGGAATGGATGGAATTACGCGACTTTTCGTTCGGGTTACTATCCTAATTATAGTTATACTCCTTACTCATTTAATCAGCAGGCTTTCGCCAATGCTGCTGGCCAGCCGGGGTACTCCAACACCGCTTATGGCTGGAATCAAGCACCCTATACAACTGCTCAACCTCCATATACGTATGGTTACGGGTATCAAGGATATACTGAAACTGAACCAGGTTCCGGCGCGGCAGGTCAGAAAGCTGCCGGCATCCCTAAAGGGGTTATGAACTATTTTCATGACGAAAATGGCGAACTCGATTTTGACAAAATGATGTCAACCACCGGTCAAGTGATGAAGACAGTGCAGCAAGTTTCTCCCCTTGTGAAAGGAATTGGCTCCTTTGTTAAAGGAATAAAATAAAGCGCGCCGGGGCGCGCTGTTTTTTTACATAAGATTAAAGCAAAGGATAGGAGTGGATCAATGTTTGTGTCCCGGTCAGGTGAACTTGCCTGGATTTAACAGGACAAGTTGTTCTCAGGCACATCCTCCTGAATGCTTCTGGAAAGATAAATATGGTATGATTATTTCGGGAAACGAAATAGTGGATAGTGAGGGAAGAAAAATGAGTGTTGGCTGTTTGTGTATTCACGGTTATACAGGGAGTCCGGATGAAGTTCGGCCATTAGCAGAATTCTTAGAAGCCAATACAGATTGGGAACTTGCTTCTCCAACGCTGCCCGGCCACGGCGAAACGCTGCATTTAAGAGGTCATTACTATCAAGAATGGATCATGACCGCAGAGCTTGCTCTATTAGATTTAATGAAACGAAATGAGACAATCCTTCTGGTAGGTTTTTCTATGGGAGGGATGATTGCTGCTTACTTAACGGCTAAATATGATATTCATAAGCTGGTATTGCTCTCAGCGTCCAGTAAGTACATCAGTCTCCCGCAAATGGCGAAGGATATTCTCGAAATGGCCGGCGATGCATGTAGGGGATCGCTCTCTAACAATGAGTTATTTGTTCGGTATCAGCGTAAACTCGGACATACCTATTTCTTTTCTTCCTTAGAGTTTATGAAGTGTGTGAAATATACGCTTCCTTGCCTACGGGAGGTTCATTGCCCTGTTCTTATTATCCAAGGGAAATTAGATGGAATGGTGCCTGTCCGGGCAGCAGACTTCCTAAATACGGAGATACCTTCGGTGAATAAGGAAGTGGTGTTACTAGCTAAATCGAAGCACTTAATATGCCATGGAGATGACCGTGAAGAATTATGCCGCCGCGTCCTTTCTTTTCTCAACCCATAACAGAAGAGAGGGATTACTAAGTGAATGCATTAAAAGAAGAAGTCCCTATTAGAACTCGTTTTTTCTATGGATGGGTTATCGTCGCATTGGCAGGACTCGGTGTCTTTTTTTCGGGACCGGGTCAAACGTATTCTGTATCTATCTTTATTAATTATTATATTGATGATTTTGGTTATTCACGTTCTCTAGTATCCGGCATTTACTCTGCAGCTACATTAGGGGCAGGATTTGCGTTATTTATGATGGGGCGTTTAGTCGATCGCTTTGGTCAAAGGACGATGATGACAGCGGTTGGAATCATGCTCTCCCTTGCCTTGTTTTGGAATGCCTTCTTGTTAGGACCGATTATGATGTTCATTGGGTTTTTTATGATCCGCTTGTTTGGTCAGGGTTCGATGACGCTGGTGCCCAATACGCTTGTTCCTCAGTGGTTTATTAAAAAACGGGGACGGGCATTAAGTGTCATGGCAATTGGAGGCTTCGCTAGTTCAGCGATGTTTCCGCCAGCGAATGCCTTTCTAATTGAGCATGTCGGCTGGCGGACAACATGGGGGATTTGGGGAGCCGCTGTACTGATTGTTTTTGTGCCCCTCGCGTACATATTCGTAAGAAACCAGCCGAAGTTGATCGGAGAAGTTCCTGATGGCACGCCGAAGCCGTTGAAAGAGGGGGAGGACCCCAATACTTTCATAGATGTGAATGAAAAAAGCTGGACGTTAAGAGAAGCTATGGCAACGAGAGCATTCTGGTTTATTTTGTTCTGCGTTGTGGTGCCCGCCCTTGTAAATACCGCGATTACTTTTCACTTGGTTTCTATTATGGAACTGAGGGGGCTGGGTACAGGAATTGCAGCGTCAGTACTCACTTTAATGGCCGTCATCGGTTTCCCTGTGACGTTTATAGTCGGTTATTTGGTGGATCGTTTTTCCGTGCATTATATTTTAGCGATCACATTTTTCGGCCATATATTCACTTTGCTCTTATTGCTCTTCACTTCAAGCTGGTGGCTTGCGATCGGATTTGGAGTCGTTTGGGGAATGGTCAATGGATTTGAGAGAATTGTATTGAATATTGTCTGGCCGAACTATTTTGGCAGAGAGCATTTAGGCAGCATTAAAGGTTTAGCTCAAACAGTCATGGTAGTAGGGTCAGCGCTTGGTCCGCTTCCGTTTGGATTGTTCTATGACTGGCTGGGCAATTATCAGGTTATTATACTCCTGACGCTGCTTTTCCCCATTACGGCAGGGGTTCTGGCATTATCTTCTCCTCAGCCCCGATATGAAGATTATCATGGATAAGAGGCAGCGTTTTAACCATGATAAAATCCTAACGGTGGTGAAATGTTAACGCCATTCTGCTACCACCGTTAGGATTTTTTGTCTTACCTAATACAGAATTTCTCATCGCTTCCTTATTTCCTTCAGCCTCAGTCTTTGAAGAAAGCAATCACAAGGCCACCTTCTCCCGCATAGGTCGATATAAGAGGTCCCATTTCCATAAATAAAGAATCCTTAAAGCTGTATTGATCTTTAATGGCCTCTAACACTTTATGCCCGCGCTCTTGATCATTGCAATGCGATAAAGAAATTACTTTATCCTCAAAGCTTGTTGTGTATTCACCGATTTGATCGATAAACCGGCGTAAAGATTTTTTATTGCCGCGAACTTTTTCAGATACTTCGATGGCGCCTTCTGCATTCGCTCTCATTAACAGCTTGATATTTAGCGTTTTCGCAATTTTTCCTTTTACTTTGTCCAGGCGGCCGCCTTTGATAACGTTTTCTAACGTTTTCAAAATAAACAGGGTAGTAGTTTTTTCGATTCTTTCCTGCATATGTGAAACGAGTTCCGGGAAAGGAACGCCCTGGTTAATAGTCTTTTCCGC
The DNA here is from genome assembly GCF_046719735.1 of Halobacillus rhizosphaerae. Lineage (NCBI taxonomy): Bacteria > Bacillati > Bacillota > Bacilli > Caryophanales > Bacillaceae > Halobacillus > Halobacillus rhizosphaerae. The sequence continues at coordinate 216,754 of NZ_JAUTWQ010000011.1, forward strand.
TTCGTGAAGCAGTAAGGCGACACCTGAAGAAGCGGTTTTCGTATTGAGCACTTCGATTTGACGGTCCGGTTCTTCTTCTAATAAAAGGTTCTTGCCCATGACGGCATTTTCATAAGTACTGCTAAGACCTTGAGTCAGACTCAGCACAAGGATTGGGAACGCTGGGTCCACCTTCTTGAACACTTCGTAGAAATCGTTGGGACTGGGAGAGGAGGACCTTGGAAGTTCCTCCGATTGTTTTAACCTTCTATAAAAAGTTTGTAAATCCATCTCTCCGGTTTTATACTGGTCGTCCCCAAACTGAAGGTTTAGGGGAATCGTTTCGATATCGTACTGATTTACCATCTGTGGAGGAAAATCTCCTCCTCCGTCTACGATCAGCTTGATCGGCATTGGTACACCTTCTCTCGGTTTATTTGGGTGGTCCATGAGCCTTGTTGGAAGCATGAGTAAGCTTTGGTTTACCTTTCTTCGCGGTACTGAAAATGAACATCATTAGCCCGAAGATTACAATGGAACCGCCGAGCCATTGAAACCAAGTGATTCCTTCGCCTAAAATCCAATAGGCTAACAGTGAAGCACCAATAGGTTCGATTAATATCCCCATCGTAATGGTGGAGGTGCTTACCCATCTAAGGGTCCAATTAAAAAGGGAGTGCCCAAAGAAAGTGGGAATAATCGCAAGAGCCAGGAATGCCAGCCATTGCTGCTGAGAGTATCCTGTAAAGGGCTCTTGAAGGATCAGGTTATAAATGAGCAGAGTGACAGACGCCATGCTGTAAACTAGGAAGGTATACGTCATCAAGGACAGTCGTTTACGTAAATTCTGCCCCAAAAGAAAATATCCTGTAACCATGGCGGCTCCAGCTAATGCGAGAAAGTCACCAAGTAAGGCAATGCCGCTGATTTGAAAATCTCCCCAGCTGATAATCACACTGCCGGTAAGCGCAATGATCATACTAAGCACGGCTCCGATTGTAAAACGTTCTTTAAAGAAGAGGTATGTGCCTATAAAAGCGAAGATTGGCTGCATGGTAACGAGAACTACTGAGCTTGCTACAGATGTATAGTTCAAGGATTGAAACCATAAAATAAAGTGAAAAGCTAGAAAGATTCCTGCAGAAGTAGCAAGAATTAAATCTTTTGAAGAAATTTTTTTTAGTTCGTGAAGGTATTTCCAACCGATATATGGGGCCATAATAATGACAGCCATTAATAATCGGTATAAAGCGGTTATAGAAGCCGGTGCATCTCCAGCGAGCCGCACAAAGACGGCAGCTGTCGAGATTGACGCCACACCAATAAATAATAATATATAGGGGTGGAATGGAGGCTTATCCATTGGATCCCTCCTCGGGAACATGACAGTTTTTACTCATTTTATCATTATTAAGATTGAAAAGCATAGAGGAAATGTGTAGAATTAAAACTGTTATGTGTGTTATGATGAATGAATCTATCAGGCAGGTATTTGAGAGGCCTCTCCCGTGTAGTGTGGCAGAAGGCTTTTTTTACATGTTCGTATGCATATAAGGTAGAAGATTTTAATTATAAAGGAGTATGAAAGTATAGTGACAACATTTCAATCATTAGGTTTATCAAAACCAGTTCTTAAAGCATTAGATTATATGGGCTTTGAGGAAACAACACCAATTCAAGAACAAACCATCCCCCTAGGCTTAGAAGGTAAGGATGTCATCGGACAGGCGCAGACCGGAACAGGAAAGACAGCAGCCTTCGGAATTCCGATGATCGAGAAAATTAATAAAGACCTTAAATCAGTACAAGGTCTTGTAATTGCGCCTACACGTGAGCTTGCGATTCAAGTAGCGGAAGAAGTAAACCGTCTGGGTAAAAACAGCGGAGTCCGCACACTGCCAATTTATGGCGGTTCCAACATGGAACGTCAGATTCGTGCCCTGAAAGATAACCAAATCGTTGTAGCCACACCTGGACGTCTGCTAGATCATATTCGTCGTAAAACAATTAAGCTTGAGAATGTTCATACGGCTGTGCTAGATGAAGCAGACGAAATGTTAAACATGGGCTTTATTGATGATATTAGAGATATTCTTAAAGCATTGCCAGAACATCGTCAGACCTTATTGTTCTCTGCAACAATGCCGAAAGAAATCCGTAATATCGCAACGACCCTTATGAAAAAACCTGAAGAGGTTAAAGTGAAATCAAAAGAAATGACTGTGGAAAATATCGAACAGTATTATGTGGAGATTCCTGAGAAACATAAGTTCGATACACTTACTCGTTTACTTGATATTCATGCACCGGCTCTAGCTATTGTCTTTGGCCGTACGAAACGCCGTGTAGATGAACTGTCTGATGGACTGCAGGCTCGCGGTTTCCGTGCAGAAGGTATTCATGGAGATCTAACGCAAGGAAAGCGTATGTCTGTGTTAAACAAATTTAAACGCGGACGTATCGAAATCCTTGTGGCAACTGATGTTGCTGCTCGTGGACTGGACATTTCTGAAGTATCTCACGTGTACAATTTCGACATCCCTCAGGATCCAGAAAGCTATGTACACCGTATCGGCCGTACGGGTCGTGCTGGACGTAAAGGGGAATCCGTTTCCTTTGTTACACCACGTGAGAAAGCTCAGCTTAACTTAATTGAAAAACTAACGAAGAAAAAAGTAGAGCGTTTGCGCGTACCATCTTCTGATGAAGCTAAACGCGGCCAGCAGCAAATTGCAGTTGAAAAAATTACTGAAAACCTGCAATCAGATGACTTGAAAAAGTATCATCAGGCTGCAGATCAATTGCTGCAGGAGCATGATGCTTCTGATGTCGTAGCAGCTGCATTGAAGATGCTGACGAAAGAACGTGATGAAGTTCCAGTTCGTTTGTCTTCTGTTCAACCGATTAGCGTTAAAAACGCTCAAGGTAAAAACAAGAAGAGCTACCGTGGTAAAGATGGGAACCGTAACTTCAACCGCAGTGGTGGTAATAAATCACGTAATCGCAACTTTAATAGTAAAAACAAGCGTGGTTTTCAGAACAAAAGCCGTAACTCAAACGCTAAATAAGATATAAGTCATCAACTGACAGATCCTTCGTGGTCTGTCAGTTTTTTGTTACCCGGAAGGATCGGTTTCGAGACTATAATTGAACTTAGGGGCTTCGGGAAAAGGTTCGCTTTCCGTGGGGCGGGCGCTAAGCCTCCTCGAGCTAAGCTCTCCGGGGTCTTATCTGTCCCGCAATTCCCACAGGAGTCTCGCCGTTTCCCTCCGTCCCTTAACCATAGAAGAATCTCGAAACCATTTGAGAAAACGGAAATTCTGATGATAACATGCAGCCTCCACTACTATGGAAAAAGGTTTGATTTTGTTTTTCGGGGAAGAAGTTACCATCTACATTGAGTATAGGCTGTACATAAAAATGAATAGCTAGTGAATGTAACTCGGCAGGTCATTTGCTCCCTGCAGGAAAGCCACCTTTATTCTATTAAAGCAATGGACCTTTGTTATCTCGAAATCAAGTATGAACCAAAACTGCATGTTAGTTTTATTAACTAATGATATGTAACAAAACAAAAAAACCGCCTCATGTAGAGACGGATTTTCTGGGTTGTTATAGAAAGTTACTGAATACATAAACGGCGACGAAAAAGATGATGGCTCCCCAAAATAGGTAGCGGCCAATATTGCCGGCTGACGGATTTTTGTTTCTGTACCGGTTGGGGTTAAACCCAATAGAGGAACTGGTGGAATGCTTCTCCCTTATTCGGGAAAGTGAAAAACTTTGCACGTTCTTCAAAATGATTGGACCAAGTGCAAACCCGCCGATGAAACCAAAGACATGGCCCAACACGTTAATGTTCGGCTGTAAAAAGGTCATGATGAGGCCAAGAATGAAAATGACGAATATGATCTGGGAATTCGCCTGGTCAATTAAGTTCTTTCTAAACAAAACCATAAAAATATAGACGCCAAACAATCCAAAAATGGCACCGGATGCCCCCAAATGAGGGTTGTAGGCATCAGGCTGGACTACAAAGGTACCTAAGTTTCCAGCAAATCCTGCAAATAAATAAAGCGCAATAAATTTTCCCTTGCCAAGCATTTGTTCAAGCGCTGGCCCGAATAAAACGAGGGAGAAAGAATTAAACAAAGCATGAGAAAAACCGGCGTGGAGAAAGACAGGTGTAATTAACCGCCAATACTCTCCCTGTGAGACCAGGACATTGATGCCCAGACCCCAGCGGAAGAATTCCTCAGCTGCCCCGAGCTGAAGTACATCAATTAATAACCATAGACCAAAGTTAATAATCACCAGCCAGGAAACGATGGGATAAAATTTAAAAAATTCCTTGAAGTTTTCCGTTCGAACAAACATAGGCCATTCTCCTTTACATAACTGCTCTTCGTCAATATAAGCAAAAAGAACATCTATTATTCTTTTTTTAACCACTTCCATAATCGGGTATACTACAACTAGTTAACTTGTAAAGGAAGATAAAAGTGATCAAAGGCATAGGTGTAGACATTTTAGAGATAGAACGTATTAACCAAAGTATAATGCGTAATCCAAGGTTTATTCAACGAATATTAACTAAGAAAGAGCAGGAGAAATATAAGCAATTAAAGGGAAAGCGTCAAACTGAGTTTGCAGCTGGCCGGTTTGCGGCTAAAGAAGCGTTCTCGAAAGCGGCAGGTACGGGGATTGGGCGGCTCAGCTTTCAAGATATAGAAATTCTTCCAAATGCAAGCGGCGCTCCAGAAATACAAGTCAAAGGTTATGAAAACCAATTTTTATGGGTTGCGATTTCTCACAGCTCTGCTCAAGTCATTGCTCAAATTGTGATCGAAGAAAGGTGAAATGGCATAATTACATAGGTTGTCTCATAACATTGTAATGCGGGTAGGAGGGAACGAAATGGATATTGTCACCGCACAAGAAATGTACGAATGGGACCAGGTGGCTATAAAGTCAGCTGGAATTGAAGGGAAAATATTAATGGAAAGTGCTGGCCGAGCTGCCGCGGATGTAATCGAACGGAGAATACCGGAACATCATAAAGTGGTCGTGCTCATCGGAGCAGGAAATAATGGTGGAGATGGTTTCGTCATTGCCAGAACCTTATTGAACCGAGGATACGAAGTAGAGGCCTGGCAAGTGGCAGCGGACGAAAAAATATCCGGGGATGCGATAGTTCATAAGGAAATCTTTCTTGCTTCAGGTTACTCCCTTTTTCAATTGAACGATTGGGACGCTCTGACACAGTCACTCGAAAAGGCAGATGTGATCGTGGATGCCATGCTGGGTATTGGAGCGAAGGGACCGTTACGCTCTCCTTTCAATGAAATAGTGGAACTGGTAAACAAGCAGAATTCCTGCAGGATTGCGGTCGATCTCCCCACTGGAGTTCCAGCGGATGAAGGAATTGAGGAGTTTGATGGAGTTCGGGCGGATTTAACAGTAGTGATAGCTGCATTGAAAATGAGTGCAGTTGTACAGCATACACGACCCTTTTACGGGGAAATCGAGATGGTGGAGATCGGGCTTCCTGTTCGCAAGCTCCGCCATCCCGAACGTCTTGTCTGGCAGCGTCATGATGTAAAGCGAAGCCTGCCGGAGCGAATGACGAATTCTCATAAAGGGAGTCACGGGAAAGGATTAATGGTCGGGGGCTCTGATCTAATGCCGGGTTCAATCGCCATGTCCGCAAAAGCGGCTCTTAGGAGCGGTGCCGGGCTGTTAACAGTAGCAACGGCTAAGGAAGTCATCCCTTCTGTTTCTTCTTACGTGCAGGAAGCAACCTTTCTTGCGATGAGTGAAACGGCTGGGAAGATTACCGGTCACATAAAGGATGACCTTCAAGGGTTTGACGCAGCAGCGGTTGGAATGGGACTGGGCCGTCATCCGGAGGCACAGGAGCTGATAGAAGAGCTTCTTGAGCAAATAGAAGCTCCGCTTTTGATCGACGCCGATGGACTTTTTCATTTGAAGGAACTTTTTGATAAAGTGGCTCAGCGGCCGTATCCGACTATTCTTACTCCCCATCCTGGAGAGTTCGCTCGTCTATTGGGAAAGCCGATTAAGACCATTATGCAATCTCCCTTTGCGTATTGTCGGAGCTTTGCCTGCAAGCATAGAGTGTATCTCGTGTTAAAAGGTCCGGCTACGATTATTACTTCCCCGGAAGGAAAGCAGCGAGTCGATTTGACCGGAAATGCAGGGCTTGCAAAAGGTGGCACAGGTGATGTGTTATCTGGCATCCTGCTTGCTATGGTTTTACAAGGTGGATCTATTTTGGACGGAATCAGCAATGGCTGCTTTATTCATGGCACAACAGCCGAGTTATTAACGGACGAGCAGCACGCAATGAGAGATTTGCTTGCGACGGACGTGGTAGAAGGGTTGTCCCAAACCTTTCGTACATTTTCTTGAGTTATGGTGATGCGTTCCCTTTGTCCTCCAGTTGAGACAAAGGAGTTGAGCAGATGAAAAGACGTTTCCTAATCCTTTTGTTCGCCTCATTGTTTGCCTTGCTCGCACTGAGTGCGTGCGGACAGCAATCTAAAGAAGATGTTTTGAAAAAGCTCGAACAAAAGGCAGACGATATGGCTGGATATAAAACTGAAGCAAATATGAAGATGCGTACGGGTAAAGATGAACAGAAATACCATATCCAAGTGTGGCATAAGAAAAAGGATTTTTACCGAGTTCAGCTGCAAAATGACCAGGATGAAAAAGGAAGCCAGATCATTTTGAAAAATAGCAGCGGTGTTTATGTTCTCACTCCTGCGTTAAATAAAAGCTTTAAGTTTCAAAGTGATTGGCCGCAGAACACCAGCCAGCCTTATTTATTCGCATCACTAATTAAAGATATCAAGACAGACTCGGATGCGGAATTTAACACGAGCGAAAAATATTTTGTCTTTAAAACGAAAACCAATTATCAAAACAATAAAACACTTCCGTCCCAGGAAATTTATTTTGATAAGAAAAGTTATCAGCCAGTGATGGTGAAAGTATTCGACCAGGACATGAATCCTTTAGTAGAGGTGCAGTTCGCAAACTTCGCTAAAGATGACTCCTTGAAAAAGGAAGACTTTGACGTAGATAAAAATATGGCGATGGCTCCTTCTGAAGTTCCTGTTGCCAGTATGGATGATAATAAAGAAGAAGCTGTGCTGTATCCAGGTGAAACATACGGCGCTGAGCTTACTGATGAGCAGGAATTAAAAACAGAAGATGGAAAACGAGTCATTATGAATTTTGCGGGTGATAAGAACTTCACTCTAATTCAAGAAACTGCAGATGTGCAGCCGGCAAGTGCCCAAGCTTCTATTCAAGTAAGTGGAGATCCTGTTCAGCTTGAAGATGGAGTGATTGGTGCTATGGCAAACAAGCGGCTGCAGTGGACACAGAATGGAACCACATTCCATTTAGCGAGTGATCAATTGACTGAAGATGAAATGGTTTCTGTGGCAAGCTCCATTAATAATCACGCAGTTAAATAAATTTTCGGTGAGCAGGCTTAGCGGTCTGCTTTTATTTTACAGTAAGAATGATTCGAAAAGTTATAGGGCGAATTTCGCACTGGTCGGGGCTGAACGGGTACTTCCGCTTTTCATTGTCCGTCTGCAAGGTCCAGCCCCTCGAGTCATAAGTCAATCGCCTGCGAGAGGAAAGGGCACCTCTCTCCGCCGTTCCGGTGGCTTGCTTAGCCCGGGAGATCTAAACGCTCGCTTCCGCTTTTCTATTTGACAGGGGTGTTGGCTCGTTGAATAATAGAGAGATATTGTATTGAAGTGAGGTGTCAAACCCTTGTCTATTGAAACTTTTTATAGAGATTCCTGGGCTGAGGTGGATCTTTCGGCGGTTGATTATAATATCAAGCAGCTGAAGGGGCGTCTTCCTGAAGAGGTGGGGATTTACGCGGTGGTAAAAGCGAATGCGTATGGCCACGGGGACTTGCAAATAGCGAAACAAGCACTGGAATCAGGAGCGAAAGCCCTTGCTGTCTCTCTATTAGATGAGGCAATTAAACTAAGAGAAGCAGGAATAGATGCTCCTATTCTGGTAATGGGGTGGGTTCGACCGGGGGATGTGGAAATTGCCGCCCGGCTGGATGTCAGCTTAACCGTTTTTCAAAAAGAGTGGCTGGAAGAAGTCAGCCGTCTTGACCTTCCTTGTACGCTTAAGCTTCACATGAAGTGGGATACAGGGATGGGGAGAATTGGTATTCGCTCGGCAGAGGAAATGGATATCCTTCTTAATGGGATCAGTAAGAATTCGATGCTTGAATTAGAAGCTGTTTTCACTCATTTTGCAACGGCAGATGAAGAAGATTTGGATTATTTCCAGGTCCAGTCAGATCGTCTGGAACAATTGCTGAATCATTTAAAGAAAGTCTGGAAAGATCCAGTGCAGATTCATACGGGTAACAGTGCAGCAAGCATGCGCTTCCCGGAGCATATGAAACATTATGTACGTTTTGGCATTAGTATGTACGGACTTTACCCGTCAGAAGTAGTGAAAAGAGAGAAACCTATTGACTTACACCCTTCCTTCTCCCTGAAGACTCGGTTAATCCACGTGAAGAAATTAGCAGCGGGAGAATTTATCAGCTATGGGGCCACGTATGAAACTCAAGAGGAGGAATGGATAGGTACCGTTCCTCTAGGATACGCAGATGGCTGGATAAGAAAATTACAAGGGATGGAAGTGCTCGTAGATGGTAAACGACTCCCAATTGTAGGGAGAATATGCATGGATCAGTTCATGATTCGGCTTGATCAGGAATATCCTTTAGGAACAATGGTTACCTTAATTGGTAAAGACAAGGGACAACAGGAAATTTCAACAGATGAAGTAGCAGACTATTTAGATACCATTAATTATGAAATCCCTTGTATGATTAGTTATCGAGTTCCTCGAATATATTTAAAAAATGGACAAATTGTGGAAGTGGATAACTCCCTGTGACCCGCTTCATGTCAGCGTTCGGCAATTTTTCCCATCAGGAGAGCTAAGGTGGCATCTTTTACGAAAAAATTCCAACACTCCTTTGCAATAGACACTCCTGAATGATAAGATTAGGGTGGACTTATTGACTGGTTTCTTTTTTAGAGAAGATGGTGGAGGTGTATGGTTTTGTCCGACAGCATGCAAGAGATTGTCATCCGGATTCCGGATAACCTACTGAATGAAGTAGATGGATTCATTCAACTCGAAAACAGTGATCGGAGCGATTTCATGTGTCAAGCAACTAAAATGTATTTGCGGGAGAAGAAACAACGCCATGTTAGAGAATCCATGCGCAGAGGCTACATGGAAATGGCGAAAATTAATTTAAACATCGCTTCAGAAGCGTTTCAGGCTGAAGAGGAGGCAGAACACACCCTGGAGCAATTAGTGGGCGGGGTGTGAAGCCATTGATAGTCAAACGAGGAGACGTTTATTTCGCTGATTTGTCCCCAGTTGTGGGATCTGAGCAAGGCGGGGTTCGTCCGGTTCTCATTCTTCAAAACGATATCGGTAATCGTTTCAGTCCTACTGTAATCGTTGCAGCGATTACAGCGCAAATACAGAAAGCCAAACTTCCTACACATGTTGAAATTGATGCAGCCAAATACGGTTTTGAACGAAATTCAGTAATCCTGCTGGAACAAATCAGAACTATTGATAAACAGCGTTTGACCGACAAGATTACTCAGCTAGATGAACCTATGATGCAGCGTGTGAATGAAGCGCTGCAGATTAGTCTTGGACTAATTGATTTTTAATAATGAAGCTGTCGTTGAAGGCAGCTTCATTTTTGTTGTCTCAAAAAAGTTTGAGTCAATTGGATTTACCTCCCTTTTTTCATAGAGCAAAAGCTGTACCAGCAGCCTAAGATCCAAGTTTATAAATAGAAATTCATTTCCTGCTCTTGTACCGCAGGCCGAATACTGAGCTTTTATTGTCACTTCAAATGTTTGCCAGTACAAAAATTTGGGAAAATACATAGCGGATTTTTTCAATCAAGTATAAAATAGGGTTAATTAGTATATAAAATATCGAATCTTTGATAACATTATATTTGGATATTAATTCGTTAATTTTATAGGAATATGGTGGAGGTTTACAAATGGATCAAAAACTAAAGGACATCGTTCTTGAACATAGCAACGATATTGTAAAAATGTGGTTAGAGGAAGTTGAGACCCACAAGGAGAATGACTATACAGCAACGATTTCTGATGAGATGCTTGAAAGCACCAATCGGGAATTTGTAAATGTCATTTTCTCTAATATTCAGAAGCAGGGACTTTCAAAGGATTTAGAGGACTTTGCTGAACGCTTGATCAACCTTGGATGGCCGCTGAGCTATTTAACAGACGGAATGCAAGTGTTTCGCAGGGTCATTACCGACTTTATTTTAAAGCAATCAGATCAGATTGACTCAGATTACTTTTCTGAAGTGCTTCGTAAAGTGGATGGCTGGGTTGACCCGGTTATTAATCAACTCGTAAATGAGTACTCTGGAAGCTGGGAAAATATTGTCTCTCTTCAAAGAGTTGCTTTGCAAGAATTGTCTGCTCCACTCATTCCAGTAATGGAAAACATTACGATTATGCCTCTGATTGGAACGATTGATACGGAAAGAGCTAAACTGATAATGGAAAATCTTCTAGATGGTGTGATTAAGCACAATGCGGAAGTTGTACTTATTGATATTACCGGAGTTCCTGTTGTGGATACGATGGTTGCTCATCACATTATTCAAGCAGCTGAAGCTGTCCGATTAATCGGTTCTAGATGTATATTAGTAGGAATTCGTCCGGAAATTGCTCAGACGATCGTCAACCTGGGAATTGATTTAGGGAAATTCCCTACGAAAAGTTCACTTCGCAAAGGGTTCCAAACGGCCCTTGAACTAACAAACCGCAAAATCGAAGAAAGTCAGAACAACGATGAAAACATTGAAAAACTAATAGATTCACTGAATAAGGAGTGAACACCTTGAGAATACCAATTCTAAAGCTGCATAACTACTTACTTATTTCTATTCAAATTGATTTGGATGACCAAACGGCCATTCAGTTTCAAGAAGATTTGTTAAGTAAAATACACGAGAGCGGCTCAACAGGTGTGGTTATAGATTTAACTTCTGTCGATATTATTGACTCTTTCATCGCCAAAGTTCTCGGAGACGTAGTTACCATGTCCGACCTTATGGGTGCAAAGGTAGTCTTGACAGGTATCCAGCCTGCTGTAGCGATGACACTGATTGACTTAGGAATTCACATGCAGGATGTCCCTACTGCACTAGATTTAGAACAAGGATTAATTAAACTTCGTCAGGAATTGGAGGAGTAGCCATGGACTTCCAATCCTGTGTCAACATTAAAAAAGAGTGGGACATTGTGGGCGCCCGACAGCTGGGCAGGGACATTTCAAGAAAAATTGGATTTGGAACTGTAGATCAAGCCCGCATCGCCACTGCCATATCAGAGCTGGCAAGAAATATTTATTTATATGCTGGGACAGGTAAAATATGTTTTGAAGCAGTGGACGATATGAATCACAAAGGGATGAGTATTGTTGCCATGGATAACGGACCTGGAATTAAAGAGCTAAGCCAGGTGATGGAAGACGGGTTCTCTACTTCAGGCGGACTTGGGGCAGGTCTTCCTGGTGTGAAACGGTTAATGGACGAATTTGATATTTATTCAGAAGATGGCAAAGGTACTGAAATTAAAGTAATCAAATGGCTCCGGTAGAGGAGGTTAACTAGTGAGCACATTGAAACTGGATGTAGAAAATTATAAAGAATTATTGCAAGAGTATATTAGAACCAAAGATGAGCAGGCTCTCTACCAAGCAGAACAATTCAGCAAGCATTCGATGCAGCATAATATTTCTCCAGAGGAAATTATTAACGTGCATATTCAGTCCCTAGAGGAGCTATACCCGGAAATGCCTGAATATATTCAATCTTCTATGAGTTTTCTGCTGGAAACAATGATTTCTTATGGACTTGCTTATCAGGAATATCAGTCTTTGCGTGAGAAGCAGCTTGAACTTAAATCAGAGCTTTCGGTCGCTGCTAACATGCAGAAAACCCTGTTATCAACAGTGAAACCTGAACTGGAAGAAGTGGAAGTAGGCGCAATTAGTGTACCTGCAAAGCAGATGAATGGCGACTATTACCACTTTGTCCAAGACAGGGAAGGCTCGCTTGGTGTAGCTATCGCTGATGTAATTGGTAAAGGGGTACCTGCTGCTTTATGTATGTCGATGATTAAGTATTCGATGGACAGCTTCCCTGAACTGCGGATGGACCCGGGGGTTATTCTCGGCAGTCTGAACCGAGTAGTGGAAAGAAACGTCGATTCCAGTATGTTTATTACCATGTTCTACGGATTGTATGATACAGATTCTCATACTTTTCATTATTCCTCTGCAGGTCATGAACCGGGCTTTTATTACCACAAAGACCGCGACGAATATGAAGAGATTGAAGCCTCAGGACTCGTGCTCGGTGTGTCCGCAGAAGCGTCTTACACTGAACATCAGCGGAAAGTAGAACAGGGAGACATGATCATTCTCCTTACTGATGGAGTGACGGAATGCCGGCAGGGTGACCGCTTTATTGAACAAGAAGAAATTCTTCATGTGATTAAGCAGTATGCCCACCTTCCTGCTCAAGAGGTTGTAGAGCAGGTCTTTAAGCATTTTGAAAGACTTCAAGACTTTCAGTTGCGGGATGATTTCACCCTGATTATTTTGCGAAGAAATGTTTAACCTATAATAAAGTCGGGAACTTATTTTTTTGATCGACTTTTCTTGGAATAATAGGAGGATATTAGTCATGAACTTAACAATAGATATTACAAACAAAGAAGATGTAGCTTACGTGTCTCTTTCGGGAGAAGTAGATGCTTTTACTGCACCGAAACTTAAAGAAGCTTTGCTTCCGCTGACAAAGGAAGAGCGTCAAACAGTGGAAGTTGATCTGCAAAACGTAAACTATATGGATTCAACTGGTTTAGGAGTGTTTATTAGTGCTCTTAAGTCTACAAAAGAACACAACACCGAATTAAAGCTTGTACAAATGCAGGATCGTGTATATCGTCTGTTCAAAATTACCGGTTTAACTGAAATCATGAACATAGACACTACAGTACGAGGTGGAATGTAAAATGGAACCATTTGATTTTGTAGAAGTGAAGGTCCCTGCTAAGGCGGAATATGTAGGTGTTGTACGCTTAAGCACTTCTGGAATTGCCAATCGTATGGGTTTCTCATATGAAGATATAGAAGATTTGAAGGTTGCTATTTCTGAAGCCATCACTAATGCTGTGAAGCACGCCTATAAAGAAGATGAAGATGGCGAAATCACCATCGGATTCGGTTTATATGACAATCGCCTGGAGGTGATGGTGGCCGATCATGGAGGAAGCTTTAATCTTGGAGAAATCAAACAAGATATTGGACCTTACCAGCAGAACGATGACATCGCTGAGCTGCGCGAAGGTGGGTTTGGACTCTTCTTAATTGATGCTCTAATGGATAAAGTTGAAATCAATAGTAAATATGGAGTTATCGTGTTAATGACCAAATATCTCCATGAAGCCGAGGTGGATCAAGATGGCGACCAGATCTCAACATCATAATGATGAGGTTTATAAGTGGATAGAATATTTACAGGAAAACCCGCGGGACGAAGAAATCCAGGAAAAGATAGTTCTTGTTTACAAAGACCTGGTAGAGTCCATCGCCCGCAAATATTCTAAAAACAGTACCATCCATGAGGATTTAGTCCAAGTCGGCATGCTGGGACTGCTAGCTGCTATCCGCCGTTACGATCCGGAATTCGGAAAATCCTTTGAATCGTTTGCCATTCCTACGATCATCGGAGAAATAAAAAGGTTTATTCGTGATAAAACGTGGAGTGTCCATGTACCACGCCGGATTAAAGAATTAGGACCGAAAATTAAGAAAGCAGCAGAGGAGTTGACCAGCTCTTTACAGCGTTCTCCTTCCGTTATCGAAATTGCGGAATATCTGGAAGTTTCTGAAGAAGATGTTCTGGAGACGATGGAAATGGGCAAAAGTTATAAAGCTCTTTCTGTAGACCGGAAAATCGAAGCTGATTCTGATGGCAGTACGGTTACCATTCTTGATTTAATCGGCAACAAAGAGGATGGGTACAATCATATTGATCAAAGAATGCTGCTTGAAAAAGTACTTCCGATCTTGAGTGAACGAGAGCAGGAAATTCTTCAATGCACGTATTTTGAAAACCTAAGCCAGAAAGACACCGGTGAAAGGCTGGGGATTTCACAAATGCATGTATCACGTTTGCAGCGGCGAGCTTTAAGAAAGCTGAGAGAAGCCCTGCAATCTGAATCCGTTGAGGCATTTTAGTGCTGGATGAGCTGAATCATCTATCTATTTCCGTGTATCAGCAAGCGAAGAAAGGCAACTACTACTGTGGAGATAGCTATTTTTACAAAGAAACCGGTGAAGCGTTTGTCTGTGCTGTGGCTGACGGTCTTGGCAGTGGGGAAATGGCGCATGAGTCTTCAAAGGCCGTAATGGAAATGGTAGAAAAGTACCCTGATTTAACAATAGAGTCACTTGTCCATAAGTGTAATGAAGCTTTGGTTGGGAAACGCGGAGTTGTCCTTGGTATACTTAGAATAGATCTAATTGCTGAAACATACTCTTATTCCTCCATTGGGAACATTGGTGTTATAACTTTGGATAATGATGGAACTAGAGGCAGGAATATTCCTCTAGCTGGATACTTAGCAGGCTATCCGAAGAAGCTGCGAGTGACAAGAGGCAAGGTGCATCCAGGCATGATTTTCATGATGTTTTCGGATGGCGTAGTGGATCGTAACTTATCTGCTAAGCATACTAGAACTCAGAATGTGAAAGTAATCACTGAACAGTATAAAGAACTATATGGACAGGCAAGAGATGATGATACGACTTTAATTGCTATCCAGTACAAATGAGGGCCTTATTCTACGTTAAAATGGAATAAGGTCCTTTCGTTTGGGAGTAATGGCAAGTAGAATTTGATACAATGGTATTCAATAGAAGGAGGACACGACGTGAGTGAATTATTACCTAAAGCCGACTTGCTGAAGCTGGTCGCTAAACAGACAGAATTAAATGAAAAGCCTGTGAAACAGGTCATCGATCTTCTTGGAGAAGGGAATACCGTTCCTTTTATTGCAAGGTATCGTAAAGAATTAACAGGCGGTTTGGACGAGGTTCAGATTAAAGCCATTGAAGACCAGTACCATTACGTATTAAATTTAACGCAGCGCAAAGAAGAAGTTATTCGATTGATTGATGAGCAAGGGAAATTAACCGAAGAGCTGCGAAAGGATATCGAAGAAGCGGTTCAATTGCAGAAGGTAGAAGATTTATACCGGCCGTATAAGCAGAAAAGAAGAACAAAGGCCACAGTGGCTAAAGAAAAAGGATTAGAACCTCTTGCTCTGAAAGTATGGGAGCAAAAAGCGTTTGATTATGAACAGGAAGCTCAAGCTTACTTATCAGAAGAGCACGAACTACATACAGTAGAAGAGATAACGCAAGGGGTGAATGATATCCTTGCCGAATGGATTTCAGATGATCCAGAATACCGGGAGCAAATTCGAAAGCAGACCTTCCAGAAAGGGACTATCGAGTCCAAAGCTAAAAATGCAGATCAGGACGAAAAAGGTGTTTTTGAAATGTACTATGATTATCAAGAACCCGTCCGTGCAATAGTGTCTCACCGTATTCTTGCATTAAATCGAGGTGAAAAAGAGGAAGTTCTTAAAGTAACCGTAAACCCACCGGATGAAACGATTGTTACGTACTTAAATAAGAAAGTGATTCAATCTGGAGCTGACGAATCCACGCAGTCTATTCTGGAAGAATCCATTCAAGACAGTTATAAGCGCTTGATTCAGCCTTCGATTGAAAGAGAAATTCGCAATTCTCTATCCGAAACAGCAGAAGAGCAGGCCATAGAAGTCTTTTCCAGCAATCTGCGCAGTCTTCTCTTGCAGCCGCCGTTAAAGGGAAAAGTCGTCTTAGGGGTAGATCCTGCATTCAGGACCGGTTGTAAACTAGCGGCGGTTGATGAAACAGGTAAAGTGCTCGACATTGCAGTGATGTATCCGACCGCTCCGAAGAATGATGTGAAGGGTGCAGAGAAAATTCTGCTTTCTTTTATGAAGAAGTATCCAATTGAGCTTATGGCTATTGGAAATGGAACGGCATCAAGGGAGACCGAACAGTTTGTTGCGGATATGATCCAGAAGCATAACTTAGCAGCCTCCTATATGATTGTTAATGAAGCGGGGGCGAGTGTTTATTCAGCTTCTAAATTGGCGAGAGAGGAATTTCCTGATTTTAAAGTAGAAGAGAGAAGTGCCGTCTCTATTGCCAGGCGTGTGCAGGACCCATTAGCTGAACTCGTAAAAATTGACCCTAAGTCAATCGGGGTCGGTCAGTACCAGCACGATGTAAGTCAAAAGAAACTAAATGAATCTTTAACCTTTGTCGTGGAAACAGCGGTTAACCAGGTCGGGGTTAATGTGAATACAGCTTCTTCTTCCTTGCTGCAATATGTCTCTGGCTTAAGCAAAACTGTGGCAAATAATGTCGTGAAGAAGCGAGAGGAATTAGGGAAATTCTCTAAACGCAGAGAACTTAAGGATATCCCGAGACTAGGGGCAAAGACGTTCGAACAAAGTATTGGTTTTCTTCGTATTTTGGATGGAGAAGAACCTTTGGATCGAACTTCCATTCACCCGGAAAGTTATAAGGCAACGCGAGAGCTCTTAAAAATGGGGAGTGTAAGTAAGGCAGAGTTAGGCAGTGAAGAAATGGAGAATCAATTGAAGACTTTAGACCTCCGTTCCACTGCTGAAGAACTTGGTTTAGGAGTGCCAACCTTGCAGGACATTATGAAATCTCTTACGCAGCCTGGCAGAGACCCTCGGGATGATCTGCCTAAACCTTTATTAAAAACGAATGTGTTATCAATGGAAGATTTGGAACAAGGAATGGAATTGGAAGGCACCGTGCGTAATGTTGTAGACTTTGGTGTGTTTGTGGATATAGGAGTCAAACAGGATGGACTTGTCCATATTTCCAAATTGTCCAATAAATTTGTCAAACACCCGATGGATGTCGTGGCTGTTGGAGACGTCGTGACTGTCTGGGTGGATAATGTAGATACACAAAAACAGCGCATTGCCTTAACAATGCTGCCTCAATAATGATCTGGCCTGGGGGTTCATCTTCCAGGTTTTTTTATTTCAATTGGCGTTGATAGAAATACCAGCATTGGTTCAGCATCTTAATCTGATACTTATCTTTATTAAAGAAAGCACTGTACATTTGCTTTTTTAACCATCCAGGCATCTGCATCACTCCTTTTGATTTTTCCGTACTTCATACGTATGATAAAGTATGCAAGAGGTAAAGGAGGTGTGACAAATGGAACTAAGCAAACAACAACTTCACGAATGGACGAACCAGCTTTCTGAAGAATTTTTTCATAAGAAATTTACAGACGAAGTGTACTTTAATTCTCGTTTACGTACTACGGGAGGGAGATACATTCCCTCGAAACGGGTAATTGAATTAAATCCTAAATACTACAAAGAATCAGCTGAAGATGAATTTGCCGGAATTATTAAACACGAACTATGCCATTATCACCTTCATATAGAAGGGAAGGGGTTCAGCCACAGAGATAGAGAATTCAAAGAGCTGCTCAAACAAACAGGATCTCCGAGATATTGCAAACCACTGCCTTCTCAAGATAATCCTATGAAGCATCACTATATTTGTGCGAAGTGCGGACAGGAGTATCATAGGAAGCGGCGAGTAAACACCACTCGTTATGCTTGTGGAAAATGTCGAGGAAAACTAAAAAAGAAAGAGAAAACATATTGACGAATTGTAAACGCCATGTTAAATTAATTAGGTGCTGTCAAAAGGCACAGAATAAATGAATACATAAGCAATATATTGACGAAAAAAGGATTTGACATTCCGATCAATATATTATACGATATATTTCGTCGCTGATTATTTGAAAGTTTTCAAGACAAGCAATTAAGAGCTAATTCATTTTTAATTATTCCACCGTAGCTCAGTGGTAGAGCAATCGGCTGTTAACCGATTGGTCGTAGGTTCGAATCCTACCGGTGGAGCCATTACGGAGAAGTACTCAAGTGGCTGAAGAGGCGCCCCTGCTAAGGGTGTAGGTCGTGCAAACGGCGCGAGGGTTCAAATCCCTCCTTCTCCGCCATTTTTATTTTATACATAAGACTAACGAGGCCCGTTG